>NZ_JAEUOI010000001.1 GCF_016790145.1 Propionivibrio sp. | reverse complement strand
TCCAGCGAGGTCACTACCTGCTCGGTAACCACGCCCTGCCGGTCGATATGACGGACTTTGGCCGGCAAATAGTGCAAGTCCGGCACCAGCCACAGCTCGATGATTTCTGGGCTGTCGCTGGTCGACAAAACCAGTTTGATGGTGCGTACTCCTCCGAGTGAGGGGATGATAAAGGTCTCGATACCTCCCAGGCGATACGTGTAAACACGGTGTGTCGCGCCGTCGGAGAGCCATAGTTTTCCACCGGTCAGAATGGGTGGCTGCAGCATGAACTGATAAAGCAGGCTCTGACGGTCGAGAAGGCCATCGGGCATACGGCCACTGCGCCCCTTGGCAGGTAACGCAGATAAATTTTCCGTGACCTCCTTAATCGCCATCAGTCGCTCGGGCACCGCCCCCTGTATCTGGAAAAGTATGGGGTTCAGCCCCAGTCTGCCGATGGTTCCCGAGATTTCCATTTGCCACGGCTGGACCTGGACCGGGTCACCGTCATTGAGCAACTGTTTGATGCTCACCCCGTAATTCCTGCCATCATCTGAGACATAGCGGTGCTGTCCTGAGCCCATCAATTGCCGGTCTGCACCAGAATAAATCTCGAACTCGATCGTAACCTGTTTGACCTGGCCGGTCAGTCCGGGCAATGGAACTCCGGGAGACTGATCTGACGACTCTTTCGCTGGCGGAGAAGACGTCTGTTCACTTGCCGCGACGGCAGGCTTTGCTTCAGATGGCTTTACCAAGACTTCCGGAATTCTGGGCGGTGCTTCGTTCTTCGGTTCAGCCGGTTTCACCGCGATAACCAGTGTACTGGGGGGTTTTTCAATCTTCTGGGCGACCCTGTTCTCTTGCGCAGACAACACGACTTCGGGAACACTTGCCGCTGGTGGCTGGATCGGCGCGGAAACCGTGGCCGCAGGCGCCACCAGGCTGACTTGCAAAGGACTGTGGCTTGTCCCCTCTTTGGCCGTAGAGAAAAAGCCAGGTTTCGAAAGCACACCGAAGTGCAGCAACAAGGAAACGCCGAGGGCCATCAGAAAGCGGCGCCTGGCAAGATTCTTGTTGCTACGTTCAAGGTTCAGCATGGAGGGCGTCAATCTGGCGAGAACATGGGGCTTATCAGACATTGTTGGAGTGTGACATCCGGTTTCGCGCATTTTCTCACGCGGGGAGCGGATTACTTGCAGGTTGGGACAGCGGCTTTAGCTCTGTGTGCTTACCATGCTCTTAACGCCAAGGTTCGAAGGGTGTCGGGTTACGCTATAACTAACCCAAGCTAAGAACCTGCGAGCCACGAGCTCTGAAAATACCAGTCGGGGCTCATCAAGCACTACGGCACCCGTAACGGTGCCGTAGTTGACAGGGTTTGGGGTAACAGCACTCGCTTGGCCGTTATTGCTCCCTGATCAGTTCACGCCATGAGGTACGCCGGGTAACCGATTTCAGTGGTGGATCAGTAGGATCGGTTTTCTTGGGACAGTCTGGTCCGCTACAACCGGTATACACTATCAGATTACCGGTTTTATCCATCGCAAAAACAGGCTTGGATGCCAGCCCATCGAGCAGCTTGAAGCCAACCACAGCGAAAGTTCCCGGTGCGGCAAGAGGCCCACCAGTCTCATAGTTCAGCCAGTACTGATAACTCTTACCGCCCACGTCACAAGCCGCCAGACTGGGGGCATTTGTGTTGTAAACCAACACCCCCAGCGCGAGCGCCGGATCGGTATTTGCGCGCTCCGAAGCATTGATTAAATCGACGAACCAACCATTATCCGACGAAAAATCAACCGGATTATTGGTGCTGCTCAGGACCTTTGGTGTCGGAACCAGCGTCGGATCACAAATATTCGCCGAGGCACCGACAGGGCAATTTATCTCGCTCTGAACTTGCTGGACAAACCCAGTTGTGGCATTTAATCCCAGCGCCCGTGGTGCCCCACCCGGATTGTTAAAAATTGCCGTTGCAGGTGTCGTTCCGGCCGCCCGGACATCCTTGATCGCATAAAGCGACTGCTGGCTGGTATCGCTGGCATCGGACCCGGCTAGAAAACGCCCGGTACCGACAAAAACGACCTTGACGTTGGCTTTCGGGATATAACCCACTTCCGGCTTGGTCGTGATCGGCTGCAGGTTGCCGGCTCCGTCCTTGAGAATCGCCAAGAGCTGCGCATCATAATTGTCATTGGCATCACCCCCTCCGCCAATCGTATCGTTGATGTCGAAACGCCAGAGATTTCCGTACAGGTCACCGCCATAAACCGCTTCAGCCGTATTGTCCGATGATGGATTGATGACCTGGGCGGTAATTTTTGCCAATCCGCTCGGACTGGTGGAATCACCGACCCCGGTCGATATCGCTCGAATCAGCGAACCGGTCGCCGCATTAAGAACAAACAGTCGGCCGATGCCGTCGCCGGTGGCTCCATCCTCGTTGGGAATGTTGTTGTAACCGGAGGTCACCAGCACAACCCAGGTCTTGGTTGTGCAAGTTGCGTCATCACACATCTTGACGATCTGCGGATTGCCGAAAGTATAGCCCAGATCAGCATTGGTGAATTCCCACAAGGCCTTCGGGCTGGAGGGGACAGTTATATCCAGCGCGTAATAGCCGCGTCCACCGCGCCCCAGGCCACCGACCAAAATCGTCCTCCAGTCGGTCGCTGCTGCTGTTGAACAGTTGCTGACACAAATATCGCCAACCACTGGCGAGGCATCGACAAAGGGACGATGCTTGTTACTGTAGTTTTTGTCAGCCAGGCGGTAAAGATTGGGAATGACCATCGACGGGATATAGGCCCAAAGCTCCTGTCCGATCGTGGTATCCGCGCCTACCGCCGTTGCCGCCGATAGTGCAGCGGCGTCAGCCGCTGTTTTCAATGCTGTTGTCGGATTCAGGTAATAGGCCTCACTGGCCGCGGCTGCAGCTTCAACCAGTGCTTCCGTTGCGGCATCGCCCTTGGCTGCAAAGGCATGCAGCATGCCGTCATTGGAAGCGGAATAGACTACCGCCTGCCGTGTCGCCTGCGCAGTAACAAAGTCGCTGTAGCCTGCATCAGCAAAGTTGTCGACCGGCTTGTTGACATACACCGTCTCCGCATTGACCATGTCACCCAGGACGCTCTGGCGCTGCCGATAAAACTTGTTGTTGTCATCGATCGCGCCTTCGTTGGTGCGCACACCGCGCAGGAAATTGACCAGATTGGCACCGGTCGCCCCGAGTGCGTTGGCATTATCCTGATCCGTTGCGGACAGGCAGGTATCAACCGAGGCACAGAGAAACTGGGTCAGACCGGACGGTGAAGTAGAAATATGCGGCGTTAGGAAATTGACATTTCCTGCGAAGTTCGCACTGGTAAAGGCTTTCAGTTTGGTGACCGCGACACTGGAGTCGAAAGTGTAGATGTTGCGTGACGCGGGTGTTTTGGCATCGAGCTTGCCCTGGGCGGCCCAGTCAGGCGTTGCTGAAACGGCTCCAGTGAAGGGATCCAGTTGCCTGCGCACCAGTTCGCCGGTCCAGTCCGACGTTGTATAAGTGCTGATGAATATATAGTTATCGGCCGGAGTAAGACTGGGATTACTGATCGTCGGTGACGCCGATGCTCCGCCGGCGGCGGCAACGCCCGCCAACGCACTGGAAATGCTCTTCGACAGCGATTTGGGGTCGGTCGCGCTGAAATAGGCGCCATGTCCATTGACCCCGGCATGCCACAGGTCGTCGATGGTGGTTTGCTCGTCACTGGCCGGGAAAGGCCAGTTGCAGTTACCGGTGGATTGCCAGGAGCAAACGCCATTGGACGGATCGGCAGCTATACCATTGGCCGGTGCGTGCGGGGCGACCCCGTACACCGTTGAATAGTCACCACTGGTATCAGTCAAATAGGTGTCCGAGTACTTCATGTAACCCGAGGCACCCAGACCGAGCGTAAATGTTGTCATATGCTGCGTGTTGAGTGGGTCCCTGCTCGTTGTCGGGACATTGTTCATCGTATCGGGACCGGTTGCCGGACACAGGGCACCGCCGGTTACCGCCGGGGGCACTATGGCTCCGGTGCAATTGCCGAGCGCCGGTGTCCGCAAGTCGGTGTAGTAATAGTAGGCCGCCACGTCGGCCAGTGTGTTGGTGGTACCCGAGCCGGCGATATCGGCACAGGTCACGGTTTGCCAGAGCGGCGGGGTGGCCGTCTGGGTTCCGCACCCCATGACCGTCGACGCCGTGTTCGTTGTCGTGCACAGGGTTTTGACATAGTCTGGAGCGACACCGGGGTTGACCGTCGTGCAGGTCGCCGGGTCGACTGGCGTCGGGCCGGTGCTGAGCAGCGAGGTGCAATTGGTTTGTACCATGGTGCCGGCGTCAGTCCCTGGCGTGCAGCTCACTGCCGGAACCGGTGCGGCGGCGGTGCCGATCTGGTTCGTTGTCCGGCACTCGACGAGTGTTCCGCTAGCATCAAAGCTGGCCGGGGGCGTGCCGACCGGTGTACAGGTCGGTGCCACGGCCACATAGCCGCTGTCGCTGACCTGACAGGTGACTGCTGTCACATAGGGCGATGCCACCGATGCCGTGACAGGGGTACAGGTGGCGGTATTGACCGTTACCGGCGCCTGGTAGGTACAGGTGGTCGCCGTACTGACGACGACCGGGCTACCACTGGAGGTCGCCGCCGTCGAACAGGTGTCCACGGTGGAATCCACCGCCGCACCAACTACCGGGAAAGAACCGGCTACACAATTTATGGCCGTGAGATTGGTATTATCCTGTGCCGCTGGAGTACATGTCCCGGTAAAAGTATCGACCGAGGGCGTGGTATAAGCACATTCTCTCGCTGGCCCGACGAAAGACGGCCCTCCCGATTGTGCAACAGGAACACACGCAACGGTGGCATCCGTATAGCCGGTGGTAGTGCCATAGGCGCACGTGTAGGCCGGGCTGTACACCGTGCCGTTCGTCGTGGCAACCGATTGCGCCACGGTGGTACACGACGCCACATCATTGCTTACCACGGGTGTCGCATTGTAAGCACACGCGACTTTCGCGCCCCCGGTATAAGGGGATCCTCCCGAGTCATGAACGGTGCAGGTGCTCGCGTTCAGGTCGGTAGCGCCGACAGTCCCCGAGTAGGCACAGCTAACCGCCGGGCCGGCATAAGGTGCGCTGCCCGACTGAGCTACAGTGGTACAAGTTGTCAGGTTTGTCGCGTCGGTGCCTACCGTTTCGTAGGCACAGGTCTTTTGCGGCGCGGCAAAAGTTCCCGACTGGGCCACCGGCGTACAGCTAGCCACATTGGCGACAATAGCCGTAGCCGAATAGGCGCAGGCATTGGCTGGGCCGGTGTAATTCACCGGGCCGGGAGAGTCTGCGACATACGTACAGGAATTCAGGCCGGTGGTCGTTGTGCCATTTATATATCCGCAGGTGGTATAAGCGAGCCCGCCACCGGGAGAACCCGCAGTACATGTCGTCAGATTTGTCCCGGTCAGTACCGCTGGAGCATAGGCACAGGTGACGGTCGGTCCGGCCCACACCGTGCCATTGCTTGTGCCGGTCGATGCTGCGACAGCGGTACAGCTTGCCACGGTTGACGAGGTCGCTGCCGCCGCGTTGTAGACGCAGTCCGTCTTGGGTAGCGAAGCAGCAGTTGCAGGAACCACCCATGTGCAACTCGATTGATTTGTCAGCGTTGTTGCCGGACTCGCATCGTAGGAACACGCTACACCCTTGTTCCAGACCGTAGTGTCCGTCGTCACCGTGCCGTTCGCCGCCGCAGTGCACGAAGCCTGCCCGGTCTGAGTGGTCGCCGACTGGTAGCTGCAATCCGTTTTCGGCGCCGACGCCGCAACCGCAGGAACCTTCCACGTGCAACTCGCCAGATTCGTCGCCGTCGTCGGCGTGGCGTCATAGGAACACGCTACGCCCGTGTTCCAGACCGTATTGTTCGTCGTCACCGTGCCTTTCGCCGCCGCAGAGCACGTCGCCTGACCAGTCTGCGGGGTCGCCGTCTGGTAGCTGCAATCCGTTTTCGGCGCCGACGCCGCAACCGCAGGAACCCTCCATGTGCAACTCGCCAGATTCGACGTCGTCGTCGGAGTGGCGTCATAGGAACACGCTACACCGGTGTTCCAGACCGTATTGTTCGTCGTCAGCGTGCCGTTCGCCGCCGCAGTGCACGTCGCCTGACCAGTCTGCGGGGTCGCCGTCTGATAACTGCAATCCGTTTTCGGCGCCGACGCCGCAACCGCAGGAACCTTCCACGTGCAACTCGAAAGATCAGTTGTCGTTGTCGGCGTGGTGTCGTAGGCACACACCACTTTGTTGCCGGTCATTGCCGCTGCGCCGGTCTGGTCATTGGCCGTACAGCTCGCCTGCCCGGTCGCCACAGTGGGTGTAGCGGAGTAACCGCAGCTAACCGATGGGGTATAAGGAGATGAACCGGACTGGGCAACGACGTTGCACGTTCCCACGTCCGCAACGACTGGCGTGGTTTCGTACGCACAGCTCACCGCCTGGGCCACGGTATATGTCGGCGCAACCGATGCCGCCACCGAAGTGCATGAGCCCAGGTTGCCCGCGACAACCGCTGTATTGTACCGGCATTGGGTATTCCTGACCCAGCCCGGGCCATTGGCCCGAACGGTGCACGAACTGGCATTCACCCAGCCGGTACTCTGCCAGGTATCTCCGCCATCGGTTGAATACTCATTTCTTTTCTGGAGTTGCCGGGTACTCGATTGCAGCATGAAAGTGCTGCTCTGCAACGCTGATGTCGTGGTCGTCAGGTTGTAGTCTTTCTTGGTCAGAAGCTGTGTATTGACGGTAACGTTGTAGTCTTTCTTGGTCAGAAGCTGCGTATTGACGGTAACGTTGTAGTCCTTCTTGGTCAGAAGCTGCGTTTTGACAGTGACGTTGTACGTCCTCGCTTCCAGGGGTGTTGTCGTCTTGGTCAGATTATTGATATAGCTCTGCAGTATGCGCGGCGTCGAGTCCAGCTTGAAGGTGCTTTCCTGCAACTGCTTCGTATTCGAAGTGAGCGGATAGCTGCGGCTTTCGAGCATGTACTTGCTCTGATTCAAGGGTGTAGTGCGGGTCTGCAGGGTCGTGGTCTCTGTTGTCCATGGATAGGTAGTCGTCGTGACCACCGATTGCGTCAGCCGGCTGGAACTCGATTGTTGCTGTTGGGTACGGCTTTCCACCAGGAAGGTATTGATTCCGAGCTGCTCTTCGGTCTTGTTCGTCTGGGAAACAGTCTTCGTTTGCGTGCCACCATCGTAATACGGCCGATCGAGGCTGCCGTCCTGCTGGCCAATGGCTGTCGTGCCGTCAATGCGCACCGGGTCACTCGTGTCGTTCCAGTAGCCATCGGTCGACAGAATCGTGAAATTCTGCTGGCAGGAATACTGCATCGGCTCGTTGACCGGCAAGGTGTTCAAGGTCGAGAGCTGGCCGGCATACATGCGCCCGATGGTGGACAGCCCGGTGCGCAAGGGCGTTGCGCCAAAAGGTACGGCGTTCAGGAATTTGGTGTACCAGAGGTTTTTTTGCGGGCCGTCAAAGGCGCTGACGTTGAGGAATTGACTGCCCGCTCCATTGTTGATGCTGTAATAGCCGACCCGGAACTTGTCATCGACCGCCGAGAAGGCGATGCTCGAAGCCGTTTTCATCATCTGCATGCGGGTGCGGTAATAGGCATACCAGTTGGCGTAATTGGTCATTTCTTCGGCATAAGTGCAGGTGCTGCCCGCGCAGTCGGTGCGGTTTGTATCCTTGACCGCAGATCCCGGGTAGGGGTAGCTGGCCACCGTCGGCGTAATCACGGTGAACAGGCTGCTTCCCGGGACATTGCCGTTACTGAAGGCGCCAGGCGTGGTGGTACCTCCGGTGACCACCGGTGTCGAACTGGTCGCCGCCGGTGCCGTGATGGTGACGACGTCGGCCAGGCTGACCGCACTGTACCCGACAACCTGGCAGACGACGCCAGTCCGGGCCAGGGTGCAGGCATTGATGCTGGCGGCGATGGCCGTGGCCAGGTCGGTACTGGTGCCTCCGGTCACGCTGGCCGCCGAGAGTATTTGCAAACCGTCGACGGTTATGCTGGTTACCGTGCCGGCCGCGCCGATCGTAATGTTCGCGGTATGCGGCCTGGGCATGCGCGGGAAGGTGTAGTTGGTCACCCCGTTCGCCGTATTGGTCGGAGTGTCAGCAATATTGCTGGCCTGGCACGCGGTGCCGGCGTTGGCCGTGGTGTCAACGGAGAGCGCCGAGGTGGTACACCAGCGCAACTTGGCCGGGAAGGTATAGGCACCTGAAGGCGCGGCCGAGGCGATACAGGTTCTGAGTTGGCCGCTGGTGCAGTATTCACCTGGCACCGTGGTGTAGGAAAAGGCATTGTCTTCCAGGTTTGCCGTTGCAGCAGACTGAATGCCGTAGCCATCGACCTTGACTGCCCTCCAGTTGGGCAGCAGGGCGGTGGCCGAGCCATCCCCGCCCGTGGCCGGACTTTGCCCCGTCTGGCTAGGGTAGGTGGTGGTATCAAGAGCCCCGGTATTGTCGTACATCACCGGCGGGCGGTAGCGGGTTGCCGGGTTATAGGCGACGCCGTTGTACGCGCCATTGAAGAAGCGATGCGCCGGGGTGATGACGGTGAGCACACTGCTGATCGTGGCCTGGTAGGGGCCGGCCCAGTCCGGCAGGTAATCGGCGCCCATGCTGCCTGAGTCATCCAGAACAAACATGACATTGGGCAAGGCGTTGATTTTGGTAGACAGGGTAATGGGTTCGGTGGCCAGCGCTGTAGCCGCTCCATGCGCATTGGCCACCAGCACCGCGGAAAGGAGTACTCCTCCGATGATCCGGGAGATTCGTTTAAGCGTTTCAATTCCTGTGGACACTATGAACGATGCATTGGTGGTCATGACAGTCTCCCTGCTTTAGCGGGCAACGATGGTTTGGATATAAGTGACGGTATTGCGCGGTCCGGCGATACGGCTGGTGATGCGGTAGTAGTACTGCGGAACCGGAGCAAACTTCGCGCTATTGGGTCCGAGGCCGGTGCCGCTCTGCGACGCCAGTTGAGAACGGCTGGCACAGCCGGTGGGCTTCAAAAACGGGTCGCCGGCGGTCTGGCAAAGGCGCTGAATGGTGTAAGTTACGGTGTTGCCAACGGCATCGGTGAGCAGGGTGCAGGATCGATCAACGCAAATGCAGACGGGTCGGCGTTCTATTGGTTGAGTGCAGGCACCTGCCACCACCGGCATGGCCACCGGATTAGGGTTAACCGTCGTCGACCAGTACGTATCCCAATTCGCCGGGTTGCCGGCTGGAGGCGTCGAGGCGACATAACCCCTGGCAAAGTTATCGTTTTCCAGGGCGGCAGGGCTCATGGCCGCGGGATTGCCTAGCTCGATCGAACGGATCGCTGCTTCCGTCCCGGCGTCACCCGAGAGCGTCGCCGCTTGCTGAAAGGCCAGATTGCCGGCAATGATGCTGGTCGTACTGACCGAACGGACTAGCGCAATACCGCCTATCGTCAGCGCCACTAGTATGATCAGTGCAATCATCAGCACAACCCCGCCTTGTCGGGCAGCCATTGCGCACCGCCGCTCGGACATGGGGATAACAGGGAACTGGGAAATTAACATGGTGGCCCCACTTTGCTCACAGGCGGGATATGTACGTTACGTAGCGGCACAACGGTCTGAAATACCTTGTAGCGAAAATCCAGCCCCGTTGGCCAGGTGGGGTCAGGGTCGGGCAGACTGATTGCGGCAGCCGCGCTGCCGGCCCACAATGGCGCTGCCGGGGTGACATGCGCGGTAAGCGCCGGCCAGTCCGCAGTTTTTTCCGGCTGACTGCTGCGCGCAACCAGCACAATACGCACGGCAGAAGCCCTGATCAAGGCACAGGCATTGGCCGTATTGCTGCCGGCTGGAAATGCGGGAACCGGCCTTGTCTGATCCCACACATCGACTACGCCATCCATTGCTGCGGCCATGTCGGTATTGTCCCGCCCGTACTGCGCGCGCAGGCTGACCACATTGTTGGCAACCGGCACCCAGACTGTCGTATCCCCGTTATTGGCAGCCAGGCCGCAATCGGATGTCGTGTAATCGCACACCGTCAGGTTTTGATTACGCACGGCGTAGGCGCGCACCGTGGGCGCAGTACCCAGATTGAATAGTTTGTCGCCAGGAACGATACCGGCAAAACCGGCACTCACCAACACGTTCGGGAAAACCACCCCGGTAACCGTGGTTAACGCCAGATTGCACGGCGCCGGCCGGGTCTGGGGAACAGCAACCACCCTGTCTGGCGGAGGGCCGGCACTGAAGCCGGTCAACCTTCCCACGTCATAAGCGTTGGCCGCCGGAACAGATGCGATTGTGTCGCCCTCGACGGACCCATTGCCATTGCCGGAGACAATCAGCAGCGTATCGGTATTCGCATCCTGACCGGTAATCAGTGGAGAATTGATCGTCACCGGGATCAGGGGAATGGGAGCGGCTCCAACAACCAGACCAGTCACAGTGCACCCGATCACCTCCACCGAACTGATTCCCCAGCCGCTTTGCTGAATATTGCGCTGCGCACCATAGAGCGAAACGGCGCCACTGCTGATCGCATCGTCGCCGCCGCCGGTCGTTCGTTTCTGCCCCTCGAACACGCTGAACATCTGCATCATGACGATGATGCCGAGCAGACCGATGACCATCGCCACCATTACTTCAACCAGGCTGAAGCCGGAGCAAAACGCTGAACAGTGTGCCGTAAATCGCGACGCACAACGTTGCGAGCAGGCTGGATTGACGCACCTTTCGCTTGGCCAACTCAAGGGCTTTGTTGCCACAGTCTTGAAAGCAGTCGAATTCAAGGCAGAGTCCCTAAATTATTTGCACTACAACTTGATAGCTGTGGGGGACGGTCTCGTTGGGCGGCATCCAGCGCACCGTAATTCTCACTACACTAGCGGTTTGCGGCGGCCCGGGATCACCCACGATGTCAAAAATCACCTGCGGGTCGTTGGTATCAGCACCCGGCAAGGCAGCGCGCACCCTGGCCCGCCATAAAAGGTAAAGGGGGCCGTCGACGAGAACACTGGTGCCCAGCGAATCGTCGTCGTCACCCTGGAAGTTGGCCTGCAAGTTTGCACCAACTCGATTACCGGTCATCATTTGCCCGACCAGTTCATTCGCCAGCAGGCCGGCATCGGTGCGATATTTTGCATCGCGAGTGGCGGCCACTGCGGTAGCCTGCAAGCCAACGATGCCGAGAACACCCAGCGAAAAGACAAGAATGGCGATCAGCGCTTCCAGCAGCATGATGCCCGATTGTTGTTTGCGCATGATTCCTCCTAACATCGCTGCGGATCGGTGCCGCCCGCCGGATACGCCGGATCGCACATTCGGATCTGCCCGCCGACAGTGACTGTCACGCGCAGGCAACGGAGCGTCGTGCAATCGCCCACGGCGGCAACAGGCTGCACGTTAATGACCACGGGATTGGTCGCGGGAACGGCGGCAAGCCGCCCAAGTCCATTAAAAACGAAGGTTGACTGATCCGCCGCCACAAGCACATTACCCGAACCCTCGGCCGCCGTACGCCTCTGGAGTATGCGCGGTGGCGGATTATTGACCGCGTCGTTCACCGGAAAGGCTTCGTTTAGCAAGTCAGCATTACATGCATTTGCCGGATTGTCATAACTGACAACCCAGTTACTCGTTGTCAATGTCAATGCGCAACCCGCAGTAAGGTTATCCACAAGCTGGAAGCTTATCAGGGCATTTCGCCGTACCGCCTCGCCGCGTGCCAGTTGCAACCCGTTCTGGATTGATTCAGCCGTCGTCCGAATTCTCATGTTACCGATCCAGACTCTGAAACTCGACGCACCGAGCGCGAGCAAAATGCCGAGAACAGCCACCCCGATCAGCAGTTCAATCAGCGAAAAACCTCGCCCGGCCTGTTTCATGACCTAACAGCCCCCGCCCTTGCTGGTAATCCAGCAGGCAGCATTTGTCGCGGCCGGCCATGCCGAACCCGCAGCGATGCTCGAAGCTTTGACATTGGACTGATTTACCGTATAGACGAAACCGACCATCTTGCCTTGCCCGGTGGCCGTAGCGACAAAAGTGGTCGCGGTAAGCGTCGGACAGGTGAAAGCAAAACTGGCATTGGGCACAACAGCCGGTAGCGGCGCGACCGTGCCGGCCGCACAGGCACCGACATAGGTTCGATTGTCCTGAAAGTACTGCTCCAGCTTGACGCGCATGTCGGAAAGGGTTGATGTAGCCTCGGTGATCCGGCTGCGCGTGAGGTAATCGCTGTAGCTCGGGATGGCGATGGCCATGAGTATCCCAATCACCGCAACGACGATCATCAGTTCGATCAGGGTAAATCCGGAATCTCTTTTCATTTCTCGCACCTCTTGAGCATTTGGGGTAATTGAAGCAGATGATTCGGCAGAGCGTCTACTCTTAACCGATTAGCGGTAAGTTTCGGATTGCAAACGGCGTGTAGTGTGATTTCACCGTTCAGTTCTCTGCCGGGGAGCATTCGGTGCTCGTGTAGCGCGAAAGATAGGGTCGCCCTGCACTAATGAGCAAGACAGTCGAACACTCGCATCCCGTCGAAGCGCTACGCAAAAAGTTGTTGCTGCGCGCCATAGGGTGTCAATTCCTCATCAGGTTTATGGGGTATTCGGTCTGTGGCTGGAAATAGCCCAGAGGTCGCTCCGAGACGTTCATTTAATTCAATCATTCAAGGCGGAGCGATTTGGGGGCTGAATCAACCCATTGCTTTCAGCAGCGCAATGATTACTTCTCTCTTGTTTTTGGTGGCAATTGAAAGTGCGGTGCTTCCATCCTGGTACTTGATGGACGGATCGGCACCCATGCAAAGCAGCACCTTGACGATTTCTGTGTGGCCATTGGCGGTTGATTTGTGCAGCGCTGTCCAGCCATCCTTGCTGGCCAGGTTGACTTGAGCCCCTCCCTCAATCAGTTGCTTGACAACGATCGGATGTCCGCGTGTGGCGGCCTGTATGAGCGGCGTCCAGCCATGCGAACTTTGTGCATTCGGGTCGGCCTGTTTCTCAAGCAGCAGCTTCACGACCTTGAAATAGCCGTTGAACGCCGCCCAGTGCAAGGGGCGATAACCGTTCAAGTCCGCGGCATGCACATCTGCGCCGCTCCTGATAAGCAGCGCGGCGGTCTCCTCATTACCGTTGAACGCGGAAATCATCAGCGGGGTCCAGCCCCGCTCGTCACGTATGTCCACGTCAATCCCGCTGT
>NZ_JAEUOI010000231.1 GCF_016790145.1 Propionivibrio sp. | reverse complement strand
GGGGCGCCGAAGCTTTCCTGATGGTAGCGGTGCATTGGATATCCGATACGCTCCAGCGTGCTGCGGACACAATCCATGTATCCGGAAGGTCCGCAGACAAACACCTCGCGTTCAACAAAGTCAGGGGCCCAAAGCCTGACGAGGTGCTCGCTGAAATGGGCCACAGGCCCGTTCCATGACTGACCCGGCTCGACGCTTCCGGGGATGATTCCCATCTTCAGATTGGCCCCCATGCGCATCCCGAGGTATTCGAATTCGCGCCCGAAAATTATATCGGCCGGGGTGCGGATATTGTTGAGAAAGACAATGTTCGCCGATGACGAGGTATCGACAATCCAGCGCAACATCGACATCACCGGTGTGATACCACTGCCTGCGGCGATCAGCAGCAGCTTCTGCGCCGGGGCGTCAAAGCAGGTGAAATCGCCGTTCGGACCGGAGAGGTTGAATTCGAATCCCGTTTGCATGTTGTCGTGCAGCCAGTTCGAAACGAGGCCGCCGGGTACCCGTTTGACCGTAGTCGAAAGGGTGTGGGGTCGAGAGGGTGACGATGAGATGGTGTAACTGCGCCGGATCGTCTTGCCCTCAATCGGAAGCTCAAGCGTGGCAAACTGGCCCGGCTTGTAGGCGAAGAGAACCGGCTGGATTGCCTGGAAGACAAAGGTCTTGACGTCATGCGTCTCGGGTATGACGGCCACACAGCGCACGGCTGTCCTGCCGCGCTTCCAGGTGAGATCAGGCGAATAGGCGAGGGTTGCCGCAGGCCAGATGGACAGGTCGGCGCCACAGGCTTCGGCCTGGGAGGCGGATATTTGCCCCGCTCCGTTGACCGGTGACGGCATGGCCTTTTCTGCTTGAACCCGCCGATCGGCAAACGGTTGTTCCAGCAAAGCGTCGACATCCTGACGCGCTTTCTGCTTGGCCGGGGATTGGGCCGCCAGTCCAAGACGAACCAGGGTTGACGACGAGTTTCTGGAAAGGTGATCGAGAAATTCTCGCAAGGCTGTAACCACTTCGCCAGCCGGCGGTGCCGTTGGCTGACCGAGAACGGCGCCAAGCTTCTCGGCCAGGGTCGGCAGATCGCGAACCAAAGTCTTTTTTTGATAGTCCTTCCAGAGATCAGCATAACGCCCGCGCAGATTTTCCAGCCCGCCTTGCAGGAAATTGCCAGAACACCAGTTGGTGTCATCAAGCATCTCGTTAAGGCGCTGCACCTCGCGCGCGCTCAGCCCTTCGTCTGCGTCAGCGATGAAGACGAACAGTGAGAACAGCAGATTGGCTGTGTTCTCGGCCAGGCTGGTGTGGTTCGCTGTTTGATTCGGCATGGATATTTCCTTTTCAGTGCACGGTGCGCTTGACGATCAATTCTTGACATAACCCGCGACCACCGACAAAACGCCCAGGGATACACTCGCATCGCTTTCCATCAGCCAGCGGAGTCTTTCGCCATTGATGGTCAGAATCCGTGCGACAGGCGAGGAGATACGAACCGAGGCGGTGCGTGGGCGACCGGTGATCACGCCAAGCTCGCCGACAATGGCGCCTTCGTGCAGTGCTCCAATAACGACGTCCTGTCCGTCCCGCGTTGCCAGGATGTCGGCAGAGCCGGCCTGCAGGAGGAATGCGTCGGTAGCGGCATCGCCTGCGTGGCAAAGCCATTGTCCCTGGCTGTATCGCCGTACCTCCGTGGTGGCTGCTATTTCGGCCAGGGAAGCGAGTGCAAGGTTACGGAAGATGGTGGCGCGTGACAGCCACAGCAATCGGGTCACTGTATCGTGACTCTCCAGCATGAAATCGGCACTTTGCAGCTTCCATTCGACGACGATCAACGGCCCGGACTGGTTGGACGGGAGGAACGAGAGGAGGGCGCCGGTTTCGATTGGCAAGCTGTCCGATTCGCCCCGTTGTCCATTGATGAAAATGCCTGAAAAAGGATCGCACTTGCGGACTTCAACCCGCGTCCCTGTGCGGCAAATCGCCACATGGTAGGGAGCAACAACCTGCCCAATGACTACAACATCGTTGTCCGGTGAGCGCCCGACAGTGACATAGTCTTTTGCAAACGACATCGTCTGCTTTCCGCTATTCGGGCTGGCCACGGTCAGGGTAAACCCTGCACTCGCGGTTTTCAATCCCGTTTCGTCGCGAACCCCCGACAGACCGGCGATTACTTCGGCCATCAACCAGTGCGTGGAAATCCCTTTGCGCTTGATTTCGTCTCCCGTCTGACGCGCCAGGCCAAGATCGAGGTACGAAATCGCTGTCAGGGCCAGCGCGCCGACCAGTTGATCATCACCCATAACGACACGGCGCAGGTTGGCGATGAGTTCGGTCCCCTTTTCGATGGCTGAGCGAAAACTGATCTGGCTTCGGAACTCGCCCGTTTCCGAATTCGTTGAGGCTTCGTCCAGCGGACTACCGCGCAGCAGATTGACCAACTGGGCATTCAGCGATTCGGCCCACGTGACCCGCGCCCCGGTGGACACGGGCATCGCCAAGAGCAATTCGACATCACTTCCCATCAGTTCAGCGATATGCGCAGCAATTGCTCGTGCCTGAGCTGTCTCGCCGAGCGTCAGCAGAATCGAAAAAAGCCGGGTGATCAGAGCATTTGATCGACGTGTGGTACTGGCGACAAGAATCGAGCCGATCTGCTGCCATTGCTTGTCGGTCAGCATCTTGCAGCGCAAGCCGAAAATCAGGGCCGAATCCTCGGCCAGTAGATTGAGTTGCCGCCTGGCGCGCTCAAACATCAAACCACCACTGCCCGTAATGCCCGCGATTACATTGGCGTGCTCGACCTCCGAAATCTGGTAAATCTCACGGTACTTCCTGATCGTGGCCGCAACTTCCGCATCCGCAAGCGCGGAGGACAGACGCCGCCCCTGTTCCAGATGCGCGATGACAGCCGGCTCGATGACCCGACGATAGTTGTCGATCCGAAGCCAGCTCTCGAAAGTTGCCGCCGCCGTCGGATTGAAGATTGTGTCGGCAGCATCAATGCCCAGTTCCTGCAGCAGTTGGCGATGCTCGTCATCGCTGATGCCAATTTCCGTGCGGACTTCGCGCAACAATTCAAGGCTAGCGCTCGACTCTGCCTTGCCCATGCGCAACGCGTCTTCGAGGATATTCCGGTAGGCCTGCAGGCGCTGTTCGCGTGAGAATCCGGGCAGCGTCTTGGCAAGAATATAGATCTCGTCGGGCTTCAACTCCTCAAGCTTGCGGCCCTCAAGGAATTTCGAGATATCGACCTTGAGCTTGCGCAGTTGCTCAAGCAGGCTTGACGCAAGTCCCTCGCGCCGATAACGCATCGGGCTGTGTTGTATTGCCTGCCAGAACCACAGGGTAGTCAGGGCGACGATAATAATGTCGAGCAGACGCAGGGCCGCAGAAGGCAGCAACAACAGGTTCGATCGACCGCCAAAAATATAGAAGGTATTGATCGAGACATAGGCGCTGAACGAGAGACAGCGGTTGATGATTTCCGGCTCGGTCAGAGGCATTTGCATGCGCTTGACCAGGTAACGATAAAACGCTTCAAGCGCCTTGCCGAGGACGACGGCAGCGAGCACAAAGACACCGATGATCAGCGGCGCGGAAAGAATCTTCGGGATTCCTATCTCCATTCCGTTGATATAGAGCCCTGGCTTGAACAGGTCGCCTATCGGGTCGCGCTCGTGGGTCCAGGTCCCGGAAAAATAATAATCCCATCCCCCCGAATAGAAGTAGAAGAAAGAATAGAAGCCAACAATCAGGCCAAAAAAAGCGTAATAGACATGGCGTAACGCAGGGTTCTCGATGCCCTCCCAATAGGATCGCTCAAGGTCGATGTCCGGACAGTTGGGCGTACATCCGACGCAAATGCTCCGGTCACCCTCCGGGGTCGAGGTCCGGCACATCGATTGTGTTATGGGCTGCCGCGAAATGTGCGCCTGACTTTCCAGCAACCCCCTGGGTTCGGTGTAGATCTTCTGGACGATGGCCACCGGGCAGATGTAGTTGCACCAGGTCTTGCCTCCCCAGAAATAGCCGACGGCAAGCGCAGTGGCGATGACGCCGATAAAAAACAGTCCAAGAGCCGTCCGGTCTGAATTGACCAGCAAAAGGCGCACATTGAGCGCGATGAACAACAATCCGAACTGGATGTACCAGACGTTTTTTCTCCACCCGCTTTCCTTGCCGACGAGCGCCAGTTGTTTCTCGATCTGGCCGGTCCGTCTGATCAGAATGACGCGCTTTCGATTCCAGCCAAGATAGCGGGGTATTTGTGAAACGAATGAGAGAGGGCAGATTCGCCGCCACGTCTCGTGCCCGGCAACCAGAAAAAACAGGGGTAACACCGGAATCAGCATGGTCCAGAAGATCCGGTTGGTCATCGGGTAAGGCTCCGAGTGCACAACCTTTCCTTGCACCTCGACGAGCTTGCCGCTCAGACGAAATGGACTCGAGACGTTTTCAGGCCGGGTCAGTTCGGGCGTGATGGGGTCCCAGAACAACGAGACGATCAATACCAGCCAGCCCAGGGTGAGAAGCGCTCTCACCAGGCGCATCTTGTTTTCTGCTACGCCTGACAGCATCTCTACTCTCCTTCGTAAATGCCAAGGTTCAAAGAAATGTTTGCCATATCGGAAATCAGGCGGCTATGGTCAGCACAGCGGAATCTGGTGCCCCGCGTTATCACGCACTCAGGCCTGCCCGAAAACCTCATTCAACTGCTGGGTGACACGAATGAAGGTCGTTCGCTTCGACAACTCCTTGAGCTTGCGTGCGCCCACATAGGTACAGGCCGAACGGACGCCGCCAAGAATCTCCTGCACGGTGTTTTCCACCGGGCCGCGATAGTCAAGCAGTACGTCCTTGCCTTCGGCGGCCCGGTATTCGGCGACACCGCCAGCGTATTTTTCCATCGCCTCGCGCGAACTCATCCCGTAAAAGCGCATTTTCTGAATACCGTCGTGTTCGATGATTTCGAAGCCGCATTCGTCGTGCCCAGCAAGCATGCCGCCAAGCATAACGAAATCGGCGCCGGCGCCAAAAGCCTTGGCCAGATCACCCGGTGAAGTGCAGCCGCCATCGGCGCAGATCAGACCGTGCAGGCCATGTGCCGCATCGGCACACTCGATGATCGCCGAAAGCTGGGGGTAGCCGACACCGGACATCCGGCGCGTGGTGCACACCGAACCGGGGCCGATGCCGACCTTGACGATATCGACACCGTCGAGAATCAGTTCTTCGGTCATTTCACCGGTCACCACATTGCCGGCCATGATCGTGATGTCGGGGTAGGCCGTGCGCAGCTTGTGGATAAACCCGACAAAGGCCTTGGTGTACCCGTTGGCGACATCGACACAGACGTATTCGATCGTTCCGCCAGCTTTTTCCTTTACACGACGAAACTTGTCGTAATCCGGTTGTGTGATCCCCATCGAATAGAATGCCGAGGGAATGGCGGGTTGCTCGGCGAAAAACCCGAGCAGCTCCGCTTCGCCATAATGCTTGTGCACGGCTACGGAAAGCTGATGCCTGGCCAGCGCCCGCGCCATTGCGAAAGTCCCGGTGGCGTCCATGTTGGCGGCGATGATGGGAATGCCGTGATACTTGCGTTGCGAGTGGAGAAAAACGAAATCACGGGAGATATCGACCTCCGAGCGCGAGGTGAGCGTCGAGCGCTTGGGTCGAATGAGTACATCCTTGAAATCGAGTTTCAGATCCTGTTCAATGCGCATGCTGCTCCCTTCCTCTGATCGTCATCCGAAACATCTCATATTGCCCTGCAGAATCCAACAACACGACCTCGCTTCAGTAGACCGGCGCAAAGGGAAAAGGTGCAGCCGTACTGCCGCCATGGTGTGCGAAAACGGATTCTCATATGTCCGACATACATAAGCCTCCAAATGCAGGACAATACTCCTTTATGACTACCCGGGAATCGGTGTTCATGAACTTTCCTGCACCCAGCTATACGGTCAGAGTCGGCTGGAGCCAGCATTTGGCCTCGATGCGAATTGAACAACTCCGTCAGCGCCTGCGCGACCACGGCGCCAAACCCTGCCACGAGCAACGTGTGCTGCGCGCCTGGCTGCAGGCGCGCGCGCTGGACAGCGGGGCACGCCGACAGCGGCCCGAGGATTATCTTCCACTCAACGTCCGCAACATACTGCCCGTCATTGGCGCCGATCTGCAGGCGCTCGCGCGTCTGCATTCAGAACATGCTGGCGAGGATGGATCCGCGCGCCTGCTCGTCGAACTGGCCGATGGGCAGACGGTGGAGAGCGTATTGCTGCCGCGCGATGGCCTGTGCGTTTCGACCCAGGTCGGCTGCGCGGTCGGCTGCGTCTTCTGCATGACCGCTCGTGATGGCCTGCGGCGCCAGCTTGGCAGCGCCGAGATCGTCGCACAGGTGGTGCTTGCCCGTCGGCGGCGTACGGTCAGAAAGGTCGTTTTCATGGGCATGGGCGAGCCGGCACATAACCTGGATAACGTTCTCGAAGCGATCGAGTTGCTCGGCACAGCGGGGGCGATCGGGCACAAGAATCTCGTTTTTTCAAGCGTCGGTGACCGCCGCGTATTCAGGGTATTCGAACGACTGTCGCCGGCCAGCGTGAAACCGGCACTGGCACTGTCATTGCACACCACGGACGCCGAACTGCGTGCCAGGCTGCTGCCGCGTGCACCCCGCATCGACCCGGCAGAACTGGTTGAACTGGGCGAACGCTATGCGCGGGCGACGGGTTATCCGATCCAGTATCAATGGACCCTGCTTGAGGGTGTCAATGACAGCGATGCGGAAATGGCCGGCATCGTCAAACTGCTCACCGGCAAATACGCGATGATGAATTTCATCCCGTACAACACGGTCGAGGGTCTTGACTTCAAACGCCCGGCGTCGGCGCGGGCTGCCGCACTGGCCGGGCAACTGCAGCAGCGCGGCATTGTGGTTCGACTGCGCGATACGGTCGGGCAGGGTATCGATGGTGCCTGCGGCCAGTTGCGAGCACGCCGTCAAGGAGCGGATACCCGTTGATCGCTCGGGGTGCTTGTCAGTGCCATGACCTTTGGCCTGCATCAGGTACCGTCAGCACATGGCGGCGCATCGGCGAACGGAATCCTGAAATAGTCTCGCCGCCTGCGCTGAGCTTGACGCCGGGGGGGCTTTAGATGACTTCCAGCAACTTCGCCCGCAGGGTCTCCGCTTCCCGCCGGCCGTCGCGCGAACTTACGATGACGTAGTACCAGTCGTCAAATACGGCGCGCAGTTCAAGGTGCGATTCGGCCTTGTTGATATTGTCGATCAGGGTGCTGGTGCCGACCGGGCCGACAAAGGCGCTGATCGTATTGGTCATGAAATTTCTCGCTTTGGCCAGACTTATCGAATCGGCATCGGCCAGATCGCGAAAAGCGGTAATCGCGGGCAACGGTTGCGCGGCGGGCAGGGGAGCGCTTTGTCCCGTGCGATCCTTGGCCGCTATGACTTCGATATAGCCTTGCTCTTCGAGCAGGCCAAGAGAGTTGGTCAGATCGTCGGCGGTTATCAGGGCGCGCAAATCCTCTACACTGCGCTTGCCGTCTACAAAAATAAGCAGGCGCCGTACGCGCGGCGTGAGTCCGCCGGTTCGCTTCTCGATTTCCTCCTGCCCCTTCGGAGTCTTGGCAAATATGACGGACATGGTATCGATCTCCTCCCGTATTTTTGTCGTCCACGCGTTTGATCGCGTTTGACCTAAAGCTGTTTGGATGATTCTACCTAGGGAAATTGATTATTTGGCAATAATTGCACATCGGCGGGCTGTATACTTGCCAGCATAACCCACTGGAGAGACCTATGGCCGCATCCCCCGATACCGTCAGTATGGCGATGTTCTGTGATTTCGAGAACGTAGCACTTGGTGTGCGCGATGCCAATTACGAGAAGTTCGACATCAAACCGGTGCTTGAACGCCTGCTGCTCAAGGGCAGCATCGTACTCAAGAAAGCCTATTGCGACTGGGATCGTTACAAGGGTTTCAAAGCAACGATGCACGAAGCCAACTTCGAACTGATCGAAATCCCGCACGTTCGCCAGTCGGGAAAGAATTCCGCTGACATTCGCATGGTCGTCGATGCGCTCGACCTGTGCTACACCAAATCGCACGTCAATACCTTCGTCATCATCAGCGGTGACTCGGATTTTTCACCGCTGGTTTCAAAATTGCGCGAGAACGCCAAATACGTGATCGGGGTCGGCGTCAAACAGTCGACATCCGATCTGCTGATCGCCAACTGCGACGAGTTCATCTTCTACGACGATCTGGTGCGTGAGATCCAGCGTTCGGCGGCGCGCCGCGACCCGAAGGCGGTCCAACTTGCCGCCCGGCGCACGCCGGAGGAGGACAAGCAGCGCAAGGACGAGCTTGAGGCGCGCAAGAGTGAGGCCGTCGATCTGGCGGTGGCGACCTTCGACGCACTGGTGGCGGAACGTGGCGACAGCGGCAAGATCTGGGCGTCGATGCTCAAGGAGGCGATCAAGCGCCGTAAACCCGATTTCAACGAGAGCTACTATGGCTTCCGCGCATTCGGTAACCTGCTGGAGGAAGCGCAGTCGCGCGGTCTGCTCGAATTGGGGCGTGACGAAAAATCAAATGCCTTCGTCTATCGCAGCAGTATACCCGCCGCACAGCTAACGCCTGGCGAGCCGATGGTAACGGAAGAGGCGCTCGTCTCTGAAGAAACGGGCACGACACCAGCCCCAAAGCGCAGGGGGCGCGGCGGCAGCAAGCGCCCTGCCAAGGAACAGGCCCAGGCCGATCCGCTGCCAGAGCCGACTGTACAAGCAGAACCGACGGTGCCGGCGCTGGCTGAAGCGGTGGACGCCCCGAGTGAAAACAAGCCGGTTACGCGCAGTCGGCGGGGGCGTAAACCCAAGGCTGCACCTGAAACGGCCTGACAGCCAATAAATGCTGTACCGTAGTACCGTAGATCGGGTTAGGCCGTAAGGCCGTAACCCGACGCCGTAACCCGACGTTCAGCCTGATCAGTCACCCTGGTGGTGGCCCTTCCTTGACGCCTTTCAGACGGGCAGATATCGCACGCGCAGCACACCGCTGATGGCGCTCAGCTTGTCGATGACCGCCTGCGGTACGGCACTTCCGACATCGACCAGCGTGAATGCCAGATCGCCGCGCGACTTGTTGACCATGTTCTGGATGTTGAGGCCCGCTTCGGCAAGCGTCGTCGAGATCTGCCCCAGCATGTTGGGCACGTTGGCGTTGGCAATGGCCAGTCGGAAGGCGGATTCGCGCGGCATGGCGATGTTGGGGAAATTGACCGAATTGAGAATGTTACCGTTTTCCAGATAGTCGGCCACCTGATCGGCGACCATGATGGCACAATTTTCCTCGGCCTCTTCAGTCGAGGCCCCCAAGTGCGGAAGCGCGACGAAATGTGGATGCTGGCGCAGCAGGTTGCTCGGGAAGTCGCAAATGTAGGCGTGCAGCCGGCCTTCATTGAGCCCGTCGAGCACGGCCTGTTCGTTGACGATGCCGTCGCGGGCGAAGTTGAGCAGGATGCAGCCCTTCTTCATGAGCTTGACGCGCTCGGCATTGATCAGGTCCTTGGTCGAGGGAAGCATGGGAAGATGCAGACTGATGAAGTCGACACGCTTGACGAGATCATCGACGCTGACCGCTTTCTTGACCTGCGATGGCAGGCGCCAGGCGGCGTCGACGGTTATCTCCGGGTCCAGGCCGATAACGTGCATGCCAAGTTGGATGGCTGCATCCGCCAGCATCGAGCCGATGGCGCCGAGGCCGATGATGCCCAGCGTGCTGCCGCTCAGTTCGTGTCCGACGAAATGTTTTTTACCGGCCTCGACCTGTTTGTGCAGCGACTCGTCATCGCCCTGCAATCCGCCGACAAAGCTGATCGCGGGGAATAGGTTGCGCGTACCCATCAACATGCCGGCGATCACCAGTTCCTTGACCGCATTGGCGTTGGCTCCGGGGGCGTTGAATACGATGATGCCACGTTCGCTCATGGCCTTGATCGGGATGTTGTTGGTGCCGGCACCGGCGCGACCGATGGCCATCACGCTGGCCGGGATGGGCAATTCATGCATGACCTGGGAGCGCACCAGAATGGCGTCCGGGTCGGTACCGTCATTGCTGACGGCATAGCTTTCGGGAAGTCGGGAGAGACCTTTCTTCGAAATGGCGTTGAGTGTCTGAATTTTGCGGGTCATGCTGGTTTCCTCGTTTGAATGGCCTTTAAACCTTGAAAATACCCCTGGATTGGCTCTGAATTCGGGTAGGTCGGGTTACGCTGCGCTAACCCGACCTTCGGCATCAGCGAGCTTCAGCCGTGCTGTTTTTCGAAGTCCTTCATCAACTCGACCAGCGTTTGTACGCCTTCGATCGGCATGGCGTTGTAGATCGATGCGCGCATGCCGCCGACCGAGCGGTGGCCCTTGAGCTGGACCATGCCACGCGCCTTTGCGGCCTTCAGGAATTCGTCGTCGAGCGCCGCATCCTTCAGGGTGAAGGGGATGTTCATCAGCGAACGGTTGTCGCGTGCCACCGGCGAGTTGAAGAAGCTGGATGCATCGAGTACCTCGTAAAGCAGTTGTGCCTTGGCGCGGTTGGTTTTCTCCATGACTGCCAGACCACCCTTGGCCTTGAGCATCTTGAATACCAGTCCGGCGATGTAGATGGCGTAGGTCGGCGGCGTGTTGTACATCGA
>NZ_JAEUOI010000211.1 GCF_016790145.1 Propionivibrio sp. | reverse complement strand
CCGTTTGCTATACATGATTCTGTTGTCTACAAGAACGTTGAAGTAACCGCCACAAAGCGAATACTTAGAATTTTGGCTGCTATCAAAGCAAAGCAAATTTTCTTGTCTTTTGACGAAGCGAGAAAATTTGGCTCTCAAACTGAACAGCGTATTAAGAAATTCACAGTCCTGAAATTGGGCCACAACGATCTTCTTTACAACAAAGATTGGCGTGATAAGAAGTAAGAGCTCCCGCAATGATTCAGAAAAAAGACTCTCCACTGGTGGGCCATCTGGTTATCCATGTCGATGGCTACAAAATGCACCACAAAAGCCTTTGGCATGGCATTTCACAGTACAGCAAGCACTACTTGGTGCCGGACAAGGCAATGCCTGCGGAGGATATGGCGCGAGGAAGCCAAGGATGGTGGCACAACGGGTGGGCCGTCGGTGACTACGCCCGTAGTCGCCAGTGCCTACCTATTGTGTAGATAAGCGGCTATTGTCATTCAAAGACTACGACGAGGCCGTCGCTTACATCACTTTAAGGCAGCGGAAATTTTACGATGTCTTCGGGCTGCTAAGGGTCTGTAGTTCGCGTTCGCCAAGCTAGAAAGCTGGTCTTGGATGCAGCTTAAGGTTGAATGGCTGGTAACCGGTGCGTTGCTGACCGATGCGGGCTGCTGACCGAATGTCGGCAATGGCCTAATAGTGTGAATTGACCGTCTGGCAGGTTTTAGAGTGGAGCGGCCCTTTGAAGGTCAGCTATCTGTTCAGATGAATTGAACTAACGACATAATTTAAAAAATATCCCGCCATTGATTTCTATGAGATCTTGCCCGAGCTGTAAAATAAACTGTTGGGCACTTTGTTGGGCACTTTTTATTTTCATGCCTAAAAAATGCAAAAAGCCAACCCCGAAGGATTGGCTAACTGCTTGTTTTTACTGGTCGGGGCGGCGGGATTCGAACTCGCGACCCCTTGCACCCCATGCAAGTGCGCTACCAGGCTGCGCTACGCCCCGACAGCCAACGATTATAAACCAGATGACGCTGGTTTGTCTCCGATTCGGAGCATTTCAGCGATCTCAAGTAGTTCGTCGCGAAGGAATTCGGGGGTCAGAGTGGAGGGTTGGGCTTCGCTGGGCGCATCGTCGAGGCGATGACGGGCGCCACTGATGGTGAAGCCCTGGCTGTAGAGAAGTTCGCGAATGCGGCGTACCAGCAATACTTCATGATGCTGGTAATAGCGCCGGTTGCCGCGCCGCTTGACTGGCTTGAGCTGGGTGAATTCCTGTTCCCAATAGCGCAGGACGTGCGGTTTGACGCCACACAGTTCGCTGACTTCGCCAATGGTGAAGTAGCGTTTGGCCGGGATGGGCGGCAAAGGCTCCTTGCCGGAATCTTTAAGACTCTGATCCATTGTAGGAGAGCTCCACTTCACCCTTCAGCTTCTGGCTAGCATGGAAAGTCACGACGCGCCGTGCGGTGATCGGAATTTCCTCTCCGGTTTTCGGATTGCGTCCGGGGCGCTGTGGTTTGTCACGCAACTGGAAATTGCCAAACCCCGAGAGCTTCACACCGTCACCGCGTTCAAGCGCGTTCCGGATCTCT
Source organism: Propionivibrio sp. (assembly GCF_016790145.1). GTDB lineage: Bacteria > Pseudomonadota > Gammaproteobacteria > Burkholderiales > Rhodocyclaceae > Propionivibrio. The sequence goes on along the minus strand of NZ_JAEUOI010000211.1, from coordinate 15,766 downwards.
TCGAAGAAGGCTTCGACCATATCCTTGGCCTCACGTTTATTGAGGCCGACTTTTTCAAACAGTAAATCAGCGAGTTCTGCTTTGGTAAGCGTCATGTCTTTTCCCTGTCAGACGCGAAGCTGTGCCGCGAAGGCATGCTGCAAATAAGACATCAGTTGTTGCACTGCGGCATCGACTTCCGCATCTTGCAAAGTTTTTTGAGTATCTTGCATAACTATACGAAATGCAAGACTTTTTTCCCCAGCGGCGATGCCTTTTCCGGTGTAAACATCGAACAGTCGAATGTCCTGAATGATGGATGGCCGATGGGCCGCCATGCCGTCCATGAGGGCCTGCAATTCGAGTTTCTGATCAACGACGATGGCCAGATCGCGGATGGCCGGGGGTTGCCGTGAAATCTCGCTGTATTGTGGTAATGCGGCAAGAGTCAGGGCATCGAGATCGAGTTCGAATAGCAGCGGTGCCAGCGGAAGATCGTATTTCTGCAGCCATTGCGGATGCAGTTCGCCGACTAGGCCGATCACCTTGCCGTCAACATTCACGCTCGCGCTGCGACCCGGATGCAGGGCCGGGTGAACGACCTTCTCGAAGCGGGCTACTAGCGGCGCCAGCAGCGTTTCGACTTCACCCTTGATATCGAAGAAATCGACGTTGCGCGTGGCGCTTCCCCATTGCTCGGGGAGATCACTGCCGTAAGCCAGAGCGGCGATTTTCCACGGCTGGCGGAAACCTTCGACCGGGAAGCCGTTTTTGTCACGCAAGAAGCAGCGGCCGGTCTCAAACACGCGGACACGGCTTTGCCTGCGCTTCAGATTGGTGACGACATTGGCCACCAGTCCGCCGATCAGCGTCGAGCGCATCACGCTCATCTGGCTGGCGATCGGGTTGGCCAGGCGGATCGGCGCCGTGTTGGCCGCAAAGTCAGTTTCCCAGGATTCTTCGACAAAGGCGAAGTTGATTACTTCCTGAAATCCGCGATCCGAGAGGATCTGTCGAACCCGGGTCAAGGGGCGAGTCTCCTCGCTTTGCGGCAGCATCGACAGCGCCGCGCGCGGGGCCGGCGATGGAATGTTGTCGTAGCCGTAAAGGCGGACGATCTCTTCGATCAGGTCTTCTTCGATCTCGATATCGAAGCGATAACTCGGCGGTATGACGATGAAGTCATCGCCCTCACGTTTGAAGGCCAGATCGAGACGCGAAAAAAGCTCACCGATCAGTTCGGGGGCAAAGGTCACACCAAGAACCCTGCTTACGCGCGCCGGACGAAGGCGGACGGCTGGCCTTTGCGGCAAGGCCGCTTCGGCTTCGCACAGCGGCCCGGCCTGTCCGCCGCAGATCTCGAGAATGAGCCGGGTGGCGCGTTCGAGCGCACGCCGTGTTCCGCCAAAATCGACACCGCGCTCGAAGCGGTGCGATGCATCCGACACGAACCCGTAGCGACGGGCGCGTCCGGCAATTGCCTTCGGTGCAAAGAACGCCGATTCAAGGAACATCTCGCGCGTGTCCAGCGTGATGCCGCTGTCTTCGCCGCCCATGATCCCGGCCATCGCCACCGGGTGTTTGTCATCGGCGATCAGCAGAACGTCGTCCGCAAGTTCCAGCGTCTGCTCATTGAGCAACTGGATCTTTTCTCCCGCTCGCGCCATGCGTGCGTGTATGGCGCCAGCGAGCCGGGTGTTGTCGAAAGCGTGCAGTGGCTGGCCCAGCTCAAGCATGACGTAGTTGGTGATGTCGACGAGCGCGGAAATCGAGCGTAGGCCGCTGCGCTCCAGGCGGCGCTTCATCCAGTCGGGAGTGGCCGCCCGGCCGTCGACGCCGGACACGACGCGGCCGCAGTAGAGCGGGCAGGCCTCGGGGGCATCGAGAACGATCTGGCGTCGGTCCGCGATGCTGACCGGCGCAGCAACACATTCGGGGTAAGTCGCCGGCGTACGGGTCAAAGCCGCTACTTCACGCGCGACACCGGTGAGCGACAGGCAGTCGGCACGATTGGGGGTGAGTTTCAGCGTCAGCAGGCGGTCGTCCAGATCAAGGCAGGCGCGAATGTCCTGGCCGACCGGCGCATCGTCGGGCAGGACCAGCAGGCCGGAGGCGTCTTCGGCAATGCCGAGTTCCGTGGCCGAGCACAGCATGCCCGAGGACTCGATGCCGCGCACCCTGGCGACCTTTATGGTGAAGTCGCCGGGCAGTCTGGCGCCGGGCAGGGCGCAAGGCACCTTGAGACCGGGTGCGACGTTGGTTGCGCCGCAAACGATCTGTTGCGCTGCGCCGCTGCCGATATCAACTTGGCATACATTCAGCCGGTCGGCGTTTGGGTGCTTGTTGACTTCGAGCACGCGCGCCACGACCACCTTATCGAAGGCGGGCGCGACGCGTTGCTCCTCTTCGACTTCGAGGCCGGCCATGGTCAGCAGGTGAGAAAACGCCTCGCCGGTAAGGCTCGGGTTAACAAAGCAGCGCAGCCAGGATTCAGAGAATTTCATGAAGGATCCGTATCAGCAAATGCGGTCAGATGAACTGGCGCAGAAAGCGGAGATCACCATCGAAAAAAAGGCGCAGGTCATTGACCCCGTAACGCAGCATGGTCAGCCGATCCGGCCCCATGCCAAAGGCAAAACCGATGTACTTTTCCGGATCGATGCCGACGTGGCGCAAAACGTTCGGATGCACCATGCCGCAACCGGCAATTTCCAGCCAGCGACCTTTCAGCGGGCCGCTCATGAACGCCACGTCGATCTCGGCCGAAGGTTCGGTGAACGGGAAAAAGGACGGACGGAAACGGACCTGCAGGTCATCGCTCTCGAAGAAGCGGCGCAGGAAGTCGGCAACGACGCCCTTGAGGTCGGCAAAGCTCACGTTCTCGCCGATCCACAGTCCTTCGACCTGGTGAAACATCGGCGAGTGGGTGGCGTCGGAGTCGACGCGATAGACGCGGCCTGGCGCAATGATGCGGATTTCCGGCATCGTTTCGAGATGGGCGTATTTCGCCACATGCGCCTGCATGTAGCGCACCTGGATCGGGCTGGTATGCGTGCGCAGCAGAATGTCCTCGGCGACCTTACCGTTTTCGTCGAGCAGGTAGAAGGTGTCATGCATCGAACGCGCCGGGTGATCTTCGGGTGTATTCAGCGCCGTGAAATTCTGGAAGTCGGCCTCGATTTCCGGGCCGTCAGCGACCTCAAAGCCAATCGAGCGGAACAAGGCTTCGATGCGTTCGAGGGTACGTGTCACCGGGTGCAGGCCGCCGCGCGACTCGCTGCGGCCGGGCAGGGTGACATCGAGTGATTCTTCGGCCAGGCGGGCTTCGAGGGCCAGACGCCGGATCGCTTCACGGCGGGCATTCAGCGCTGACTCGATGGCTTCCTTGGCGCGATTGATCGCCGCGCCGGTCGATTTGCGCTCTTCGGGCGAGAGCCTGGCCATTCCCTTGAGCAGTTCGGTAATCTGGCCGCTTTTGCCAAGGAAACGCGCCTTGACTTGCTCGAGTGTATCCGGGTCGTCAGTCGCCGCAAAAGCCGACGATGCGTCCTGTGCTATTTGATCAAGGTTCTGCATGAATTTTTTAACCTAATGGCCATGGCGGCGCCACCCTCGAAGCTGGAATACTCCGTCATCCAACACTTCCCGCCTCCCCAAAACCCCTCCCGGCATCCCCTTGTCAGGGGAGGAGAACGGTGTGCCGTCCCTCCCCCCTGACAAGGGGGCTGGGCGGGTTGCAGGTTGGATCGGTAAGACGATTCATTTCAATTCCCGAGTTCACCGAAAAAAAAGGAGGCGCGAGCCTCCCTTTTCTACACGCGTTGAATCAGGCGCCGAGTTGAGCTTTGGCTTGAACGGCCAGAGCAGCAAATGCCGGCTTGTCGAAAATAGCCAGATCCGCCAGCACCTTGCGGTCGACTTCGATCTGCGCTTTCTTGAGGCCGTTCATGAAGGTGCTGTACTTCAGGCCGAGTTCCCGGGCGGCCGCGTTGATACGGGCAATCCACAGGGTACGGAACTGACGTTTCCTTTGCCGACGGTCACGGTAGGCGTACTGACCGGCCTTCATTACCGCCTGTTTGGCGATGCGATAGACATTCTTGCGGCGACCGCGGTAACCCTTGGCCAGTGCAATGATTTTCTTGTGGCGCGCGCGCGCCGTTACACCACGTTTAACTCGGGGCATCTTTGCTCTCCTTAAGCGTAAGGCAGCATGGCGCGAACCATGGCCTTGTCGGAGTCATGCACTCCGGTCATGCCGCGCAACTGACGCTTGGCTTTGGTGGTTTTCTTGGTCAGGATGTGGCGTTTGAACGCCTGTCCGCGCTTGATACGGCCACTCGCGCTGACCTTGAAGCGCTTTTTGGCGCCACTCTTGGTCTTCATTTTGGGCATTGAATGCTCCTGTTTATTAACATGGACGCAGGTGTCTCCCGGCGGGAGTTCTTTTGACCTGATACCACTTGTGGGCGTTGCAACTAAAAACTGCTGAAACTACTTCTTTTTGCTAGGCGTCAGGATCATTACCATCTGCCGGCCTTCCATCTTGGGCATCTGCTCGACGGCGGCAAAATCCTGCAGATCGGTTCTGATCCGCTCGATCTGGCGCATGCCGATCTCCTGGTGGGCCATTTCACGACCACGGAAGCGCAAGGTCACCTTGACTTTGTCGTCTTCTTGCAGGAAGCGCACCATGTTGCGCAGCTTGATCTGATAATCGTTTTCGTCGGTACCCGGGCGGAACTTGACTTCCTTGACCTGAACCTGCTTTTGCTTGAGCTTCTGCTCATGCTGACGTTTTTGTTCCTGGTACTTGAATTTGCCGTAGTCCATGATCCGGCAAACCGGAGGTTGCGCCATCGGGGCAATCTCGACCAGATCAACTCCGGCCTCCTCGGCCAACTGTAAAGCCTGGCGGACGCTCATGATTCCGAGCGCTTCACTTTCTACCCCTACCAGTCGAATTTCCGGTGCGTTGATTTCTTCGTTAACGCGTTGCGCCTTTTGCAGTGCGATGGTTCCGCTCCTTGTGCTGAAAAAAATTAAGCCGTGCCACTTCGCGCCGCGACTTCCGAGAGAAGTCGCTCGATCAGTGCCTCGAGCGGCATTTGCCCGAGATCCTGACCGCCGCGTGTACGCACGGCAACCAGATTTGCTGCAACTTCCTTGTCACCTACAACAATTTGGTACGGCAGCTTGTTCAAGCTATGTTCGCGTATTTTATAGGTAATTTTCTCGTTGCGCAAATCCGCATCGGCGCGCAAACCTTTGCGCCGTAGCGTTTTTGCAACATATTCGGCATAGTCGGACTGCTTTTCCGAGATGTTGAGGACGATCGCCTGAACCGGCGCCAGCCACAGGGGGAGGGCACCGGCACTGTTCTCGATCAGAATGCCGATGAAGCGCTCGAGCGAACCCAGAATGGCGCGATGCAGCATGACCGGCGTATGTCGGGTGTTGTCATCGCCGACAAATTCGGCGCCCAGACGCTGCGGCATCGAGAAGTCGACCTGTACCGTTCCACATTGCCACGAGCGACCGATCGCATCCTTGATGTGAAACTCGATTTTCGGGCCGTAAAATGCACCTTCGCCCGGCAGTTCATCCCACACTAGCCCGGACGCCTTGAGCGCCTCGCGCAAGGCCAGCTCGGCTTTGTCCCAGACTTCATCCGAACCGACACGCTTGTCCGGGCGTAGTGCGAGCTTGACCACCACGTCGTAAAAACCGAAATCGGCATAGACCTGGCGCACCAGATCGTTGAAGTTTGTCACTTCGGTCTGAATCTGGTCTTCGGTACAGAAAATGTGGCCGTCGTCCTGGGTGAATCCGCGCACGCGCATGATGCCGTGCAGCGCCCCCGAAGGCTCGTTGCGATGGCAGGAGCCAAATTCGCCATAACGCAGCGGCAGGTCGCGGTAGCTGCGCAACCCGGTGTTGAAAATCTGGATGTGCCCCGGACAATTCATCGGCTTGATCGCGTACTCGTGCTTTTCCGACTCGGTGGTGAACATGTTGTCCTTGAAGTTCTCCCAGTGCCCGGATTTCTCCCACAGCGAACGTTCCAGAATCTGCGGACACTTCACTTCCTGATAGCCGTTGTCCTGATAGACGCGGCGCATGTACTGCTCGATCTGCTGCCACATCGCCCAGCCCTTGGGGTGCCAGAAGATCATCCCCGGCGCCTCGTCCTGCAGGTGGAACAGATCGAGATGCCGGCCCAGGCGACGGTGGTCGCGCTTCTCGGCTTCTTCGAGCATGTGCAGGTAAGCGTCCTGCTCTTCCTTCTTGGCCCATGCCGTACCGTAAATGCGCTGCAACTGCTCGTTGCGCTGATCGCCACGCCAGTAGGCGCCGGCCACCTTCATCAGCTTGAAGACCTTGAGCTTGCCCGTCGAGGGAACGTGCGGGCCGCGGCAGAGGTCGACGAAGTCGCCTTCGCGATACAGCGAAACCTCCTGGCCTTCAGGAATGGCGGCAATCAGTTCGGCCTTGTAGTGCTCGCCGATCGACTTAAAGAACGCCGTCGCATCATCGCGTTTCCAGACTTCGCGAGCGACCGGGATGTCCCGTTTGGCGAGTTCGCCCATGCGTTTTTCGATGGCCACCAGGTCTTCCGGGGTGAACGGGCGTTTGTAAGCGAAGTCGTAATAATAGCCGTTCTCGACTACCGGCCCGATGGTGACCTGGGCTTCCGGGAAAAGCTCCTTGACCGCATAAGCCAGCAGGTGTGCCGTGGAATGGCGAATGACCTCAAGGCCTTCGCTATCCTTGTCGGTGACGATGCCGACTCGGGAATCGCTCTCGATGCGGAACGAGGTATCGACCAGACGTCCATCGACCTTGCCGGCAAGCGCCGCGCGTGCCAGGCCGGCGCCAATGCTTTGTGCCACTTCAGCAACCGTGACGGCCTGCGCGAACTCCCGTTGAGAACCATCAGGCAGAGTAATGACCGGCATCTTGCAACCCCAGAAATGAATAAAGCCAGAGACTCGCTCTGGCTTTAATAGTTTGGTAGGCGCGATTGGACTCGAACCAACGACCCCCACCATGTCAAGGTGGTGCTCTAACCAGCTGAGCTACGCGCCTTCATTGCCGCACGAGCTTCCAGCGACATCAAAGAAGGCAGAATTATACGGGCGCGGCAGGGCAAGTCAACATTTATGCTGATTAGCCACGCAGTTGAACTCGTGGCCCGAGGCCAGGATTCACGCTCTTTCCGGCGCAAGCCGGAATCCAGAAAGCACGGCTTAGTCAGGTTGGCAAGAATCTGGCTGGCGTCAATGTTTGCCTTGTCACCGACAAGGAATGGTTAATCACGCGAAATAATATCCAATAACAAGCAATATCAATAATAAAATTCCATAGAATAATAAACACATCAAATATACTGAGGTAAATCATGGCACATGAACAGGCAAACCCGGCAGCGGCGAGTCGATCAAAGGTTCTCAGCACGGCCGTCGCCGAAACGGCCCGTCACCTGGACATCGGACCGACAGACCTCGGAAAGATCATTGGGCTAAGCCAGCCCGTTGCCTCCAGACTGATGAACGGTCGCTACACGATCAGGGAAGGCTCGAAGGAATGGGAACTCGGCGCGCTTTTCATCCGGATGTACCGAGGTTTGTTCTCGCTCGTCGGCAACAGCGATACGCTTGCAAAAGACTGGCTACGCTCGAACAACCGTGCTTTTGGCGACCAGTGGCCGATCGGCGCGATCAAGAACGTGCAAGGCCTGGTCCATGCCTGCGAGTACATCGATGCCCACCGCGCTTCCGTCTGAGGCGCGTACCTGGACGGGTTCGGGCTGGCGGGCTGTCGAAGCCCAGCACCGCAATGCGACGCTCGGTCTGATGCATGGCCACCTGGGCAACCAGGCACTCCTTGAAGACATCATCGAGGAGGTCAAGCCGGTGCTTCCCGATGAGGCCGAGGGGCTACATTTTCTGTTGAGCACGCCCTTCCGCTATCGGGCACCGCCACCGTCCGGGTCGCGGTTCCGTGGCCGACTCGATCCCGGCGTATTCTATGGCGCCGAAGACGTCAGGACAGCCTGCATCGAACTGGGGTACTGGCGCTTGAAGTTCTGGATGGATAGCGAAGGACTGTCGGCCAGAACGACAAGCATTTCGCTAACGCTCTTTGAATTCCACGGATCGACCCCGGCCATGGTCGACCTGACCAAACCGCCCTTCGTCAACCGGCGCACTGACTGGATTCACCCCGGCGACTATGGTCAGACACAGGCCTTGGCCGCCCGCTTACGCCAGGACGGAGTCGAGATGATCCGTAGCGAGTCGGCGAGAAACGGCCCCGAGGGCCGCTGTCTGGCCATCCTGACGCCTCGCGTCTTCAAGGCGGTCCAGTCGCCCTTCAGGCACCACCAGCAGAGCTGGAACCTGTTCATTCAGCCGCCCAACCTTGGCGTCTGGCAACGATCGCTGAACAACGACAGCTTCGAGTTCAGGTACTGTCTGTGAAAAAAACACTACTACCTGATTTCCACGCTCGTCACCCCGGCGGAAGCCGGGGTCCAGCTCGTTTATCTGATTGTTTTAATCGATATCAGAGGAAGGCACTGGATTCCGGAGTTCGCCGGAATGACGGCTTGGGAGGTGTTTATCAATTAATTCACAGACTCTGAGACTGGCGCTGTCGTTTCGTCGGGTGTTTGTCAAACCGACTGAAAAGCTAAGAGAAACGCGGCCTTCGCTTCCTGCGGCGACATCGGAGTAATCCGGATCGGGCTGGCAACGATGCCTTTGAGCGAATCCCACGGCTCACTGGAATTGGGCATCAGATCCCGCTTCTCCATGGCCAGAGCAATCAGATCGGCGCGCTTGATGGCGGGATCGTCGAAGTTCCCGATGCCGTAGCGCAGACCGACGACGCTCATCACCCTTGACTCAATCTCCGAATACAGCGGAAACAGTTGCTTCAGCGGCTTCACCATGTCACCCATGTAGGCTTCGGCGGCATCGTGCAGCAAGGCCGCCGCTCGCAGATCCTGCGCAACGAGGTCGGCAACGATCAGGCTGTGCTGGGCCACTGAGTAGAAGTAACGGGTTTGCCCGTTGAAACGGCACTGATACGCCAGCCCGTGCGCAATGTCCTCGATGTCGATCTGCTCCGGCGTCGGCGCCAGGGGATAGAACTGTTTGCCGGTATAGGTTGAGACATAAAGGCGGCTGGTGACGTTCTGATCGACGGGCGTCATGGGTTCTCCTGGTTGTTTTGCCGAATTATGACTTGTTGCAGGCTCAACAGGTGAGCCCACCGATTGGTTTTGAAACCAGTAGTTCGATTTGCCACCGGTCAGACCAGGCCGACCGCGGTTCAATACGCTGGTATGATCCTCGAATCCATCTGCCCCCGGAAGTCTGCCCATGGCCAGGATTATCCCCGAAGGCTGGCGCGAGATGTCGGCGCTCGGCGCAGTTCAGCGCGAAATCGAAACACTGGAGGTTCTCGCTGCCGGCCTGCCGGACGACTACACCGTCTATCACGGCGTGCACTGGACGCGTATCCAGCAAGGCTGCGCACTCGTTGGCGAGATTGATTTCGCCATCGTCAGCCCCGCCGGAAAACTGCTCCTGATCGAGCAGAAATCGGGCTTCCTCTCCGAAACCCCGGAGGGCCTGGTCAAGATCTATGCCGCCAGGGAAAAATCGGTCGCTTTCCAGATGCGGCGAACAAGCGAAGCGCTGCATTCCCGGCTTCGGAATTTTTGCCCGGAGGCGGGGTTTGTTGTCGACGCTTTGCTTTACTGCCCGGACTATATCGTCAAGCAACCCGGTTCCGCCGGTATCGATCCCGAACGGATCGTCGACGCCCCACGACGCGATCGTCTGGTGCACATCGTCCAGAGCATCCTGCCTGCCGATGAGCCCGTCAATAAGCGGATCGACAGGCTGCACCGCTTCCTCGGCGATCAGCTCAAACTGGTGCCCGAGGTCAATGCACTTGTTGGACAGGCGAAAACCCTCTACACGCGCTTGTCGGGGGGGCTTTCCCAGTGGGCGCGGCAGATCGAATGCGAGCCCTTTCGCCTGCGCGTGATCGGTACGGCTGGTTCCGGCAAGACGCAACTGGCGCTGGCGGTGTTCAGGGATGCCCTGGCCGCCGGGCGGCGGCCGCTGTATGTCTGCTACAACCGCCCGCTGGCCGATCACGTCGCCCTGATCGCTCCGTCCGCTGGCGAGGTGGCGACTTACCATCAACTGGCCGACCGGATTTGCCGCGATGCCGGACACACTCCCGACTTTACCCAGCCCAGCGCCTTCGCCCGCCTGGAAAGCTTTCTGGATGATTACCTGCCGACTGAACGCTGGTTGTTCGACGAGGTGATCATCGACGAAGGGCAGGACTTCCAGGCCTCATGGAAAGACAACCTGCTGAAACTGTTGCGTGCGCCGGGTCGTGCCTGGTGGCTGGAAGATCCGATGCAGAACCTCTACGCTCGCACACCCGTGGAACTGCCGGGCTGGGTCGTGATCCGCTCGGAAACCAACTACCGCAGCCCGCAGGATATTCTCGGGAAACTCAATCGCCTGTTGCCGAACGGGCAGGGTGTCGAGGCGGGAAGCCCGCTGAACGGTTCCGAAGTCGACATCGTCACCTATGCCGATCCGGCGGATCTGTTCACCCAGACCAAACGCGCCATCACCCAGTGCATCGCGGCGGGTTTCAAGCGCGACATGATCGCGCTCGTCACCTACCGTGGCCGCGAGAATTCACTGCTGACGCCCTATGACCGGCTTGGCAGCTATCCCCTGCGAACATTCACGGGGTGCTACGATCTGTTTGGCAATCCGGTTTTTAGCGAAGGCGATGTCCCGATGGATTCGGTCTATCGCTTCAAGGGGCAGGCGGCACCGTGTATCATTTTCACTGAAATCGATTTCGCGACGCTCGATGACCTGGCGCTGCGCAAGCTCTTCGTCGGCGTAACCCGGGCGACCATGAAATTGACGATGATCGTCTCGCAACGCGCCGCGCTAAAACTGATCGAACGCCTTGATGATCCGGAGGCGAAGAATTGTTGAATTTGAAGAATTTTTAGGTCGGGTTAGCGCAGCGTAACCCGACATCCGTACCCGCCAGGCTGTGTCGGGTTACGCTACGCTAACCCGACCTACGGGATCAATCCCGGCGCCTCAATGAAAGGCAACACCCAGGAATTACCGCATGAATCAAACCGACCTATGCGACCTCCTAACGGCGGTCAATCTTCTCGAAAATCCGGGTTTCGGTGCGAAAGTGGCTGGTTTTGTCGGCCGCCCGATTGAAAAGGCCATCGCGCGTTTGCCTGACAAAGCCACCAAGGCCATTGTCTCTGCCACACACAAGGCGATACAGGGCGCATTAACGCTTTCGCTGAAAACCTTTGCCCATCATGACCCGGAGTCGGGCAAGGAAACTCCGGAAGCCTCAAACTGGTGGCATCTGGCGGCCACGGCAACCACCGGCGCGGTCGGCGGTGCGTTTGGCGTGCTTGCCCTGACCATCGAACTGCCCATTTCAACGACCATCATCATGCGCTCGATTGCCGATGTGGCGAGAAGCGAAGGCGCCGACCTGCATGACATTCAAATCCAGCTCGAATGCGTGCAAGTCCTGGCGCTGGGCGGCGATTCCAGCATCGACGACGGGGCTGAAATCGGCTATTTTGTCGCCAGAGAAGCCATGAGCAAGGCCGTCTCCGAGGCGGCTACACATATTGCCCAGAATGGTCTAAAAAAAGGCAGTGCCCCGGTCATTGTCCGGCTGATCACCCGAATCGCACAGCGCTACTCGATCAACGTCACCGAGAAAGCGGCGTCCCAGCTTGTCCCTGTCGTTGGTGCCATTGGCGGCGCGGTAATCAATACTGTCTTTATCGATCATTTCCAGAACATGGCGCGCGGCCACTTCATCGTACGCCGCCTGGAGAAAAAGTATGGTCATAGGATCGTCCGCCAGAAATATCAGGAATTGAAACAGACAAAGCCTTAGACGCTCCTTCAGCGGGTGGCGCCGGGCGTATCACCCGAAGAGTTCCTGAAATAAATTCCTGCGCATCATCCACAGGCTCGTCCTGTGAGCCCCTGACCCGATATTGTACCTCCCATGCCCCGGCAATCATGCCCGGCAGCAAGGAGACCCAATGCCAGATACCAACACCCCACAAGTCCTTATCAATCCGCTCAAACCCGCCCTGATCCACGGTGTGGCGCAAAAGCTTCGCTTCCTGGTGCGCGTGCAGGCCGATCCCGATCCGGCCACGACGAAGCAACGCAAACCCTACCACCTGTCGCTGGTCATCGACCGTTCCGGATCGATGTCCGGCGAACCGCTGCGGGCGGCCGTGCGCTGTGCCAGGCACATCATTGACCGGCTAATGGGTGACCCCTTTCGGTTGGGAAGACGCGAAAAGCCGCTAACCCGACATGCGCAAACCATTGCTCTTGACGACCTGCCCAGGGTCAATGCGCAGTTTCCACCTGCAGTGGAATCATCACTTCATTGCGCCTGAGAAACCAGAGTGTCCATGGCGGGTTATAGCGGGCAAGCGAGGGTGGGCCGGCTGCACGCAGGTGGTTGGCGGCGATGAAGTCAATCAGTTCGGCGGTTTTCTGCGCGATGTCCGCTTCATGAGCCAGGCCGGAAAATCGCACAACGGCAAGTCGCGAGGGTGGCAGGGTTTTCAGTTGCACCTTCGGGTCGTTGGGTGTGGGAAGCGTATCGAGGGTATAGCTGCTCGGCATGATGAAGCGAATTACCCAGGCATCGGCATTGCCGGTCTGGGTTACTGGCGCCGTCATGGCAATTTTTTCACCGGCCGGAGGTGCCTGAATGACGGGCGCCGTCATGGCAATGCTTTGACTACGCGTATTTCCGCCAAAGATGTAGCCTGCAAGAAGCCGGAATCCCGCATTCACCGCCTCGCTTCGATCTCCGTCAACGCTGACTTCAGCAGCAATGAGCGCGGGATACTCCCGCACTTCAAACGCCTCCGTCTGAAGGACAAGTTTGAATACCGGTTCTTCGGTAGCCATGGCAGGGCCTCCAGGATTGGCGAATGTAAGGATCAGGCTCAGGAGAATGTATTTGATCATCTTATCGGTACTGGCGGCCCGGCCGCCAGTCGCTTCGAAAAAAGGTCAGGAGATCAGGGTTTGGTGGGCGCAATTGCTGAGCTTGAAGAACGATTCTGCTGCTTCCCACGCATTCCTGCGCGCGGCGTGGAATGGAACTCGTCGAAGGTCTTCTTCTGCTCAGGAGTGAGCACCGCGTAAAACTCCTTGAGCGCCGCAACATGTTCAGTCTGCTGGGCCTGATGCTCCTTCATGCGTTCGAGCATTTTATCCGCACGTTCCGGGGTCGTCAGTTTCGACCAGTCTTCGGACTTGCCCGGTGCAACTTTTGCCCTGGCCGGCTCGGAATCCATCAGCTTCTTCCAGGCGCCTTCCTGGTCGGGCATCAGCTTCAGGGCGGCGTGAAGTTTCTGGTGATGCATTTCAATGTTTCCGGCACGATGTTCCCAATTCTCGCCGCGTGCCCCCATGGGGCCACAGTTCTGTGGGTCGGAAACAAGCGGTGCGGCAACAACCCCAAGACTCGAAGCCAGGAGTATGGAAGAAACGAGAATGCGATAGCTGTTCATGGCGATTTTCCTTTTGAAAGAAGTTGGAAATTCAGTGAGCCAATGGATGACTCGCGTTCGAAGATAAGGTGTTTTCAGTGATCGTTCTGTCTGCTGGCGTACATAGACCGCGTTTTTCCTGTTTGCTCGATTTTTCTGAGCGCTGGCGGTTGCCAGTCTATCCATCCATCCTCCGGCCACTCCAGGTACAGCAAGGTACAACAAGCTATTTGCTCAAAGTGCTGAAGGCCTGGGTCGACCCGGCCGGCAAGAATTCGCCGGGGTGCCTGGACAGAGTGTAGGGCACCGTGAGGAAGATCAGGGTCATCGTCACCAGGAATAAACTGACGAATTGATGAAACAGACTGGCGGGTATCGTGGATTGAGTTTTCATCTGGATTGTCTTCGGTTAATGGAGTGAAGACAGTGTAGTCGTCGCGAGGTTAACGCCGGATTAACAGATCTCATGATTGGCGATGAAGTTCGCTTGTATTCCATTCGGGTTAGCGCAGTGTCTGCCAAGGTATTTTCTACACGGCATAACCCGAACTACGATGTGTTTCTGCGCACGATGTTGATTCGGGTGAATTCACGACTATTTCCCTTTAGAAAAACTTTGGTCTTCGACTAGACTTGTGCTATATATTGCACAGGTAGAACATTGTGCGCGTCGTTAATTTTTCAGAAGCTCGCAACAGCCTCAAACAGGTTATCGATCAGGTGATTGATGATGCCGATTACACCGTGATTGCCAGGCGAGATGCGCCGGATGCCGTCGTGATGTCGCTGGATACCTTCAACAGCCTGATGGAGACCGTTCATCTGCTGAAGTCACCGGCCAACGCTGCTCATCTTGCCAAGTCCATTGAGCAACACCGCCGAGGCAAGTTGACCCGTAAAGCGCTACTCGATGCCTGACCGCATTACGTGGACATTTGCTGCCTGGGAAGATTATGAATACTGGCAGGGCCAGGGCCGCAAAACACTCAAACGGATCAACAACCTGATCAAGAATTGCCTGCGAGAGCCGTTTTCCGGAATCGGCAAACCAGAGCAGCTAAAAGAAAATCTCTCCGGCCTATGGACGCGCCGGATCGATGATGTCAATCGGCTTGTCTATTTGATGGATGATGGCAATCTGGTGATCGTTGCATGCCGGTATCATTACGACTGAGCATGGCGAGATGCTGAATGCTTCCGGCCAGTTCCTGCCGTTCGTCGTTAAAGTTAGTCATTAAATTTCGGTCATCCGACCATGCCGACGAGGTCATTTAACCTTGATGAAATCTGGAATTCACGCTGATACCTTTCGGCGCTTTCGGCTAGGCAGGTTGCCGGTGCCGCCGCCGTTATCCATCAGGCAACTTCACTGCCGAGGGCACGTTCGATGGAATCGCTGATGGCGTGCCTGCAGCAGCCGGCGTCCGTATCCGCGCCTTGTCCACACGCTCGCGGAGTAACGCGACACGTCGCTCTTTCGTTTCTTGCAACGCCTTGCGCTCGGCAGCGCAGGCATCCGCGCTACAGTTCTTGTCGAGCAATTGGGCAGCCTTCGCTGCCTCCTCCTCGAACCGCGAGAGGCGCTCGTTTAAGTAGCGATCACGGTCCTCGGTACTTTCGAACTCCTCCGGCACGAGCGTCAACATGATGAACTGCGGATACTGCCGCATTGCACCGCTCGCTGCGTCAACCGCGAACCCGATGATGCCGCCGATCAGGATGTTGCCGAAGGTCCATCCCTGTACCTCGGAGTCTACGCGTACCTCTGTCGGCTGGTGACCCGACTTGCGGCACGAGACGTCGATCGATCCCCATGCCTTGTCCACAAGGACTTGCCCTGGTGTGGCGCTGAGACTCGCCACATTCTTGAGCTCGCGTGTCACGTCGCACGTCGCGCCGTCGGGATCCGTGTGTAGCGTGACTGGCTGCGTGGTGCCCTTGGTAACGGTCGCGCAGCCCGTTGCAAGCGTAGTTGCAACGACGATCACAAGCACAAGTGTAAGTTTTGTCATGTTTTCCCTAAAGTGGTCCCCGTTTTTGAGACAGCGGTTTAAGCTGTGTGCTGTCGAACGAAATGAGGATATATGAGCGAAGCAAAGAAGCGCAATGCGTATTCATCGGAATTCAAGGCGAAGGTTGGCCTGGAGGCAATACGGGGAA
>NZ_JAEUOI010000204.1 GCF_016790145.1 Propionivibrio sp. | reverse complement strand
CAGCAACAGCATTGCGCAGAAGGTCGAGGAAATCGCCTCGATGGTTGAAGAGACCAGCGCCGCCATGCACTCGACCGCAGAAACGGCCGACGATCTGGAAAGGATTTCCAGCGAACTGACCCGGCTGGTCAGCCGCTTCCGTTGCTGATCGAAAACGCAGTTCTCAATCCATGGGGCTTTAATGGTAAATGCTTTAATGGGTCTGTATTCGGTTTGCATTCCAGTACCTATAATTCGTGCTTTCGAATAACCTGATGCTTGTGCCCAGCGAAAAAAACAGCCCGGCCATGCAGCGCATCCTCGCGCTCCTGGCGAATATGTCGGATATGTCGGCCAGCGACATATCCCGTGAAGCCTTTGTCGGCATCACTACCCTGGCGTGCGGCGGCTACCTGAAAGCACTTCGCACAAGACGGCTCGTTCATGTCAGTGGATGGCGAAAGACATGCAAAGGATTTGTGACGCCCTTGTTTAGCCTGGGTGATCGACCAGACCTTGCACGGCCCGAATTCAAGGATGAGGACAGAGATTCAGCCGGAATGAACCTCATCGTGGGCGCTTTGGAACGGATCGGAATGATGACCTATCGCGAAGCTGCGCATGCGACCGGGTTGTCGTTGAACACCATAAAAAACACTCGCTATATGGATATTCTGGTCAAGCAGAAACGGATTCATATCGCCGCCTGGCGCCGTAACCGTGCGGGCCCATTGATTGCTGTGTATGCCGCCGGCTATGGCAAGTCGGCCGAAAAACCTGCCCCGCTTTCAAGGGCGGAGAAGTGTCGCCGATGCCGTGAAAAGAAACGCGCCCTCTCGGACAACCGGGGCATTGCTGCTCAGCTCTCGAAGATCCAGGGTATCAGCGCCGCAAGATGAAGTTCTGGGAGGTATTCTTCTCTGCTTGCTGACTTAAGCCAACTTCACAAAGAGGGTGGTTTTCGGTGTACTGATCAACCGCAGACGGCCGACGAGCCGCTTACTCGCTGACAAACTGACGCACTTTTATCAGCCAGTCGTCAAAGCAGTTGTTCAGCCCGGAAGGAAGCTTCGTCTCACGGCCGAACAGCTTGCGCTCGACTTCCCTGGACAAGGCCTTGAATTGCCATTCCAACTCGTCGATCAGCACCGTCTGTTCGAGGACGATTTCGGGGTCGTCGCTTCCCGTCATGGTCAGGGCGTCTTCAAGCCGGCAAGGATCGAAGCCGGTTTCGAGCAACATCATGCGAAGACCATCGACGCGCTCGATGATAAAGGGAACTGCCGAAACATCGGCTGGCGTCAGCGTCTTGCGCAGCCCGATCCAATCTTCAAACAACTTCCCGGCCTGCGCTAGCCGGGTCATCATGACCACCTCTTCCGGCGGCTGCGCCGGCGGCAACTTCGAATCGCTGAAAAGCTGACTGACGAGGGTGACTGCCTGGGCATCGTACTTCTTGCGATTCAGCCGCAATTTCATACTGATCCGCTTGTCGGCACCATCCCTGGCGAGCAACGTGGCCGCAACTTCCGCGACGGCAAGATAGCGAGAAACCGTACCGATCTGCTCGCCAGAGAAACGATACGGGTAGCCGCTAGCGTCGAGCCGCTCGTGGTGTTGCAACACGGCCGTGGCCGTTTCCGGGGGAATTTCCGGAAAATCGCGCAACATCAGGTAGCCGGTAATGGGGTGCGTGTAGAGATGGCGACGCTCTTCGGCCGTAAGGCGATGCTCCGGCCTGAGGATGGCCGGATCGATACACAGTTCGCCAACATCATGGAAAATGCTGGCCAGGGCCAAAGTCTGGAGGTCTTGGCGCGGCAACTTGCCACGGATTCCCAGTACAGTGGAAATCATTGCCGTGATCAACCCGTGCTGGAAGAGCTGCGGCCGATCCTGCTGCATCACCGAAAGCTTCAGGGTCAGCGGTGCGGGAAGTCGCAAGTCGCCAAAGACAAGTTGCAAGCGCTCCAGCGGCCCGGGCTGGTCGAGCAGGGGCGCCAGTGAAGGGACCAGGCGTGTCTCTTCGAAGCACAGACTGACAAGTCTAGCGCAATCGAGGGTGTCGGCCATGCTGAGTGATTGCTCGATCGGTTTCAGCAGTTTGTGCGCAATGAGCCGCTCGTAAGACTTCCCGGTCAGCCTTGTTCCGCTGCTGACCAGCTTCATTCCGTTTCTGGCGTAAATGTCTTCTCTGGCAACGACTTCCCGCTGCTCGGCGATATCGGTCACCGCCTTGACGAAATGCTTATTTTCCTCATGCAACTGCTGTGCAAGTTGCAGTGTTTTATCAATCGGCTCGTTGTGGACGGGCGACATGGGAATCGGCTTTCATTTGAGAAGGAGCAGGCATTCAGAACAAACTGCCTGGCCAGCACCCGGCCCGACAATGACGAAATAATAACCCAGGCACAACATAAAAGGCGCTTCGCACTCTGGCTTGAGCGTATTCAACCCTGAAAGGCGGCTCATAACACCGTCTCTGCACCCAGCATCTCGCGTTGGCGCCAGAGCAGAACGGCCGCCCATGCCACTCCGGCGAAGACCATCAGTGCGCCGAGTTTATGTACGACGAAGCCCCAGGCCGGCGCGTGCTGCAACTGACCGAAGCACTCAAGGAGATAGATCCAGTCGTGCGGACCATCCTCGCCGGTATGCCCACCGAGCAGGATCAGTTGCGGATCAAGGGCGTCATAAACATAGGGGGCGAGATCGAGAAAACTGGCACCGACCCAGCACAGGCAGACGGCTGCAGCGAAGTTGTCGCGATTCCTGAGTACAAAAGCGATCGCTATGCCGAGCGGCAGGGCAATCTGAAAAAAACTGCCGCCGAGGATGGTGAGAAACTCGCCGAAAGGCAGGAACAACACATGACCGGCTTCATGGATCGGCAACAGGATGTTGTGCATGAACGAACGCCCGATTTCGCCGTCGCGATAATCCATGGCGATCAAGCGCCAGCCCCAGATGGCGATGAAGACCAGCGCGGCGCACCGGGAATAAAAAACCGCCGTCGCCATTCGCGCCTGCGGCGTCAGCAGCGCGGCAAGTAAAATGCTCGCTGTTCCAGCATTTGGTGATCGCTGTGCGGCCACTTCGCCAGGTTCGGGGTCCGCCTGCGAAGCTTCCCACTTATGGAAATACACCTCACAGACCGGACACTGCCCGTCAGCCGGCATGGCCTGTGCCGGTTTGTACCCGCATTTCGGGCAACGGTAATAAGCGCTTGTCATTGAAAGCCGTATTCAGATATACAAGCAGCGAACCCCCAGGTCACCAGATTCACCAAGGGGCACCATGTTAAAGCTCCATGAACATCGTCATTCGCTTGACCTTGACTGCCGGCTAGCGGCGACGTGAGCCGCCAAGAATCGAACCGAGAACGCCACGGATGATTTCGCGTCCGACCTGCGAGCCGATGGCACGTGCTGCGCTCTTGGCGGCGGCTTCCATCACCGAGTCACCACCCTTGTTGCGCCCGCCGCTGCCCGAACTGCCACCGATGATGTCCCCAAGGCCACCGAACCAGCCACCGCCGGTAGCCGGAGCCTGCTCACTTGTGGGTGCCGGCACCGGTGCCTGTGGTGGCGCTACGGCGTCTGCTGAGCGGCCTTTCAGTTTCTCGAAGGCTGACTCGCGATCAAGCGCTTTTTCATAAACGCCATAGACCAGCGAGGCCTTGATTACGGCCTGTCGCTCCTCTGCCGTCAGCGGGCCGATACGAGAGGCCGGAGGCAGGATGAAGGCACGTTCGACTACAGTCGGTCGCCCCTTTTCGTCGAGGAAGGAAATCAGCGCCTCGCCGACGCCAAGTTCGGTAATCGCCGCTGCCGCATCGAAAGCCGGATTAGGGCGCAGGGTTTCGGCGGCCGTTTTCACTGCCTTCTGGTCGCGCGGCGTAAAGGCGCGCAGCGCATGCTGTACGCGGTTGCCGAGCTGGCCGAGTACGGTGTCGGGAATATCCAGCGGATTTTGCGTCACGAAATAGATGCCGACGCCCTTCGAGCGGATCAGACGTACCACCTGCTCGATTTTTTCAAGCAGCGCCGGTGGTGCTTCGTTGAACAGCAAGTGCGCCTCGTCGAAGAAGAAAACCAGCTTCGGCTTGTCCACATCACCGACTTCAGGCAAGTGCTCGAACAGTTCGGAAAGCAGCCAGAGCAGGAAGGTCGAGTAAAGACGTGGCGAAGACATCAGCTTGTCGGCGGCAAGAACGTTGACGATGCCTTTGCCATTGTCGGTCTGCATCAGATCGTTGATGTCGAGCATCGGCTCGCCGAAAAACAGATCGCCACCTTGCTCGCCCAGTGTCAGCAAACCGCGCTGGATGGCGCCGATCGACGCTGCCGATACGTTGCCGTATTCGGTGGTAAATGATCTGGCGTTTTCGCCGACGTGCTGCACCATGGCCCGCAGATCCTTGAGGTCGAGCAGCAGCAGGCCCTTGTCGTCGGCGATCTTGAACACCAGTTGCAAGACGCCCGCCTGCGTGTCGTTGAGCGCCAGCAGCCGCGCCAGCAGGATCGGCCCCATGTCGGAAATCGTCGTGCGAACCGGATGTCCCTGTTCGCCGTTCACATCCCAGAAGGCCGCCGGAAACTTCATCGACGCCCAATCGCTCACCGACAGCGATTGCAATCGCTGCTTGAGTTTCGGGCTGTCGACGCCGGGAGCCGCCAGTCCGGAAAGGTCGCCTTTGACGTCGGCCATGAACACCGGAACGCCGATGCTCGAGAAACGCTCGGCGAGCACTTGCAGGGTGATCGTCTTGCCGGTACCGGTAGCGCCGGTAATCAGTCCATGGCGGTTGGCCAGTGCGGGAAGAAGTCCCAGATCGGTCTGTTCGTGTCTGGCAACGACAAGGGGTTCAATCATGAGTCACTCCGGTAAATGGGGTCAGTCGAGAGATGTTAGAATGCGCGGCTTGATCAGCAAGTGATTTTATCAACTATCGGCAGCAGTCTTTGTTATTCCGACAGGGCTGTTGCAAACGCAGTACCGACAAGAGGTTAGCATGGCCGGACATTCAAAGTGGGCGAACATCCAGCACCGCAAAGGGCGCCAGGATGAAAAGCGCGGTGCGACATTCTCCAAGATCGCCAAGGAAATTACCGTAGCCGCCAAGATGGGCGGGGGCGACCCGGGGTTCAACCCGCGTTTGCGTCTGGCGATCGACAAGGGCAAGGGGGTCAACATGCCCAAGGACAAGATCGACAACGCCATCAAGAAGGGTACCGGCGAACTCGAAGGCGTCGATTACATCGAAATCCGCTATGAGGGTTATGGCATCGGCGGCGCCGCAGTGATGGTCGACTGCCTGACCGACAACCGCACGCGCACCGTCGCCGAAGTTCGCCATGCGTTCAACAAGTACGGCGGCAACATGGGCACCGACGGCTGCGTGGCCTTCCAGTTTACACATTGCGGCCAGTTGCTCTTTGCTCCCGGCACCGACGAAGCGGCGCTGATGGACGCCGCCATCGAATCCGGCGCCGACGACGTGCTGACCAACGACGACGGCTCGATCGAAGTCATCACCCCGCCCAACGACTACATGAGCGTCAAGGAAGCCCTGGCCGCCGCCGGCTTTAACGCCGAGTTCGGGCAGGTGACGATGAAGGCCGGGAACGAAACCGAGCTGACCGGCGACGACGCCGTGCGCATGCAGAAGCTGATCGACGTTCTGGAAAGCCTCGACGATGTGCAGGAGGTTTATACCAATGTGGTCATGGACGAATAGTTCGTCGGTTCTTTACTGATGGTACTGTAGCTTTCCCTTGTTGCACCTTCAATGCCAGCGCCGGAATTCAGCGTCATGCTCTCGCTAACTCAAAGGTATACGCTGCAAGATATCAATGAGAATTTTGAGGAGCGCGAGTTGCGCGCTGCGCCAGCCTTGATCGAGAGCGTGGCCAAAGTTGAGTCCACAGGAGATTACATGCACTGTGAACTCCGCAACAGGAACTCAACCCGAATCAAGGTCGATATTTTCTTTGGCGAAATGAAGATCGAAGGCCAGCCCTATCTGGTTATCGACAGCGATTGTACTTGCAAGACAGCTTATTCCTGTGAACACGCTGCGGCCGCTCTCCTTTTCATGCTGCAACAGCGCGCCAAGTCTGCTGGCCTGCGCGGCTCATCGGCAACACCCTCTGCAGCTCTCGCCACGGTCAATCCAGGCTTGCTGCACTGGGTAGAAACCTTGCGTCGGGCCAGTCTGGCGGCAGAAAAAAAGCCAAAAGCCAAGGCCAAAGCGACGCAGGCGATCTATTACCTGGTCGGCTGCTCCAACTATTATCAGGAATTCGTCCTGAGAACGGTCAAGGGTCGAATTGACCCGGCGGCGCCGTTAAAGCGCAACACGTCTGAATGGAGCAATGCCGAACGCGCCTTGCTGGCTCCGCCGCAATTCACCGACGACAACGACCTCGATATTTTCCGTCTGATGCTGAAGATTTCCGGAAAAGGGTACCTTGGCGACTGCGTATCGCTGTTCGGTAAATACGCCGCATCGCTGCTGGCCGCAGCGCTCGCCAGCGGTCGCTGCTACTTTTGCCCGGAGATGAGCGCGCCGCACAGCGGGGCACTCGATCTGCTGCGCACTGGTCCTGCACGGCCTGGTGAAATCACCTGGCAGGTTAACACGCGCCAGCAGATCGTTCCGCACCTGGCCACCCAGCCGCCGTCAAGAGCGCTGCTCTTTCTGGAACCGCCGTGGTACCTCGACCCGGAATCCGGAGAAGCCGGCCCGGTGGAAAGCAAAGTCTCTCAAGCACTGCTTGACGCACTGTTCAGGCTATCGCCGCTCGATCCTGTCGACTTGCCGCTGGTCGCTAACGCACTCGCCGAAATGGCCCCCGACATCCCGCCCCCCAACGCCGACGCCGTTAGTCAATTGCGCAAAATCGATGAGCCCCTGCAGCCGATCATCACTCTGCATACGCTGCGCTGCTGGGCGGTCTACAAGCATCGCAAGTACGCCGGCACCTTCAACAATGGTTACTACGACTACGCTGAAATCGACTTCGCTTACGGCACAGCGAAGATGTCGGCGCATGACCCGCAGGATTACGCTACCGTCAGCGGCGGCGAAACCGTTCGCGTCATGCGCAACCCCGAGCAGGAAAACGCGCAACTCGATTTCCTCGCCAGTCTCGGCTTCCAGCCGGTCATTGCCAGTTCGGTATCCGTTACCGGCGGTTTCGCCCCGGCGGCCTACGGGCTGGAGAGCGAAGCCGCGTGGGCCGGTTTCTCCACTGACCTCGCGCCAAAACTGCGGGCGGCGGGCTGGCAGGTGGTGGTGGCTAGCGAGTTCCGCCACCACGTGCTCAGCGTCGAATCCTGGGATGCCGAGCTTACTGAAAGCGAAGCCGGCTGGTTCGGTCTGGACATGGG
This sequence comes from Propionivibrio sp., assembly GCF_016790145.1. GTDB lineage: Bacteria > Pseudomonadota > Gammaproteobacteria > Burkholderiales > Rhodocyclaceae > Propionivibrio. The sequence goes on along the minus strand of NZ_JAEUOI010000204.1, from coordinate 36,511 downwards.
CATCGTCGTCGACGGCGAGCGCCTGCCGCTGGCACCGCTGCTGCACAGCCTGTTTCGCAGCGACGGACGCTGGCTCGACGGCGAGCGCATGGCGCACATTGCCGACGACGAGCAGATCGAGTTGCAAGGCCCGCAAGGCGGGCGTATCCGCATTGCCGCCGAACGTATCAAACCGCTGGCGCGCACGCTGATCGACCTGTTCGACGGCCCAGCCGGCGGCCAGACCCTGCGCCTGCCGCGTGCCGATGCGGTGCGGCTGGCCGCACTCGGCGATCTTCCAGGCTGGACGATGCACGGCACGCACGCGGCCAGCGAACTGGCTCGCCGCCTGCAGGGCGCCGGCGGCACGCACACCGCCCTCCCGCCGCAGGGCCTTGCTCTGATGCTGCGCCCCTATCAACTCGATGGACTCGGCTGGCTGCAGTATCTGCGCGAAAACGAACTGGGCGGCATTCTGGCCGACGATATGGGGCTCGGCAAAACCGCGCAAACGCTCGCCCACCTGCTGATCGAGAAAGAAGCCGGACGCCTCGACAAGCCGGCGCTGGTGATCATGCCGACCTCGCTGATCTTCAACTGGAAGCGCGAAGCCGAGCGCTTCGCCCCCGGCTTGCGCGTGCTCTCGCTGCACGGCCCAAGCCGTGCCGAACGTTTTGCGTCTATCCCCGAACACGATGTTTGTCTGACCACCTACCCGTTGCTCTGGCGCGACCGTGAACTGCTCGGCGCCCATGCTTATCACCTGCTCATTCTCGACGAAGCGCAGATCATCAAGAACTCGGCCAGCCAGGCGGCGCAGGTGGTTCGCCAGTTCAGCGCCGCCCACCGCCTGTGCCTGACCGGCACGCCGATGGAAAACCACCTTGGCGAACTGTGGGGGCTGTTCGACTTTCTGATGCCCGGTTTCCTCGGCAACTCGAAACACTTCACCAGCACCTGGCGCACGCCGATCGAGAAACAGGGCAACACTCTGCGCCGCGCCCTTCTGGCGCGGCGTATCAAACCTTTCATGCTGCGCCGAAAGAAAGACGAGGTGGCCAAGGAGTTGCCGGAGAAAACCATCATCGTGCGCAGCGTCGAACTCGATGGTGGGCAGCGCGACCTTTACGAGACGGTGCGTAGCGCCATGGACGCCCGCGTGCGCGAAGAAATCGCCGCCAAAGGCTTTGCGCGAAGCCAGATTGTCATCCTAGACGCCCTGCTCAAACTACGCCAGGTCTGTTGCGACCCGCGCTTGGTCAAGATCGATGCCGCCAAAAAGGTCAAGGAACGCGCCAAGCTCGACCTGCTGATGGACATGCTGCCCGAGATGATCGAAGAAGGCCGGCGTGTTCTGCTCTTTTCGCAATTCACCTCGATGCTTGACTTGATTGCCGATGAACTGACACGGCGCAAGCTCGATTTCGTTACTCTGACCGGCAGCACCACGGATCGTGAAACACCGATACGCCGCTTCCAGGCGGGCGAAGTGCCGATTTTCCTGATCAGTCTGAAAGCGGGTGGCACCGGCCTCAATCTGACCGCCGCCGACACCGTGATCCACTACGACCCGTGGTGGAACCCGGCGGTCGAGAACCAGGCGACCGACCGCGCCCACCGCCTAGGCCAGAGCAAGAAAGTATTCGTCTACAAACTCGTCGTCGCCGGTAGCATCGAGGAAAAAATCCTCGAACTGCAAGAGAAAAAAGCCGAACTCGCCGCCGGAATTCTCTCCGAGGATCATGAAGGCAGCGTAAAGTTCAGCGACGCCGATCTGGCGGCGCTGCTCGAACCGATTACTGACAAGGGTGCCTGATTGATCGAATGCAATGCGTGTGCTGTGGTAATACGATTTTGCTTGAGTGAGGATTAGCCCATGAACACGGTGGCATTTTATGAAAAGTTCGGCGAGATCGCGTTCAAAGAGACGCGGACACTGAGCATTCCTGCCGGAAATCCGGTACCGGCTGACGAATATGAATATCTCGAGTATTGCTGCACCGACAAAAACTGCGACTGCCGCCGGGTGATCATCCGTGTTCTCGGTCGACACAGTGGTAACAAGGTATGGGCAACGATCAGCTATGGATGGGAGAAAGCCTCTTTCTACCACAAGGGGTCACCGGCAATGAGGAGTGCCGCAGAATGGAGTCATCCGACGCTCGATCCACTGAATCCGCAGACTGCGCACTCAGCAACCTTCCTCGCGGCGTTCGAACAAATGATCAAGGACAAGGCCTACGTCGATCGGCTGAAGCGCCATTACAAGATGTTCAAGAAGGGTTTCTGAGGCTTGCGCTGACAGGGGAGCCGGCGTTGTGAATAGAGGCAAAACAACATTCCCGCAACAATAGTCATTCGAGGTTGACATGGATTTTAACGATGACCGCCATCTTGATGTCTGCCAGGCCATAGAGATTGAACTCAAGGCAGAATATGAAATACACCCGGAGCTAACCGACACCCTTTGCGTTTTTGGCCTTGAGAACGCCATCATTGCCACCAAGAAAGAATTTGGCTTTGCCAGAAGCGAGCGTGTCACCGATCACCCCCTGCTCGGCGGCATTATCGAACGCTGCGTTGCCGTTGGGCTGGAGCGAATCGGAAAAGTCAATGCGTTGACCCTGAAAGACTATGTGGCCAGAATCGACAAGATCAAGAAATCAGTCATTCGTCATTCCGAGTATGGTGCGCGCAGTTACTACGACTTCATTAAAAAGTATGTTTAGCCGCTTGAGGTGACCCATGGCTGAACACGGAGAATGGACGCGCAAAGGAGCCACCCTCAGCGACGTAACGGTCGCCAAGGAGTATGGCGTAAGCCAGGACTTCATCGTGAAGGGCATTCGCGCCGGCAAGCTTGAGTACCGTGATGGTGCGATGTGGGGCAATCCCTACCTCAGAATCCTGCGCGGTGAACTAGAGCGTTACATCACGGGAGAACTTGGCGCAGATTATTTGCTGAAGCTCAAGAGCCAGACCGAGCTGCGAAAAATCAAGAAGGAAATGGGTGACCTGAAAAAGAGGCTGGACGTACTTCAGGTTCGAAAGGCGGAACTTGAGCTGAATATCAAGAAGTAACTGATCCTTCGGTGGCTTGGCCGTACAAGAGTTCAGCGTGGTTTTTGACGCGTAAACACTCACCGACCAAGGCCCTGAGTAGCGGTGCTGTGGCGCCATTTTGTCCTGGCGTTCAGTCTTCCTAGCCATGCTGAAGGGTGGCCTCCACAAGCTGCAGCGAATCGATTACATTGACGTGATCCCGATCCGGAATGAACACCAGTTCGTGGGCGATGCCTCGCGATGTTAGTACAGTCAAGTAGGGTTCAGAGTGGGATGGTGGCTTGACGTTGTCCCTGACTTCGACCAGAACGGCCACCCGGGTCTGTGCCGAATAGTTTCCCTCGGCTCCTTGTATCCCGGCTGGATGCGGGAAAATGAGAACAAAGCCGTTCTTCAAGCGTTAACAGTCCCATAGCGATTGTGAAACAAAGTGTGTCCACCGTAGACCAAACGCCATCTCATCCGTTAAGCAGTTCTACAGGCCAATTGACGCCCGACCGAACTGGACCGTAACACATGAACAGCCCGCTCTTCTCCTCACGCCCCTGGTACTGCCTGCTTGCCCTGCTGGCCTGTGTGCTCTTTCTCGTAACGCCGGCCCAGGCCGATCCGGCGGGTCGCATCGGGCGCATTGCCTGGCTCTCTGGCGCGGGTGCCGTCAATCTGTACAACCCGAACACCGGCGAGTCGTACAGCGCTGCACTCAACCAGCCGCTGACCAGCGGCGATACACTGACCACCGTTGCCGGCGCCCGGGCCGAGATCCAGATCGGTTCAATGAGCGTACGCCTCGACTCGGGCAGCATGCTGGAAATTACCCGGATCGACGATGACCAGGTTCGGCTCTATCTGAACGAAGGCCGGGCCATCGTAAAGCTGCCGTCGCGTGAAATCGTACGCGACTTCGAGCTGGTCACTCGCAACGGTCGATTCAGCGCACGCGACGCCGGTATCTACCGCTTTGACGCTGATTCGGGCAGCTCAAGCGCCACGGCCTACTTCGGGGCTCTGCATTTTGAGGCCAGCGACAGCGCACTCGATATCGGCGCTGGTCAAAGCGCCCAGTTCTGGCAACAAGCCGGCGGGCAAACCCGCTACCGCCTGTCGAGCGCAGTCAATGACGACTTCACCGAATGGAGCGTCATGCGTGACCGGCGCCCGACGGCAAACACCTACGCGCGTTACGTCTCACCCGAAATGACCGGCGCCGAAGATCTCGACGCCTACGGCAACTGGTCGGAGAACGCCGAATATGGCGCCATCTGGACACCGCGCGCCGTCGCTGCCGACTGGGCGCCTTACCGCAGCGGGCACTGGGTCTGGGTCGCGCCATGGGGCTGGAACTGGGTAGGTTATGAGCCGTGGGGTTTTGCACCCTTCCATTATGGCCGCTGGGTTCATCAACGTGGGGCGTGGGGCTGGGTTCCGGGCGCACGGATTGCACGACCGGTTTACGCGCCAGCCATGGTGGCCTGGATCGGAACGCCCGGCATAGGTGCTGCTATCGGCGGCCGACCCAACGTCGGCTGGTTCCCGCTCGCCCCGCACGAAGTCTATGTACCGGCCTATCGCAGTAGCGCGAACTACATACGCAACGTCAATATCACGCACGTCAACAACATCAGCAACGTAACGAACATCGTCAACAACCCGCAGGCGGTGGTTCAGCAAACGCATTACAGGCATCGCGAACTGCCGCAAGCGGTGACCGTCGTACCTGCTGATGTCGTTACGCATCGCCGCCCAGTTGCGCCTGCGGCGCTTTCGCCGGGAAATCATCGTTCTCTGCGTGATCATCCGGTGCAGGCCATCGCCCCGGTTTCTGCGCCGCAGGCCGCTGCACAGACCGGACCATATAACCGGCAGGATCGCCAAAACCAGGCATTCACGCGCCGCGATAGCGAGCGTCAGGCAACGCCTGTAACGACCCCGGCAAATCCCGGCATCCTGAACGACAATCCACCCGTCGCTTCGACCGCAGCTCAACTTCCCGCCACCATGCCGCAACGAGGCGAACGGCCAATGCCTGAGAGCGTAAGGCCGGCCCCCCTGCCAAGACCCGAAGCCTTGGCACCGGTTCGACCGAATGCCCTGGCTTCCGGAGTGCAGGCCGCACCTCAAGTCGAAACGCAGAACCGGCAGGACCGTCCAGGCCAACCCTCGGCGTGGCGGGAACGCCAGCAACAGGAAGCTCTGGTTACCGCCCCGGCCGCTACAGGAAGCCGGATTGCCACGCCGCCGGCACTTGCGCCGGCACCTCAAGCCTCTGTTCTCGGGCCGCAACGTAACGAGCGGCCTCAGCCGGAAGTCGTGCGGCCTGTGATGCAGACCAGACCGGAACCGTTCGAAACGCGTGTTCAGGATCGCCCCTCCCGCCGCGATGAACCGGCCATGAACGCGTCACAACTCGCGCCGGCACCTCAAGCGCCTGTTCTTGCCCCTCAACGTAACGAGCGGCCCCAGCCGGAAATCATACGGCCTGTACCGCAGTCCAGGACCGAGCTGATGGTTTCGGCGCCGGCCGCTACGAGAAACCGGGAGGCCATTCCACCGGCACTTGCGCCGGCACCTCAAGCCCCTGTTCTCGCGCCGCAACGCAACGAGCGGCCGCAGCCGGAAGTCGTGCGGCCTGTACCGCAGTCCAGACCGGAGCCGTTCGAAACGCGTGTTCAGGATCGCCCCTCGCGCCGCAACGAACCGACCATCAACCCGCCGCAGAGTGCAATCCGCATCGAGCCGCCTGCGCAACAATTCAGGCAGGCAACTCCTGCACGCATGGAAACGCCGCCGCCGATGGTGCGCGAAACCCGACATGAAGCACCGCGTGAAATCAGTCGTCCGGCCGAACCTCGCGCCGAGGCAAGAACCCAGAATCAGGGAGATCGCCAGCGTCAGGGACAGAATGACCAGGAGAAAAAGCGACAACAACGTGACGAAGCGGAAAAGCGCTGAAGCATCCCGATCGCGATGCCTGGCCTCGGTCCACGGTGTATTTGAGATCTGTGCATAGGTCAGCGCTGAGGCAAAACACCTGGGGATTAGGACTTACGCTATTTACATTGCGCTGAACTGCGCTTTCAATGATCAATGCACCTCAGCGCTCAAGCACGAACCCGATATACTGTCGGCCTATCCAGCAAGCCGACGCCATGCCGACGTTTCAAGCCCTGACCCCTCTGCTGTTCGTATTCCTGTGGAGTACCGGCTTTATCGGTGCCAAATACGGGTTGCCTTACGCCGAACCGCTGACCTTCCTGCTCACCCGTTATGGTCTTGTCCTCGGTTTGATGACGGTTTTTGCGTTGGCTACCCGCGCGCCCTGGCCACGCGATGCCAGGCAGATTTTCCATATCGGCGTTTCGGGGATTTTTGTACATGCCTTCTATCTTGGCGGCGTTTTTGTCGCCATCAAGCATGGTCTGCCGGCCGGGATTACCTCGCTGATTGTCGGAATGCAACCACTGCTTACCGCCTGCGGTGCCGGCTGGCTGCTCGGCGAGCGCGTAAGCGCAAGGCAGTGGCTGGGACTGGGGCTCGGTTTTGTCGGCGTCACCCTGGTAGTTACCAACAAGCTGGGCAATTTGCCGCTGGGAACTATGATGCTTCCAGCGCTGGTCGCGCTGCTGGCGATCACCGCAGGCACCTTGTATCAAAAACGTTTCTGCCCGCACTTCGACCTGCGCACCGGTTCGGTGATCCAGTTTCTGCCAAGCGCCGTAATCACCGCGCTGGCCGCCAGCGCCACCGAAACCATGGTCATCGACTGGACTCCCTCGTTTGTCTTCGCTCTGCTCTGGCTGGTGCTGGTACTCTCCTTCGCAGCGATCAGTCTGCTCAATGTGCTGATTCGGAACGGCAGCGCGGTCAATGTCGCCCGCCTGTTTTACCTGACGCCCCCGAGCACCGCCATCATCGCCTGGGCGGTGTTCGGCGAAACGCTGGGCGGGCTGGCATTGGCAGGCATGGTGCTGGCGGTGAGCGGCGTTTATCTGGCACGGGCAAGCCGCAAATGAGCCTGATCGAGAAGCGGACCATCCGCATCCTCGGCATCGATCCGGGGTTGCGCATCACCGGTTTCGGTGTCATCGAAAAAACCGGCAGTACGCTGTCCTACGTGGCCAGCGGCTGCATCAGGACCGAAGCCAGAACCTCCCTACCGTCGCGGCTGGGAACGATCCATGCCGGTGTGCGCGAACTCGTCTTGCAATACCAGCCGGAACAGAGCGTCGTCGAAATCGTTTTTGTGAACGTCAACCCGCAGTCCACGCTGCTGCTCGGCCAGGCGCGCGGGGCCGCCATCACGGCGCTGGTTGCCGGCGGGCTTGAGGTCGCCGAATATACGGCCTTGCAGGTCAAGCAGGCGGTTGTCGGCAACGGTCACGCCGACAAGAGGCAGGTACAGCACATGGTACGCCGCCTGCTTTCTCTGACCGGCGATCCCAGCCCGGACGCCGCCGACGCACTGGCCTGCGCCATCGCCCACGCGCACGGCGGGCAGGGCATGGGGAGCATGACCACCAAGGGCCTTCGCGTGCGCAACGGGCGGCTGGTTTGATGAAACAGCTTAAGTTTTTACCTTTTCGGAGATACTCATGATCGGTCGTCTTAGCGGAATACTGCTGGAAAAAAACCCGCCGCAGGTTCTCATTGACGTGCATGGCGTCGGCTACGAGGTTGACGTGCCGATGAGTACCTTCTACAACCTGCCGGCGCTTGGCGAAAAGATTTCCTTGCTCACGCATTTTGTGGTGCGCGAAGACGGGCAGTTTCTCTACGGCTTCGCGAGCGAATCCGAGCGCTTCGCCTTTCGACAGTTGATCAGGATCTCCGGCGTCGGCGCACGCATGGCGCTGGCCGTACTTTCCGGGCTTTCCGTCAACGATCTGGCACAAGCCATCGCCCGGCAGGAGGTCGGACGGCTGATTAAGGTGCCAGGCATCGGCAGGAAAACGGCCGAGCGGCTGCTGCTCGAACTCAAGGGCAAACTGGCCGACGCCCTGCCGGCTACCGCCTTGCCGGTTGAAGACAGCCAGCATGACATCCTCAATGCGCTGCTGGCGCTGGGTTACAATGACCGCGAGGCAACGGCGGCGATGAAACCGCTGGCCGCCGGCATTTCCATCTCGGACGGCATCCGTCAGGCGCTCAGACTACTCTCGAAAGCATGAAGCAACAGATATCCTCTGCCCAGAAGCAGATCATCCAGATCGCCATCGTTGCGCTGCTGTTGGTCGGCTGCATTGCCGTACTGATGCCTTTCACCGGCACGCTGCTTTTTGCCGGCGTCATTTGCGTCACCACGGCGCCCATCCGTAACCGCCTGCTCATTCTTTGTCGCGGTCGCAGCAGTCTGGCCGCAGCGCTGATGTCGCTGCTGCTGCTCATGCTGCTGGTCGCGCCCATGGCCTTGCTCTCCGGCTCGCTTGCCGAGGGCGTTGAATCGGCCATTCACTATTTCAAGCCCATACTTGAAAGCGGACTACCCAGCGACCCGCCCGTCTGGCTCGCCAAATTGCCCATCGTCGGCCCGGGCATCAACGATTACTGGCACAGGCTGGTGGACAGCCGGGAAGAAATGAACCTCCTGCTGCGCCAACTCCTCGACCCCACGCGCAAAATCGCTCTGGCGACTGTCGCTCTATTTGGCCAGGGTTTGCTGCAACTGGTGCTGGTCATTTTCTTTGTGTTCTTCATGTTCCGCGATGCCGAGAACTACGCCGATGCGCTGCATACCGGCAGCCAGAAGCTGGCCGGCGAACTTGGCGAACGCATGCTCAGACTGGCTATTGGCACGGTCACCGGTGTCATGGTCGGCATCGTCGGTACCGCCGCCGCACAGTCGCTGGTGGCGATGATCGGCTTCCTCATTGCCGACGTTCCAGGCGTCATCATGCTTACCTTTGCCACCTTCTTTTTCTCGATGATTCCGGTGATCGGCGCCACGCTGATCTGGCTTGGCGCGGCCGCCTGGCTCTATGAGGGTGGACAAACGGGATGGGCCATCTTCATGATCCTGTGGGGGATGTTCGGCATCAGCAGCGTCGATAATTTCGTCAAACCGATCCTGATTTCGCGGACCTCCAGTCTGCCGTTGTTGCTGATCGTCGTCGGCGTCTTCGGCGGGGTACTCGTTTTCGGCTTTATCGGGCTCTTCCTCGGGCCGACACTGCTTGCGCTCGGTCAAGTGCTGATCCGCGAATGGCTGGCGCACCCCGATTACGAAGACCCCTCAATTTAGCCATGATCGAAATAGACAAGCTCGACGATGACAAGCCGGACGACAGCTTTGGCGAGACTCCCGTTGATCGGCTGATTTCAGCGGAATCGAAATCGACGCAGGAGGAGGCGATCGAGCGCGCATTGCGCCCCAAGCGGCTGGCCGATTACGTCGGTCAGGTCAAGATCCGCGAGCAGCTCTCGATCTTCATCGAAGCCGCCAGGCGGCGCCAGGACACGCTCGACCATGTGCTCCTGTTCGGCCCGCCGGGGCTGGGCAAGACGACACTGGCGCACATCATCGCCGCCGAAATGGGCGTTAACCTGCGCTCGACCTCGGGCCCGGTGCTTGAGCGCGCCGGCGACCTGGCCGCCATGCTGACCAATCTTGAGCCGCATGATGTGCTGTTCATCGACGAAATTCATCGCCTGTCGCCGGTCGTCGAGGAAATTCTCTATCCGGCGCTGGAAGACTTCCAGATCGACATCATGATCGGCGAAGGCCCGGCCGCGCGTTCGGTGAAACTCGATCTGCCGCCGTTCACGCTGGTCGGCGCGACCACCCGCGCCGGCATGCTGACCAACCCCTTGCGCGACCGCTTCGGCATCGTCGCGCGGCTCGAGTTCTACACGCCGGAAGAACTGATGCTGATCGTCACGCGCTCCTCGCAACTGCTCAAGGTGCCGGCCGATCCGGGCGGCGCGCTGGAGATTGCCAGACGCTCGCGCGGCACGCCGCGCGTCGCCAACCGCCTGCTGCGCCGCGTACGCGATTTTGCCGAGGTCAGGGCGGCGGGGCACATCACGCAGGAGGTGGCCGATCTGGCGCTGATCATGCTGGATGTCGACCACGGCGGACTCGATATCATGGATCGCAAACTGCTCTCCGCCGTGATCGACAAATTCGGCGGCGGACCGGTCGGCATCGATAATCTGGCAGCCGCCATCGGCGAAGCGCGCGACACCATCGAAGACGTGCTCGAGCCCTATCTCATCCAGCAGGGCTTCCTGCAGCGCACGCCGCGCGGTCGCATTGCCACGGCTGCCGTGTACCGCCACCTCGGCCTCGACAACCCGGCCAGCAACGGGCAAAACGAGCTGTGGCGAGGGCAGTAAGCTGTTTCAAAATCCATCGCAAAGTCGCAAAGCTGGCAAAGGTAACGCAGGCCGAAGTTGAACGCGTAATCCTTGCGCCCTTCGCCCTCCTTTACATTTGACGTAAAGGGTTTTACGTTACAATGACTTACATCATTTTCCTCGACATTGCATTAAAATCTGCCCATGAAGCATGAACAGAAACCCAACGCCTTCACCATCCCCGTTCGCATCTATTACGAAGATACCGACGCCGGTGGGGTTGTTTACTACGCCAACTACCTGAAATTTCTCGAACGCTGCCGCAGCGAATGGCTGCGCGAGATCGGTCATGACCAGGCCGATCTGCTGCGCGAACCGGGCATTGCCTTTGTCGTGCGTAGCGTGAGTCTTGAGTTCCTGAAACCGGCGCGGCTCGATGAACTGCTCTCGGTCAGCCTCGAAGTCGAAAAAATTTCCCGCTCCCAGTTATTTTTTCGTCAACACATCCGGCGGGCCAATCCTACAATCGAGGGCGGCTGGACCGAGCTGGTGAGCGGCAAGGTCCATGTTGTTTGTGTAAACCCCGTCCTGATGAAGGTCACTTCAATACCTGCACTAATCCGCACCAAACTGGAAACCCTGCAATGAACGTTTCGCAAGATCTCTCCATTCTGCATCTGATCCTCAACGCCAGCGCCGTGGTGCAGGCTGTCATGCTGCTGCTCGCCGGCGTTTCCTTCATGTCGTGGTACTACATTTTCCGCAAATGGTTCACCGTGAAGACGGCGCGTGCGCAAACCGAGCAATTCGAGCGTGACTTCTGGAGCGGCGGCGATCTCAACAGCCTGTACCAGAGCGCCGTCAATAACCGGCATGGAACGGGCAGCATGGAGCGCATCTTCGAATCCGGTTTCCGTGAATTCACCAAGTTGCGCAGCCAGAAAAACCTCGATCCGAAAGACGTGATCGACGGTTCGCGTCGCGCCATGCGTGCCACCTATCAGCGCGAAGTCGACAGCATCGACTCGCATCTCGCCTTCCTCGCCTCGGTCGGCTCGGTCAGCCCCTACGTCGGCCTGTTCGGTACGGTTTGGGGCATCATGCATTCCTTCCGCGGCCTGGCCAACGTCGGGCAGGCAACACTCTCCGCCGTCGCGCCGGGCATTGCCGAGGCGCTGGTCGCCACGGCCATCGGCCTCTTCGCGGCGATTCCGGCAGTGGTTGCCTACAACCGCTTCGCGCACGAGATCGACCGCCTGTCGACGCGCTTCGAATCCTTCATGGAAGAGTTTTCCAACATCCTGCAACGCCAGATGCGCTAACCAGGAGATCGCATGCGCCCACGTCGCCTTAAAAACGAAATCAACGTCGTTCCCTACATCGACGTCATGCTGGTGTTGCTGGTCATCTTCATGGTGACCGCGCCGATGATGACCACCGCCAGCATCGATGTGCCTTCGGTCGGCAAGGCCTCGCAGGTTCCGGCCGAGGCGCTGCAGGTCAACATCCGCGCCGATCAGTCGCTGTCGCTGAGTGCGCCGGGCAAGTCCGAGGGGCGCAGCCTGAGCCGTAGCGAGCTGGCGCAGGCGATTGTCGATGCCCAGCGCAAGAACCCGGAACAGCCGGTGCTCATCGTCGGCGACAAGAACGTCAAGTACGAAGCGGTTCTCGCTGTCATGGACGAACTTCAACGCCAGCAGGTCAAGCGCATCGGCCTGCTCGTCCAGCCTACCGGCAAGTAGGGTCCCGCGCTTGAAAGACGATGCCGTGGAACTCGCCTCACACCAGCCGCCGCCTGAAGAGTCGAACGTCACCTCGCTAATCCTCTCGGCGCTCGTTCACCTGCTGCTCATCGCGGCCCTGTTTCTTGGTGTGCAATGGAAGAGCCGGGCACCCTCGTCGGTCGAGGTTGAAGTCTGGCGTGCGGCGCCGGTCGCGGCGCCCGTTGCCAAACGCGAGCCGATCGCTGAACCGCCACCCGTAGCAAAACCTGAACCCAGGCCGGAACCGAAGCCCGTCCCTCGAGTCGAGCCGGCGCCGACGATCAAGCCGGATATCGCCATCAAGGACGAAAAGAAACCAAAGAAGGAAGAAACAAAGAAGCCCGAGCCGAAGAAGGAAGAGTCAAAGAAGCCCGAGCCGAAGAAGGAGGAGCCAAAGAAGCCGGAGCCGAAGAAGGAAGAACCTAAAAAGCCCGAACCTGAGCGCCGGTCGAGCTTTGAAGACGAACTCAAGCGCGACCTGAAACAGACTCAGCAGCAAAAAGTGGCGCAGGAGCAGCGGGCACGCGCCGAAGCCGAGGCCAACCTGCTGGCCCAGCTCAAGTCCGAGCAGGCTTCGGCCGGCCGCGCGCGCGGGCTGGCCGACTACGCGGCCAAGGTGCGCGGCAAGATTCGCGGCAATATTGTCCTGCCGCCAGCGATTCAGGGCAACCCGGAAGCCGTTTTTGAAGTCACCCAGCTTCCTTCGGGTGAAGTACTGAGCGTCAAGGTACGCAAATCAAGCGGCAATCTGACGCTTGATGCGGCCATCGAACGCGCCATCCTGAAATCCTCGCCACTTCCCAAACCCGATGACCCCGGACTCTTTGAGCGTGTATTGAAGATTCCTTACCGGCCGCTTGATGAGTAGGCAAGAGACCGTCCTGATGCAATATTACTTTTCGTTACAAACGCCGCGCACCCCAAGGGGATATAATCGCGCATTGTTTAACGGATGCCTTTGCTCCATGCGTCGATCTTTGCTCAAACTGCGCGGCCTGTGCCTGATTGCTTTCAGCGCCCTGGCGCTGCTGCAAGCACCGGCCCGTGCCGAACTGACGATCGAAATCACCGGTGCCGGCGCCAACCGGATTCCGCTGGCCATTGCCGACTTTGGCGGCGATCCAGCCAGTTCGCGGGCGTTGACTTCGGTTATCCGCAGCGATCTCGAACGCAGCGGTCTGTTCAAGCTGATCGAGAGCAGCGGCGTCGCGATGACCGAGTCGTCCAGCCCGTCCTATGGCGACTGGAAGAACCGTGGCGCTGACGCGCTGGCAGCCGGCAGCATCGGTGCCAGCGGCGACGGCCGTCAGGAAGCCCGCTTCCGTCTTTACGATATCAACAAGCAAAGCTCGCTCGGCGGTGCCGCTTTTGTTGCCTCGACGCCGATGCTGCGCGCCGCCGGCCACCGTATTGCCGACGTCATTTATGAAAAGCTGATCGGCGAACCCGGCGTTTTTGCAACGCGCATTGCCTATGTAGTGAAGTCTGGAGCCAACCGCTACGAGTTGCAAATTGCCGACGCCGACGGGCAAAACGCGCAGGCTGCGCTGAAGTCGAAGGAGCCGATCATCTCGCCCGTGTGGTCGCCCGACGGCAGCCGTCTGGCCTACGTCTCGTTCGAAAACAAGAAGCCGGTGGTTTATGTGCATTCACTGGCCAGCGGCCAACGCATCGTCGTCGCCAACTTCAAGGGCTCCAATTCGGCGCCGGCCTGGTCACCCGACGGGCGCAAGCTCGCCGTCGTGCTGTCCAAGGAAGGCGGTTCTCAGATCTTCACGGTCAATGCCGACGGCTCCGGCGTGCAGCGCCTGACCACGTCCTCCGGAATCAATACCGAGCCGTTCTTCTCGCCGGATGGCCAGTCGATCTATTTCACCTCGGATCGCGGCGGCAGCCCGCAGATTTATCGTAGTGGCATCAATGGTGGCGACGCCCAGCGCATCACCTTTGAAGGCAGCTATAACGTATCGCCGCGCATCTCGCCGGATGGCAAGTCGATGGCCTTCATCAGCCGGCGCGAGAGCGGTTTCCGTCTGGCGGTCATGGATCTGGCCAGCAAGCAGGTGCAGATCCTCACCGACTCGAACAAGGATGAATCGCCGAGCTTCGCGCCGAATGGCCGCATGATCCTGATAGCGACCGAGATCGGCGGACGCGGCGTTCTTTCTGCCGTCTCGATCGACGGCCGCATCAAACAACGACTTTCCATCCCGGCCGGCGATGTGCGCGAGCCGGCGTGGGGCCCCTTTACCCGATAATCGTTCCAGCCCTGAACGGGCTCCGGGCATTCCGAATCTTGACGCAGGAGAAACACCATGAAGCAACTGATCATCGCCGCCCTTTTCGCATTTTTCATCGCGGGTTGCAGTTCGACGCCCGATACCTCCGGGCAAGACGGCGCTCCGGTTGAAACGCGTGGCGGCGGGGTGTCAACGGTGACGGCCGGCGGCGTCGATGGAAGCCGTCTGCCGGCGATACTCACCGATCCGAAAAGCATACTCTCCAAGCGTAGCGTCTACTTCGATTACGACAAATATGAGGTCAGGGACGAATACAAGGATCTGGTCACCGCCCACGCCAAGTTCCTTGCCGACAACCGTCAGTTCAAGATGCTGATCCAGGGCAACACCGATGACCGCGGCAGCCGCGAATACAACCTCGCGCTCGGCCAGAAGCGTGCCGATGCGATAAAGAAGATGTTGACCCTGCTGGGTGCGCGCGAAGAGCAGGTTGAATCGGTCAGTCTGGGCGAAGAGAAGCCGAAGAACGAAGGCCAGAACGAGGCCGCCTGGGCCGAGAACCGTCGCGGCGACATGCTCTACAACGGTGAGTTCTAGGATGCCGGGGCACCGCTTGCGATTCGCTTCGGGGCTTGCATCGGGCAGCGCAAAGGGTCTGGCAACGGGTTTGCTGACATTGACCTTGCTGCTTGCCTTGTTCGCTGCGCCGCGAGCACAGGCCGGCATGTTCGACGATGACGAGGCACGGCGGCAGATCAAGGATCTGTCGATCAAGACCAATGAGCGTCTCGATACGCTGTCGAAGGCCCAATTCGAGCTGGTCAACCAGATTCAGGCACTGCGCGAAGAGAACGCCAAGTTACGTGGCCAGGTCGAAACACTGAGCTACGAACTGGAATCGGCCAAGAAGCGGCAGCAGGATTTCTATATCGACCTCGACGGTCGTCTGCGCAAGCTGGAGCCGCAGTCGGCCTCTGCCGCCGAGAGCAGGCCGGGAGACGAGGCAAAACCGGCGGCTGTTCCCGGCAAGAAGGCCGCCAGCGACCCGGCCGTCGAAGCGCGTGAATACGAAGCCGCGCTCAACCTCTTCAAGGCCAACAAGATCAAGGAAGCCGCTGGCGCCTTTGAGGCCTTTGTCAAAGAACACCCGGACAGCACGCTGACGCCGAATGCGCAATACTGGCTCGGCAACGCATATTACTCGCTACGCGATTGCAAGAAGTCGATTGACGCGCACAAGGCCGTCGTCAGCAAGTGGCCGCAGCACCCGAAAGCGCCGGATGCAATGATCAACATGGCCACCTGCCAGCAGGAACTCGGCGATGCCAAGGGAGCCAAAATCACGCTTGAAAGCGTGCTCGTCAAATACCCGGACAGCCCGGCGGCGGCCACTGCGAAGCAACGCCTGAAGAAGTAGCCGGGTGACAGGCCGTAGCAAACCTCCGGCGCTGACGATCAGCGAGATTTTCTTTTCCGTACAGGGCGAAAGCTCGCGCGCCGGTCTGCCAACCGTCTTCGTCCGCCTCACCGGCTGCCCGTTGCGCTGTGTCTGGTGCGATACCGATTACGCTTTCTCTGGCGGCCAGCGCATGACGCTGACCCGCATTCTCGACGCCGTTGCCGGCTACCAGGCGCGGCAGGTCTGCGTTACCGGTGGCGAACCGCTCGCCCAGAAGAACTGTCTGGCGCTGCTCACCGCGCTATGCGACGCCGGCTATGATGTCTCGCTCGAAACCTCCGGCGCACTCGATATTGCTGGTGTCGACCCGCGCGTCAGCCGGGTTGTCGATCTCAAGGCGCCCGGCTCGGGCGAATCCGGCAAAAACCGCTGGCAGAACCTTGAACGGCTCACCCCGCGTGACGAACTGAAGTTCGTGCTCAAGGACCGTGCCGACTACGAATGGGCACGCCACACCGTTATCGAGCGCCGGCTCGACGCGCTCTGCCCGCTGCTTTTCTCGCCGGTGCAGGAGACGCTCGAACCGCGAACGCTGGCCGAGTGGATTCTCGCCGATCGGCTGCCGGTTCGTTTCCAGGTACAACTGCACAAGCTGCTTTGGGGTAACATGCGGGGCAAGTAATACTGTCCAGGAAACCGCCATGACCGACGAGCGCCGCCATCACACCCGCATCGCTTTCCACGCACCAGCCCGACTGGTTCTCGGCGAGTGCAGCCTTGAAGTTGTTGTTCTCGATCTTTCGCTCAAGGGCGCACTGATCCGTCTGCCGGCCGGCACACCCATCAGCGCAGGTGCGAGCGGCATGCTGCACGTTCAACTCAACGAGAGCGAAGCGAGCGATCGAATCAGCATGCAGACCAAGGTTGCCCATGTCGAGGGCCCCCAGGCCGGCCTGCTGTGCATCAGCATCGACATCGACAGCGTGACGCATTTGCGCCGTCTGGTTGAACTCAACCTCGGCGATTCGGCTCTGCTGGAGCGGGAGCTTTCGGCGCTGATCGCCGAATAGCCGCTAAACCGTGCATGGTTGGTAATGAAGTTCTACACCCGGCCCGAGGCCAGGCTTCGCTCATTCCGGCGCAAGCCGGAATTCAGGAAGCCTAGCCTCGGGCCGGGCTATCGGGTCTACTACACCCAACGGGGAAGCGAAATCATTGTTCTTCTGGTTGGCGGTGATAAGTCAAGCCAACAGCAAGACGCTAAGACAGCGATTGCACTAGCAGCCTGTCGGACTTTCCGAAAAGTTACTTCCGATGTAAAAACAGCTAGTTACAAGAAGTGCATGATCCGTAAAGCTGGCTAAACAATGCAATTTGTATATTTTCGTGTGATTTACGGCCAAAAAACCAGATCACCCCATATGCAACGTCCGAAAAATTTTACAAAATCATCATTTAATCAATACGTTGCTTTTGGCATATTTTAACTTCTTAAGTCCGACAGGCTGCTAGCAAGGAATCTGTAGGAGAAACTGAAATGCCCAAGACTTTGCACAAACCAACTACCAAAACGAAGACTGTGCCATACGATGTTGCGGAACAACTTCGCACGCCAGCAGAGATGGCTGAGTACCTTGATGCTTGGCTCACCGAGGCGCCTGAGGATGCAACTGGTATTGCTCGTGCACTCGGTGATATTGCTCGTGCAAAAGGAATGTCGCAGGTGGCACGCGATGCTGGCCTTAGCCGCGAGAGTCTCTGAAAACCCTGAGCGAAAGTGGAAACCCGAGCTTTGCGACTGTTCTCAAAGTTGCTCATGCCCTTGGCGTACGGCTCCATGCCGAAGCAGCCTGAAACAATAGCATCTCGTAGGTCGGCGGGGCCGAACCCATCATTCCACCGGACGCTGCGCGATATAGCCGCGCAGCGCCTGTGAATTCAGACGAGTGCGCCGGGCATGGCGCGTTACTTCATAGGTGGAAGTCCTATGGCCGGGTTTTGCCGCACCTTCGGTGCGTCCAACCCCACTACGCAGAGCCGAAGGCAAGGAGAGGGGCAAGGGCGTCGTCGCGAGACGGGGTCTGAAGGATGAAGGCGGGGTTTGCAATGGCAAACTGCTTTGCCGTTGCCCGACTGAACGCTACGAGCCCCGCGAGCGGCCGGGACGCCCAATCCGAAACTGCGGGACGATGAACAAAAAACCGGATATGAGGCGTGGTGCATCCGGGGCGAGTGGGAACGTGACCGCAAAGCCCTCCATCTGCGGCAGTAGGGCGCATTTTATCCCACAGGGATTTCCTTCGGTCATAAATCCGGCGTCTATGCAGCGAAGGTAACGTGTCTTACCCCGGGAGATCTCTCCGGTGCTTCAAAGGATCGAAGCTGGGCGTCTGGCAACCGGCGCTGAATACCGTGGAGAAGTCAGCAGAGGGCATAGTAGGGTATTCGCAAAGTACGTTGGAAGCGAGCAGGCTCGGGCAAGTCGGGTGGTGTGCGGGTCATTTACGTTACTCGCAACGCCGAAGGAGAAGTTGTCTTGCTTTCGCTATATGCAAAGTCAAAGACAGACAACCTCACCGGGCCCAAGCTAAAGGAGATTCGCCGTGCCCTTGAAAAATAAACGCCTTACCAAAGCTGATCTCGGAGCCTACGAAGCAAAACGCGATCTTGCGGCTGATCTGTTGCAGTCAGTCCGCGAGATGAAAGCTGGTCAAGTTGGTGTCGTCACGTCACCAGTCATTGAAGCGCGCAAAAAGACAGGCTTATCGCAGTCGCGGTTCGCCGCGCTTCTGGGCGTTTCTGTCCGCACGCTACAGGGCTGGGAGCAAGGTCGCAAGCAACCGAGCGGCGCCGTCCGAACGTTGCTTGCTATCGCCGGCACAAATCCGAAAGCCGTGCTGGTCGTCCCAGCGAAATAGCGTCCGTTGGGCATGAAACCCAACCCTTCCATCGAGGGGATGCCCAATAGGCTGCGCCTTTTGTGCCCCGCTCATGTCAAACGTTCTGTTTCAATCACAAACCGGTCTTTGGCAGCTTCGCGTCGGGATACAGATTGCGCAGCACCCGCTCGATTGCCCAGGCTGCGCATCGTCCAAATGCTTCTTCCAGGTGGCGACGTTCAAGCTCCGCTCCGCCTTGGGCAAGCTTGTGGAGATCGGCCGAATCACCCTGGATCGCTCGCTGAACTTCGGAACGCCAGTGTTCAGGATGCTCGGATCGGCTCCACTCGCCGCGGCCCCGGCCGAAATGTGCGACCGCAAGGTAGAGAAGCAGGCTGTCGGAGAAGAATCGCTCGATTGATTCCTGATTCCAGCGCACGACGTTACCGTCCTTGCCAGTCATCTGGTTATAGCCCTTGGCCACGCCAGCGAAACCAAGCCCTCCGAGCACTGCACCGGCGATCGCTCCGGCACCCAGGGTGAGGCCCCCTGCCATCAGGTCGGCCGCCAGGCCGGAAATCGCTCCCGACACTACGGCGCCAACCACCGCAGCGCTGCCTTCGCTGATCTCCTCGTCGATCGAAAGATCCTGTTGAACGCGGTTCAGAATCTCCCTGGCCGCCTCACCCTTGAGACCGTTCAGTTCGATGAGCTGATCTGTCAGCGATTTCATTGCGACTGCGGCACGTTCTGCCAGTCGCTCCATCGCCCTCGCCTCGGGCGGCACATCTTTTTCGTCAGACCGCCCGAACTTGCGCGCCATCGCCTTGAGCTTGCCGCTTAACCCATCGCTCTCGAATCGCTCGCTGTCCGCTGCCAAAGCGGCAAGGAATTTCCCGATGGCGGCAACCGACAGCCGGTAGTCATTGATCCGTTCGGCGGTCCAGGACATCTGAAGCGCTTCGAATGCGGCCTTTTTGGAGTCCGGTATCGCCCTGCCGATCATCTCGAAGAGGGCGATCTCCTGAATCCAGCAGCGAGCAAATGCATCCATCGGCAGGATCCCGAAAACGCAGGGGAAGCGCTCCATATACTGGCGCCACGCAGCCTGATCCTTTTCCTCGGCGTCTTTCGGGCGCGGTCGCCCCATCTGGTTTAGCAGGACCAGGACCGGCTTCTCGACCCATGAAAGGATTTGCATCTCCGCCTCGACATAGGCGACGGCCGATGGTGATTCCGAGGCATTGACCAGATAGAGGACCACATCAGCCTGTTCCCGCACATTCTTCATGGCCTGTTGGCTTGACCACAGGGGCCTGGACATCCAGCGATCCCAAACCTCCGAAAGGAACCAGCCGACAGGGTTTCCGCGCTGGCTCAGACGTTTGGCAAGCCGGACGCTGTCGCCGAAACCAGGGGTATCCCAGAGGGTGAGTGAAGCAGACTGACTGTCCTGTATCAGCAGATGGGGCTCGGACAACGCCGTCACATGCGGCCTGTCTCCGATCTCGCCGATATCCATTTTCAGCAGGGTGCGGGCCAGCGTGGTCTTGCCGACGTTGGTATGCGAGACGAGGCTCAGGTTGATCGAGAGGTTCTCGCTACTCATGGTGACCACCGCCTGCTTCCGCCCATGCCGACTCGAAGTTCCGGCGCAATTCATCGCTACCCACCTCGGCCAGATCACCGATGACGCAAGGCACACCGCAATCCGCCAGAAAGCGGCGCCAGAGCTTCGTCCGCTGTTCCACCCGGTCGCCTGTGCTGCCGAAGCGCGCTTTGAATTCGCGGCTATCGACGAGTGAAATGACGGAATGTCCGGTCGGCACCTCACGTTTCAGCGCCTTGAGGAAGACGCCGTGATTCTCACTTTCCGGGGTCGAAGCCAGATCGAACAGCGCAAGATGGATCGAGTCCCGGCTTTTTGAGGCCAGCACCGGCATGTCGTCTTCCCCGCCAAATTGAACCGTATCCAGAATCCTGACAGTGCCTGGTGTGCCAAAAACGTCCTGCACGACTTGATTGAGCACGATAGCCGACTCGGGGAGAAGCGCTTTGGCATAGGGAATGACGACAACATCCCTGTGCTTCCTGGCGAACCTTGCCGCCAGTTTCTGGAAGTAGCCGCGTGTCAGGTCGATGGGGAACCGACGTTCGATCATCCTCAGCCGAAAGGTGGCGAAGGAGGCCAGGGCAAGGCGCGGCAGAATTACCAGAACAATGGCGAGGAACGCCAGGAGATGAAGCCAGGGACGGGCACCGACCAGGCCGCCGCCTGCCGAGAAGCGCATCAGTTCGACAGTCGATGGGTCCGGTGCGGCAAGGCCAAAAGTGATCGGCATCCAGTTGAAAAATGCGGCCAGGGCCGCGCTGATGTCGGGCGCGTCCAAAAGCGTGCTTTCCCAGCCGACACGATATTCGGTGTAGAACCCGCGCGAATAGATGGCCACGATCAACCCGAACACGAACATGGCCGCCGCCAAATGGAACACCCGCTCGACCCGCGCGCTTGTAACCGGAAGGCACATTCTGGCCCAGTCCGCCTGACAACGCACGCTCAGTGAAATCATCTCAGCGATCTGCTGGTCACGACCGGCTTTCGGATGGCCGGAAAGTCTCCTCTCCAACCAGCGCCGGACCCAACCCTTGAAGCCGAAAAGTCCCAGGACGGGGCGCAGGAGAAGAAGCCAGGCATAGATTGCCAGGTTCCAGACGATGATCGCAACGAACGGCAGAGCCAGGAGATTGACTTGCCTGGAATCGCCGATCTGATCGGTGAGGATTCCAGCAATCAAGGCGAGCAAAATGATCGCCCACCCGAAAAGCGTGCCCTGGTAGCGTTTTTCCAGTGCTCGCTCCAGATCCGGGCGACGATCGGAGATACGCTGCCAGGCGATGCGTGCCCGGGCATCGATAAAGCGCTCGACGGGCGCGGCATCTCCCAGCTCCTGGGTGGCGAGGCGGGTTGCCCAATCCGCATCGTCGCCTGACCAGAACTCTGTCCCGGCAGACGAGGTTTCAATCGTCCTGACAAAGCTGACGATCTTTGCGCTTGATTGTTTCATGGAAAATTCGTCTGGTTCAGAAGTGAGTCGTTCCCTCGACACTGCTCGATGATATCTGATCCATCCCGAGTTTGGCTGGATGCCTGTGCACCTCCAGAACTGTGCACCGTACTCAGTTCGGATCTACATTAAGGCTCGCGAATGGATGTGCAAGCAACTTCAGCAAGACGACGTCGCTTTCGAGCGCAGCCACCAGGCGATTGATTTGAGCCCGGCTGTAGCCGCTGGTTTGCTGCAGGTACCTGCGCAGCGGCCCAAGTTCGCGTTTGTTGCGGCCGGGGTAGTCAAAGCGCTTGAGTACCCGTCTGTTGTGCGCATAACGCACGCTATCGTCGCCTGCCGCCGAGAACTCAATCGATTTGCTGGCATAGAGAAACTGCTCGATCTGCTCAATCGTGGTCAGCCGTGCTTCGTTCATGTTGATCACCATGCTTGTGATGATCGACCCATTTTCAATTCATACTCAATTTCTTTCCCTCAGGCTCATTTCTGGGTGGAAATACGCGCCTCGCTCAGGCTCATACCACATTGGACAAGGCTGACCCTAGCCAGTGGATGTATAGGCTGCTACCATCCGCGCTCCGACAATGCGTTGTAAACAGGTGATTTTCAATGTCGTCAGAGGCACTTGTTGTCTGCCATGAATGCGATCTACTGCTGCGCGAAGTGCCCCTGGAGGCCGGCGGCGTGGCGCGCTGTACGCGCTGTGGCTGTAATCTGTATCGTCACCAGCCGGAGGGGCTTGAGCGCAGTCTGGTCTTCGCGCTGACGGCGCTGGTTCTGTTTGTCATCGCCAATTCCTTCCCGATCGTGAGCATGAATTCGCGCGGCCTGACCAGTTCTACCACCTTGCTCGGCGCCGTGAGTGTGCTGCTGCGCGACGACATGCCGAGCGTCGCCCTGCTCGTTTTCGTCACCACTTTTCTGATGCCGGCACTGGAGATCGGCGCACTGATCTATCTTCTCCTGCCGCTTAAACTGGGGCGCGTGCCGCCCGCCGTGCCGCGCGTGTTCCGATTGTTGCACGCTGTGCAACCGTGGAGCATGGTCGAAGTGTTCATGCTGGGCCTGCTGGTGACGATCAGCAAATTGGCGGCCATGGCCTCGGTGGTGCCGGGCATTGCGCTGTGGTCCTTTGTTTTGCTGATGTTTGCAGTGTCTGCTGCCGTGGCCGGGTTTGATGTGCGCATTTTCTGGGCGCGCGTGGGAGCCTTGCGATGAATGCCGCATCGGCGCTTGTCACCGGGGCTTCGGCAGGCGTGCTTGCGTGCCACACCTGCGGACTGACGCAGCGTGCTGCGCCTGAAGCGCACGGGCTGGCCTGTGGGCGCTGCGGTTCGAGCCTGCATTTTCGCAAGCCGGATAGCATTTCACGTGCCTGGGCCTTGTTGATCGCCGCTTATGTGTTGATTGTCCCCGCCAATCTGTTGCCGGTGATGCAAACGGGATCGCTTTTCGGTAGCGAGAAAGATACGATCCTGAGCGGGGTGATCTATCTGTGGACCTCGGGTTCGCAGCCGCTGGCGATCATTTTGTTTATCGCGAGCATTGCCATCCCGGCCGCCAAACTTCTCTCCCTGACCTTTCTGCTGGTTTCGGTACAGCGTCGTTCGCTGTGGGCGCCACGCGAACGAACCCGGCTTTACCGTGTGGTTGAGGCCGTGGGGCGCTGGTCGATGATTGACGTTTATGTGGCCGCCATGCTGACCGCGCTGGTACAGTTTGGCAGCTTGATGTCGATTCGTGCCGGCAGTGGTGCGATTGCCTTTGGTGCGGTGGTGGTACTCACCATATTTGCTGCGGAGAGCTTCGATCCCCGGCTGATCTGGGATTTGGCAGAACCCGCAGAACCCGCAGAACCGGAAAGTAATTTGGAGAACGTGAATGACTGATCAGCGGCTAGAATCTGACCTGCCGAACCTGCCCGCGGCCGTATCCAGGCCAAAGAGGCGCTGGGCGCCACAGTTTATCTGGATCATCCCGATCGTGGCGGTGCTGGTCGGCGCCGGGCTGGCGGCCAAGGTGATTCTTGAACGCGGCCCGACGATCACCATCAGCTTCAAGACGGGCGAGGGGCTTGAGGCGGGTAAAACCCACGTCAAATACAAGGACGTCGATATTGGTCTGGTCAAAACCGTGGCGCTGTCGGATGACCACAATCAGGTGATTGCGAGCGTAGAGCTGAACAAGGAAGCGTCGGATTTTCTTCTCGAAGACACGCGTTTCTGGATAGTCCGGCCACGCATTACCGCGAGCGGCGTAACCGGCCTCGGAACCTTGCTGGCCGGGCCTTATATTGCGGTGGATATTGGCGAGTCGACGAATAAACGGGTTGATTTTGTCGCACTGGATGTGCCGCCTATCGTGACGGCGGATACCCCGGGGCGGGAGTTTGTGCTGCGTGCTGCCAACCTGGGTTCCCTCGATGTCGGGGTGCCGGTTTATTTCCGCCGGCTGACGGTTGGCGAGGTCGTGGCTTACGATCTGGACAAGGACGGCAAAGGGGTGACAATACGGGTGTTTGTACATGCACCCTACGACAAATACGTAACGAACGACACCCGCTTCTGGAACGCGAGCGGCGTCGATGTGTCACTCAGTGCGGCAGGCTTGCAAGTGCAGACCGAATCCTTCGTATCCATTTTGATTGGCGGTATCGCTTTTGAGGCGCCTTCCGCGCCGAGCAGTGAAATCATTCCCGCCAGCCAGGAGAAACCGGCAACGGCGGCGTCCGCTTCGTCAACGGCTGCCGACGCGGCGCCAGTCGAGCGCGCCGAGAAGGATGCCGTATTCCAGCTCTTTGCCACCCGCGGCGAAGCCATGAAACGCCCGGATGCACATACCGAGCGCTTCGTGATTGTTTTTAAACAATCCGTTCGCGGCCTGTCGGTCGGCGCGCCGGTTGAATTCCGCGGGATCAATATCGGCGAGGTCATCAGCATCCATACCGAGTTTGAGCCGAAGATCTTTGATTTTGTGCAGCCGGTCGAAATCTATCTCTATCCTGAGCGTTTGCGTGCAAACTCGCGTACCGGTGGTGCCGAACTTCCAACACCCAAAACAAGAGCCGAGCGTATCAAGCGGGATCAGTTGTTCATCGAAAAGGGCTTTCGCGCTCAATTGCGCAGCGCCAATCTGCTCACCGGGCAACTGTATGTCGGCGTTGATTTCTTCCCCAAAGCGCCAAAAGTCAAATTCGATGCGAGCAAGTTTCCGATCGAGATACCCGCCATTCCGGGGACTTTCGACGAACTGGAGGAAACCGGCGCCAGAATCGTCAAGAAAATGGATGTCCTGCTCGGCAACATGGATACGCTGATCAAACGCCTCGATGCCGAAACCGTTCCCGAGCTTAACCAGACGCTGCTTGAGGCCAGGCGTGCGATGCAGCACGCCGAGAACGTGATGGCCAGCGATTCGCCTTTGCAGACCGATCTGCGCGACGCCTTGCGCGAGTTGACGCGAACTGCGGCCTCGATAAAAACACTGAGCGATTCCCTTGATCGTCAACCGCAATCGCTGATCTTCGGCAAGCCGCCAGAGGAGTCCAAAAAATGAAATCACGTTCAGTCACTGTCGGTCTGCTGGTTTTACTGTTGTCGGCGTGCAGCAGTTCGCCCAAAACGTCTTACTACACCCTGAGTGCCGCACCCGCGCCCTCCGCCCCCGTAACCAGCACGGGAACCAGCGTCATTGTCGGGCCGGTGAGTTTGCCCGAGTCGGTCGACCAGGCGCTGCTGGTGGTACAGAACGGCAATAACCAGGTCAGCATGAGCGAATTCCACCGTTGGGCCGGTTCGCTCAAGGGCGATATTTCCCGTGTGATCGCAGCCAATCTGGCTAACGATCTGGGCACCACACGGGTGTGGAGTTACGCACAAAGCATGCAGACGAAAGCGGACTATCAGGTATTGATCGATGTCCAGTCTTTTGACGCCCGACTCGGCGAAGTGGTCGTCCTTGATGTGCTGTGGACCATTCGGCCCTCGGCAAGCCCTGCGGCCAGCGTGACGCCCGCCAAGGCCGGCGGAAAACCCGCCGAAACAACACCGCTCGCATCACCCGTCCTGCCCAGGAGCGGGCGCACCCTGGTGCGCGAAGCAGTGTCCGGTGCCGGTTACGAACCTCTGGTGGCCGCGCAAAGCCGTGCACTCATGCAAGTGAGTGCCGATATTGCCAGGGCGATCCGCTAAGAAATCACAGAATAAATCCACTGCCGGGCTTGTCTCGTGCCTGTCCATGCCAGTGACTTATTGCTGCGCTCCGAAGAAGTCTGAAACTGCCGTCATACCGGCGAAAGCCGGTATCCAGGGTGTTGCAACCTCGCCTGCTCAGGTCACTCTATCCCGTGTTCACCGGCATTCCAGATCCCATGCTTGACGAGCCTTGCGCTCGGTGGGCGCTGCCTGCGAGCATGGCGAAGGCGGGGGCACCGCTTGCTGGCGCACCGGCAACTTCTGGAGTGCTGGCCAGAATAGCTCGGGCAGGCGAGCTTCGAGCGGCGCATGCAGCACGTAGCAGAACCCGATCAGCCAGAGCAGGGTGAGGCTGGTGGTGATCAGCGGCTTGCCGGGTAGCCAGCGGCGTAGTCCGCGTTCGATCAGCCAGGCGGCAGCGCTGCTGCCCACTATCCCGACCAACAGCCCGCAAAAGGCCCAGAAGCCGGCGAAAACGAGCGGTGCGGCGGTATCGGTATTCAGACCCGGCTGGCGAAAGTAAACATGGAAGCCGACGGCCGCCCCGGTCAGTGCGCCGGGCAGCGGCCAGCAGAGTTTCAGAAAGCCGGCGGCCAAAGACTGTTTGGGGCGGCCCGGGACGGAGCCGGGCTCGGGCTGGGCGGGATCATTTTCTGCCATCGGATTTCCTGACTTCGGTCGGGTTGTCAAACAGCATCCCGGCCTGCCCGGCACGGTGCTCCACCCTGTCGCGCAATTGAAGTTCGCAGAGCGGACTTCGCTCACCCGGTTTAAGTTGAAGGGTCTGGTTGATGCCACTGCGCAGGGTCAGCCCGGACAGCGGCAGCAGGCGTCGGCCTGGATCTGCAGGTAATGGGCTGACTTCGATCAGTACCATGCTTTGCTGCCGATTGCTCCAGCGAATGTGCGCCCCCAGCCAGTCGCCGCTGGCGCTGCTGACGAGCACCGTGCCATTGCCATCGGGCTGCAAGCGGATGTAGCAGAACAGGTCATCAGCGCCGATGCCGATCCAGTCCCCGGCGAAAAAGCCGGGATGGTTATCCAACGGCGGCGTCAGCGCCGGGCTGGAGCTTGCCCCCAGCGCGGCGAGGAGTGAGAACAACAGGCGCAGCCAGGTCATCGGATTAGCTTTCACAAATATTCAGCCGCCTCGATTTTGCCATTAATTCAAGCTATAAAAACGGTTTGAAGGAAATGCAAAGTTCCAATGAACATGTCAGGCGTGATCGCGCCTGAAGAATCCTCCTGGCGCGGCCTGCGTTGTAACCGTATGTGCAAATTCGACCACGGCACTGCCTTTATAGATGTCCATCCTGACGGCCTGCCTGGCGATGATCCTACATAACAATCTGTGATCCCAGCTCGACCACCCGGTTCGACGGTATCTTGAAGAAGGCCGTAAGGCTGCTGGCGTTGCGGAACATGGCGGCGAACAGCAAGACGCGCCAGTAGCTCATTTCCTTTCCGAAGCCGGCAATCAGCGTTTCCCGGCCAAGGAAGAAAGAGGTATCCATCATGTCGAATTGCAGCCCGAAATGGGCGCAAAGAGCGAGCGCTGCCGGCAGGTCCGGCTCGTCCTTGAACCCGTACTGGACGGTGATTTGCCAGAAACCCTGGCCGAGGGCGGCGACTTCAACGCGGTCGATCTCGGGAACATAGGGCACGTCGAAGATGCGGATGGTCACGATCATCATCCGCTCGTGCAGCACCTTATAATGCTTGAGGCTGTGCAACAAGGCGCGCGGCACGCCTTGCGGCCTGCCGGTCATGAAGATGGCCGTTCCGGGAACGCGTGTGGCGCCGCCGAGTGCCAGGCTTTCGATAAAGGGGGCCAGTTCAATCGCATCCTGTCCCAGCTTGTCGTGCAACAGCGAGCGACCGCGCTTCCACGTCGTCAACAGGGTAAAAACGGCGAGGCCAAAGATCAGCGGGAACCAGCCGCCGTCGGCGATCTTGATCGAATTGGCGGAAAAAAAGGCCAGATCGATCAGCACAAAGGGCAGTACGCCCAAGATGGCGTGCCAGAGTTTCCAGCCCCACAGCCAGCGGGCGACGGAAAAGGCCAGCAGATTGGTGATCAGCATGGTACCGGTGACGGCAATGCCGTAGGCCGCGGCGAGACGGCTAGACGAGCCGAAGCCAAGAACCAGCGCGATCACGGAAACAAGAAGCATCCAGTTGATTGCCGGCAGATAGATCTGGCCGATTTCACTGTCGGACGTGTGTTCCACCTTGAGCCGTGGCGCATAACCGAGTTGCATCGCCTGCAGGGTGATCGAAAAGGCGCCGGAAATAACCGCCTGAGAAGCAATGACGGTGGCGAGGGTCGATAGTGCCACCAGCGGAAAAAGCGCCCACTCGGGCGCCAGCAGATAGAACGGGTTGGCGACGGCGGCCGGGTTGCTCAGGAGCAGTGCGCCCTGTCCGAAATAGTTGATCAGCAGCGAGGGCAGCACCAGCGCGAACCAGGCCAGTTGAATCGGTTTGCGCCCGAAGTGCCCCATGTCGGCGTAAAGCGCCTCGCCACCGGTGAGTACCAGCACAACTGCGCCGAGCGACAAGAAACCCAGTCTCGGATTATCCACAAGAAATGAGGCGCCCCAGTACGGATTGAGCGCCCGAATGACATTGGGTTCAGCGACGATATTGAGGGCACCCAATACCGCCAGAACGCTGAACCAGAGCAGCATCACCGGCCCGAACAGTTTGCCGACGCTGGCCGTACCGCGCCGCTGGATGACAAAAAGAAAAACCAGTACGACCAGCGCCAGCGGGATGACGAATGGCTTGAATGCCGGCGTGATGACCTCCAGCCCCTCGACCGCCGAGAGGACGGAGATGGCCGGAGTCACCACGCCGTCGCCATAGAACAGCGCCGCGCCGAACAGGCCGAGCATGCCAATGATAGAACGTCGCCACGAGCCTTCTTTGCTGTTGCGCAAGGCCAGTGCCATCAAGGCCATGATGCCGCCTTCGCCCCGGTTGTCGGCACGCATGATGAATAAGACGTACTTGCCGGTAACCACCACCATCAAGGACCAGAGCACCAGCGACAGAATGCCGAGTACGTTATCCGTGGTGATCGGTACCGGATGGTGGGTACTGCCGAATACCTCCTTCAGCGCATAGAGCGGGCTGGTGCCGATGTCGCCGTAGACGACGCCCAGCGCCGCCAGTGCCAGGGCGTTGAAGCGGGTCCGGTCAGCCGGGCTTGAATGGCTCATTGAATGTCCTGATTAGCCATGAAATTCAACTCGCGGCACGAGGACAGGCTTCGTGCCACGGGTTGTAAAGAGATTCAACATGACCTTCTGGTGGATCGGCTGAATTTCACGGCTGGAAGCGATAACCCACCCCGGTTTCGGTTAAAAGATACTTCGGTTGCGTCGGGTCGTCTTCCAGTTTCTGGCGCAGATGACCAAGGTAAACACGCAGGTAATGATTGCTCTCGACACACGATGGCCCCCAGACCTCGCGCAACAGATGGCGCTGGGTCATCACCTTGCCGCTATTGGCCAGCAGTACGCAGAGCAGGCGATACTCGATCGGCGTCAGATGCAACGCATCGCCCTTCCGGGTCACCGCGCGTCGTGAGAAATCGACGCGCACGTCGCCGAATTCCATGATCGGCGTCGCGCCCTCGCCATCCCGACTCTGCCGCCGCAAGAGCGCGCGCGCTCGCGCACGCAGTTCGCCAACGCCAAACGGCTTGGTCAGGTAGTCGTCGGCACCGACATCCAGCGCCTGGATTTTGTCCTTCTCGTGCGCACGTGCCGAGAGCACAAGAATCGGCACATCCGACCAGCCACGCAGATGGCGGATGAAGTCGATGCCGTTGCCATCGGGCAGGCCAAGATCGAGCACCACCAGATCGGGCTTCTGTTGGCCAGCTTCAATCAGACCCTGCGCTGACGTTGCCGCCTCAAAAACGCGGCAGCCTTCTCCTTCCAGTGCCGTGCGAACAAAGCGGCGGATCAGCTTTTCGTCCTCGACGACAAGGACTGTCGCGGCACGCTCGCTGACTCGCTCAGTGACTTTTGCGCTCACGGATTGCACGACTGACGACCGTCTTCCTGAGCAAGGACTTCCTCTTCGATGCGCGGCGGTTCGCCGAGCGGCAGAGAAAACGTGACGCAGGCCCCCCCTTGCGCACGGTTGGCCGCCGTGATCGTCCCCGCATGCGCTTCGACTATGGCGCGGCAAATGGCCAGCCCCAGCCCGACCCCCGGCGTGGACGACTCAGGCTGGCCACGGACAAACATCTCGAACACGGCATGATCTTTATCCACGGCAAAACCCTGGCCACTGTCGGAAACAGCGACTTCAAGCTTACCGTCACGGAGGTGCACGGCGATCTCGATGGCTAAACCCGGTGGCGAATATTTCGCGGCGTTTTCCAGCAGGTTGCAGAAAACCCGTTCGATCAGCACGGCGTCGAACTCGATCAGCGGCACGTCCTTCGCCAGCGATACCTTGACCGGATGCTCGGCCAGCGCGCGACCAAGCAGCTTGATGCTCGACCCGATGACCTCCTCGATCGGCTGCCACTCCTTTTGCAACGTCACGTCACCGGCATTCAGGCGGGCCATGTCGAGCAGATTGCCGACCAGACCGGCCAGCCGTTCAGCCTGCTCGCGAATGGCCTCGGCCGTCTCCAGCGCGGCTTCAGCGAGCGGCGGCTTGCTGATGGTCAGCGAATCCGCGAGCCCGACCAGCGCCGTCAGCGGGGTGCGCAGGTCATGCGAGAGGGCGGAAAGTATCGAACTGCGCAGTCGTTCCGAGACGATCTGCACCTGCGTGTTCTGGGCCACATCGACGTAGTGCACGCGCTCGACGGCAATGGCCACCAGCGAAGCCATCGTTTCCAGCCGCTGCTGCTGAGTGTGCAGGAATTCCGGCGCCAGCCCGCTTTCGCTCGACGCCACCGCGACCACGCCGCGCACGCGCTGCGACGCCTTCAGCGGCAGATAGAGCTCGGCATAGCCGCTGTCGGCCAGTTGCACGCAATCGACCGGTTTGCCCCCGTCATAAGCCATGATCGCCAGCCGCGGCTCGATCTGGAGACGGGCAGATTTCTGGCCGGAACAGGCTTGCAGACGGCCCGTGCTGTCGGGCAGCAGAATCGTGGACTCGGCGTTCAACACCTTGTGCAGGAAGTCGCGCGTGATATCCACGACCTGTTCGAGCATCAGCGCGCCGGACAGGTCGCGCGCCATTTCGTACAGCGCATGCGTACGCAAGGCCTCCGCAGCCGATTCATCGGCCTGCCGGCGCAGGCCGGCGGTCAACTGGCCGGTGATGATCGCCACCGCCAGCATGACGGCGAAGGTAACGAGATACTGACCGTCATGCACTTCAAACGAGAAGCGCGGCGGTACGAAAAAGAAGTCGAACATCCCGACGCTGACAAATGCGGCAAGCAGGGCCGGGGCCAGACCAAGGCTGACACCAATGAGCAGAACCGTGAGCAGGAACAGCATCACGATATTGGCCAGATCCAGATACTTGAGCAGGGGGGTGGCGATCAGCGCTGTAGCCGCGCAGGCGAGCAAAGCCAGGGCAAATCGCTGCCAGGCGAGGAGGGAAGGAAAGGCACCGACAGACGGCTTCGGGACGAACGACATGGTTTGGGTAACCTGAACAATTTGCCGGGTTCGCCAATAAACCCGGCCTCAGAGGCGGTGCATTAATGGATAAAACCTCCCAAGCCGTGGCCCGAGGCCAGGCTTCGCGCTCTTTCCGGCGAAAGCCGGAATCCAGTCACTGCCACTGATATCCATAAATAAAATCAGATAAACGAACTGGACCCCGGCTTCCGCCGGGGTGACGAGCGTGGAAATCAGGCACTAATGATTTATTCACAGACTCTGATGTCATTGTCCCGCGACGAACGTAAAAATGGTGTAAAAATTGGTTGGTTCGGGCAGTGCTTAAGTCACCCTTGCTACGCCAGTCAATCGGCGATCCTGGCATCGCCTACACACTACCAATGCGCCGAAAAATGGCCAGATCAGGCCGCGATCAGCTCAAATGAAAACTGCGGGATATCGGCACGGTCGCTGGCGTGCTCGATGGTCATTGCCACGATCTGCCCCGAGGCATCGACATCGAGCAAGGTGTTTTCGTCGAGATCGCGCGTTTCGCTGATCTCACCCTTGCGGAATTCGATGTAAAGCGTATCGGTGTCCTGAAAATACTTGATGTTCATGGCGAAAAACTCCGATCAAAAAAAGCGTTGTGAACCGTTTCACCGTCGTCAAGCAAGACAACCCGCAAGAACCTGCCTTCGGCCTCGTCGATACGTTTCCAGCGCCGGATGCGGCCATCTTCCTGCACGAACTCATGTTCGGGCGACAACACCACGCGCGCTATCCATTCCAAAGCAATCGGCGAACGATCCGGCCGCTGCCGCGTAAGAAGGAAGTATTGCGTGTACTTCATGGTACGAGTTTAGTCAGTATCAAGGGCATTGCGCAATCAATCGCTCGCGCTCAGCAATTCGCCCTGCCGCCGCAAGCGGCCCAAGGCTTCGAGGGTGTCGACGATTTGCGGCAGGCGTTTTTTCCAGGCGCCTTTGCCGGTGAAGCGGGCGGCGAGATCGGCGGTGCTGAGTGGCAGGGGCGACGCGGCCAGCACGCGGATAACGGCGGCGACCTGCTCGGGCAAGGTATTCGGCCAGGAGGCGCGTGCCATGGCCATCTCCGGCAGGGCAACGCCATCCACCGCGTCCTGCCTTGCCGGTACGGCATAGTCGATGGCGATGACCGATTGCTGCGGCCTCCCGGCCGGGTGCTGATAGTCCGGGCGCAACCAGCGGACCTGGCCTTGCGCTTCTTCGGCGGCACGTTCGGCGTTGAGCGCGACGAGGCGGACGAGCAGGGTTTCGCTGGCGGCTTCCTTCAGCACCGGGTCGGCCAGCGGCGCGGCGAGGTCGCCCCAGCCGTAGGCATCGAGCACGGCGGCGTCGAGTTCGTCGTGCAGGGTTTTCAGCACGCTTACCAGACCGTGCTCGTGGATGGTTTTTTCTTTTGCGTTGAGCGCTTCGCCGCTGCGCAGCTTTCCGAGCACGTTGTACATCCCGGTCAGCGTCAGGCTGGCGTGCGCGGCCTGCTGACGCTTGCGATGCGCGTCGAGTTGCTCGGAGAGGTCGCGTATGCGGGTGGCTTGTTCGGGCGTGGCGGCGGGAAAGGGGAAAGGTTCGAAGCAGCGGGATTTGTTATAACGCGGTCGATCTTCCAGCGTGCCACCGGCAGCAAGCGCCCAGGAAACGTGAACGCACGAGGACAACACGCCAAGTTGGATGGCATCGTCGCTAGCGATGCAGACAAGCATGTTGTCCGGTGCGATGTCGGCTTCGAGGAACTGGAAGGTTCGATGCTTGGCGGTTTCGACTGTGGCGATGTAGCGCGGCAGACCAGTCAACTGAGAGCGCAGTTTCGGGTTTTGCTCTCCGAACAGCCACCAGTTGAGGCGACGACTTTCTCGGTTGTTGTTGTCGCGTTCGGGTTTTACCCGTTCGAGCACCCATTGAAAAGTCGCCGGATAACAAGCGCGAACTTCCTCTGCGGTGAGTCCGAAAAGATCAATCACCTTCACGCCACGTGGCCGTTCGGTCAGATCACGACCGTTGCGGTAAGCCTTGATCGGCGCGTTGGCTTCGAGGCGGATGGCATCCTCTGGCGGTACGATAAAACCAGCGCCAAATAGGCAGAAGCCACGATTGCTCAATTCAGTGTTGGCTCGCAACGCCCTCGCCGCCGCCACATTTGCTCCGATCCGCAAATCGGCATGCAGCAGTCCGAGCTGTTCCTGCAACGTCACGTCCAGCCCTTCGCCCTTGCCTTCGCGCTCGTCGGTCACGCTGAGCAGGCGACCTTCGACGTTATCGATCGTGCCGACGGTCATGGCGATACGCACTGCCGCACCGTCGGCGCTATCGACCCACGGGTGGTCGGGGATGGCGAAGGCGAGCGCCACGCCTTGATCCAGTGCGCCCTGCACGACGCGGCGGTTGAAAGTCTGCTTGAGGCTGTTGGTGGTGATCAGGCCGAAACGCCGAACCTCGCCTGTGGCGACGAGTTGCGCGGCGTGGTGCCACCAGAACATGACGAGGTCGGCCGATTCGGGAACGTCTTGCCAGGTGTTGCGCAGGGCGTCGACGTAGCCGTCGCCGAGCGCGGCACGCATGCTGGCGGCACCGATGAAAGGCGGGTTGCCGACGATGTAGTCGGCCTGCGGCCATTCGGCGCGGCGCGGGTTGATGTAGCGCTGCAAGGACTGGCGGTGGTTTTCGTCGGGCACCGGCTCGCCGGTTACCGGGTGCGTTTTCATCGTCACGCCGTCCCAGCGGCTGACCGGTACGCCGTGTTCATCAAGCACGCTTTCGACGCCATCCCAGGCCAGCACCGCATCGCGGCATTCGACGTTTCTGAAGTCCTTGAGAATCGGCTGCGGCGGCAGGCCGCTGCCGTTGGTGCGGAAGTGCCATTGCAGATAGCCGATCCACAGCACGAGTTCGGCGATGGCGGCGGCGCGCGGGTTGAGTTCGAGGCCGAGGAACTGGTGCGGGTCGACGCTGAGGCCTGCGGCTTCGAGCCGTTGTTGTCCGGCGCCAAAAGCCTGCATCTGGTCGAGCACTTCGCCTTCGAGGCGCTTCATGTGTTCGAGCGTGACATACAAAAAATTCGCCGAGCCGCAGGCCGGGTCAAGCACGCGCACCTGGCACAGGCGGTGGTGAAAGGCGTCGACTTCGCTGCGTGCCGCGTCGAGCCTGCCTTCGTTGGCCAGCAGCAGCGCGGCGGCCTGCACGTTGCGCCACTGCTCGCGCAGCGGCTCGACGACGGTCGGCAGGACCAGGCGTTCGACGTAGGCACGCGGCGTGTAGTGGGCGCCGAGCGCGTGGCGTTCGCCGGGCGACAGCGCGCGTTCGAGCAAGGTACCGAAGATGACCGGTTCGACCTGCGTCCAGTCGGCGCTTGAGGCTTCGATGAGCAGGCCGATCTGCTCGCGGTCGAGCGCGATCACCTCGGGCTGTTTGAACAGCTTGCCGTTGAAGCGTGGCAGCGTTGCGCGCAGCACCACGGAGAAGCCGCCGCTGTCCATCTCGCGCCACAGCGCGGCGAGCAGGGGGACGAATTGCTGCGGGTTGCCGTGCAGCGTTTCGAGCAGTGCGGTGAAGGTGCCTTTGCCGTTCTGCCGGGGCAGCAGGCCGACGTCTTCGGCGAAAATCGAGAACAGGCAGCGCGTCAGGAAGCCGGCGACGAGTTCGGGATGGTGGCCGGCGCCTTCGAGCGTTTTGGCGATTTTCGCCAGATGCCCGGCGATCTCGCGCGTCACTTTGGCCGAGGCGCGCGCGGGATCCAGCGCCAGCGGGTCGAGCCACAGTGTTTTGAGGCGGGCGCGGATGCTTTCGTCGGCGGGGTTGCACAACTCGGCCAGTCTGATGCGATGCGAGCGCGGGTCGGGGAACGGCGTGTAGGTGGCGCCGGAGCAGGTGAAGTCGGCGTACAGCTCGATGACGTGGCCGACGTCGATGACGATCAGGAAGGGCGGTCGGCCCTCCTCGGCCGGCAGCGCACGGGCATAGTTTTCGGCCTGAGCACGAGCGCGCTGCATGGCGTCGTCGAAGCCTTTGGTTGCGGCACCGAGCTTGATCTTCTTGGTTTCGAGCACGCAGGTGCGGCGCCGGTAGCAGTCGATACGCCCCATCGAGGTGCTGCCGTCGCCATGGTGAAAGGTGATACGCCGCTCGAAGACGTAAGCGTTGTCCCGCGTATCCTCGCGCGCCGGATCGGGCGACGGCACGCCAAGCAGCTTGCACGGGTCGGTGACGAACAACTGGTAGTTGGCCAGTTCGGAACCGTCGGCATGCTGCCAGCGGGCGAGGAAGGCTTCCGGGGAAAGAGTCATGGGCCGGAGTATGCCATAAGGGAGCCGGCGAGGCGGTTTTGTCAGGTTTGCGCAGGGCAATTGCATCAAACTACATCCACCGCGAAGGCGCGAAGGACGCGAAGATTTCGCAAAGAAAATCAAAGGCGATTAATACATTTTGGCTTTCTTTGCGTTTCCTTTGCTTCTTTGCGGCTCTGCGGTGGACTTTGAAGTTTGGTGCAATTGCCCTCGGTTGCTACCCCGATTGTTTGTGGGGGAACGCACAGACGATTTTCCTGTCATCATTGAACCTGCCCCTTTTGCAGGATTGATTGAGACTTGCCATGACACACTCCCCGTTCGCTACACTTTCGCGTTTTTCCTGCCCCAATCTCCCGAACCGTCCGGACGCGCTGTTCCACTCGCTGCCGGCGCTGGCACGGGCCGGCGTCGGCAACATCTCGCGCCTGCCGGTCTCGTTGCGTATCGTGCTTGAGGCGCTGCTGCGCCACTGCGACGGCAAACGGGTGAGC
The DNA here is from genome assembly GCF_016790145.1 of Propionivibrio sp. Classification (GTDB taxonomy): domain Bacteria; phylum Pseudomonadota; class Gammaproteobacteria; order Burkholderiales; family Rhodocyclaceae; genus Propionivibrio. Next base: position 231 of record NZ_JAEUOI010000204.1, on the reverse strand, counting down.
GAACAGCATATCCGCGAACTGGCGAACTGGCAGCCGAACGCGCTGCGTAGCGAGGAGATTCCTTTCGTTGTCGCCCGTGTTGTCCTGCAGGATTTCACCGGGGTGCCGCTGCTCTGCGACCTGGCCGCCATGCGTCAGGTGGCGGTGGCGCGTGGGGTCGATCCGCGGCGCATCGAGCCGCTGGTACCGGTCGATCTGGTGGTCGATCACTCGGTGCAGGTCGATTACTAC
>NZ_JAEUOI010000187.1 GCF_016790145.1 Propionivibrio sp. | reverse complement strand
GCGTGCGCCAGGGCGTAGGCCGCCGCCGACCCGCCCGCGCCGGAACCGATGATGAGGGCGTCGTAATGTTCGTTCATGGTGGTTTTCACTGCTCAATAAACCGCCGCCGGGGCGATGACCGCCGCCGTGGAGCCGCGGGTCCTGGCATGCGTGAGGGTAAACAGGAATTCGTGGACGCCGCGCCGGGCCAGTTCTTCGGTCGCCAGATTCTCCAGGCCGAACAACCCCATCTTCACGTACATGGTTTGAGGTACCAGAAAGGGACGCTCCGGATCTTCGCCGGGCACCGGACCAAAGCTCCAGGTATCGGCACCGGTCAGTGCGATGCGTTGCGCATATAGCCAGTTCACGACGTCCAGGCCGGGACCGGGTTCGCCGGAGAGGAACTCGGCGTTGTCCTTGCCCCACAATCCACCCCAGCCGGTGTGAAACAGCACGGCATCGCCGGGCCGCAGGGCAACGCCCTGCTTTTTCAGCGCGCCTTGCACGTCGCTTAGAGTGATCGCGTAGCCCTTGGCCAGGCGCTCCACGCCTTTGTAGGCAGGGATGTCGACCAGTACGCCGCGCGTGACGATGGGCGGCACGGTTTCCGTGCCGAAGCGGTTCAAGCCCCAAGACTCAACCACGTCGCGCGTGGTCCAGCCGTTGTAAAACCGGTCGCCGATCTGGATATGGCCGATGGAATCCAACTGTGTGCCGACCTGGAAGGTCCCCACCTGAATCTCGGTGATCCAGTTGATCTGGTTCTTGCCCCAGCCCTTGCCTTCGGTATCCGGTCGGCGCAGGTTGGCGAAATGGGGCGAAACGTCGACGGTCTGGTGCCAATAGCGGCCCGGAAACTTGGGGGTGTCGTCGTCCAGTATTCGCCCCAGATCGACGACGGTGCCGGTTTTCACCAGGGCGGTCGCGGCCCGTACCACCACGGGGGTGATCTCGTTCAAGGTACCCAGTTGGTCGTCCGCCCCGTAGCGACTTGGCCACCACGGTTGCACATCGGCGGGCAAGCCGGAGCGGTCGGCGCGTGAATCCGAGCGGGTCGGCGTTCCCGCTTCGCCGGCGGCCCAAACGCCGGGGTTCTGGGCCAAGCACAGACCCAACAGCACCATCCGCAGAGGAAGGGTATGACGCGATACGATCCGCTTCATGTCAGCCTCCTTGATCGAAGCCCGGATACAGGGTCATGCCGCCATCCACGTAAAGGGTGACACCGGTTACATAGTCGGAATCGTCGGAAGCCAGCCAGACCGTGGCGCGGGCGATGTCGTCCGGCTCGCCGACCCGGCGGGCGGGAATCAGCTTGAGCAGTTCCGCCTCGGCTTCGGGGGTCATCCAGGCAGCAGTGTTGATCGGGGTCTTGATCGCGCCGGGCGAAATGGCGTTGACCCGGATGCGTCGCGGCGCGAGTTCCTGGGCCATGGTCTTCATCATCATGCTCACCCCGCCCTTGGAGGTGGCGTAGTTAACGTGTCCTGCCCACGGGATGATGTCGTGTACGGAAGAGATGCAGATAATCTTGCCAGCGACGTTCGACAGTTCCGGCACGACGCCGCGCTGGAGGAACTCGCGGGCGGCGGCACGGCTGCAGAGGAACTGACCGGTCAGATTGATATCGAGGACTTTTTGCCACTCGGCCAGACTCATTTCGACCAGGGGCGCGTCTTTCTGCAAGCCGGCATTGTTGATCAGGATGTCGATGCTGCCCCAGGTCGCGATCGTTTGGGCGAACATCGCTTCGACCTCGTCTTCCCGACTGACGTCGGCGCGAATCGCCATCGCCTCGCCGCCGCCGGCCTGAATGGCTTCGACCACGGCTTGTGCCCGGTCTGCTCCACCCGCGTAATTGATGACCACTTTCGCGCCGGCCATTGCCAACGCCTTGGCGATGGCGGAGCCGATGCCGGAACTGGCGCCGGTCACCAAGGCGCGTTGACCCTTCAGGATGGGTTCACAGGTATTGTTCAACGTCATCGGTACTCTCCTTCAATTTATAAATGCATTGGGTATCTTTTGTCGTCGGCCAGTGAAATCACATGCGTGCCTGCTACTAGCTGAGTCGGGCCGGATCAGTATTCCTTACACATAAATAATTCAGGTCCAATGGATTGCCATGGATCGTATGTTTTTCACATCGTATCGAATGCAAAAAACAACAATTGCATGGAGGAGAAGATGAGCAATCTTGCGTCGGATCGACTGAATTAGCTTTTCAATTATTTCGTTTTGACAGCTCGTGTATTCTTTAACGGTGTCTGGTATCGAGGCGCTACATACGATGGCAAAGACAGCCATGATCATTGCATCTGTTGCGTAGCGGACGAATTACGCTGAAGAATCGAAGTGCCGATAGTCATTTACTTTGATCAGAAAAGCGTTCTTTTCTATCAGCGACCCTGCCCGCCCGCGCGCACTGCTCCCTCAGGAGGGAACGGAGATCAATCTGGTTTGCGCCTCGCTCGAATTTGGCGACCGGCTGGTAGCCCCTTGTTCCTTGCCTTGCACGAGATGGTTAGCCGGTTGTTCGCGGAACGGGTGTGTGTTTCACCCAGCGAATGGCTGTTATCAGAAAACCCGGTGTAAGACTTTTCTTCTTTGCACGACCAAAGGATTGACAGGCCCGCTGCGGATTACGGGTCAATCACTTGAGGTCATACGTCATAGATTCCAGCCATTGGAAGAACCTCAACATATGTTTAGAGGTGATCAGTGATTGCCAAATAATGCCGGAGGTTGTCTTTCAATACGTCTCGTATGTTTTGCAGATCGTATTGAATCCAAAATTAAAATGACTAATGGATGGTGGAGTAGATGAGCAATCTTGCGTTGGATCGACTGAATCCGCTTTTCAATAATTTCGCTTTGACGGCTCGAGTATTCTTTACCGGTGCCTCGTGTCTTGCAGCTGTATTCGACGGCAAAGGCAGCGTTGGTCATTTGCATCTGCTGCGTAGCGGATGTATTTCGGTGAAGAATCGAGGTGTCGATAGCTTCTACGTTGACCAGCCAAGCGTTCTTTTCTATCCGCGATCCTGCCCGCACGCACTGCTTCCTGATGAGGGAACGGAGATCAATCTGGTTTGCGCCACCATCGAATTTGGCGACCGGGTAGGTAGCCCCTTGTCGCTTGCTTTGCCCGAGATGGTTATCTTGCCGCTGGACAGCATCAAAACGTTGGCTCCCTCGCTGGAACTGCTGTTTTCGGAAGCCTTTACGGATCAGTTAGGTCGACAGGTGGCTCTTGACCGCTTGGCCGTTTACTTTGTGATTCAGTTGATTCGTCACATTATTTCTTCTGGAATGATGCAGACCGGCATGCTGGCAGCGCTGGCGGATACCCGTTTGGCTAAAACCGTCTATGCCATGCACGCTCGTTCTGAACATGCATGGTCGGTAGAAGAATTGGCTGAGGAAGCGGGCATGTCACGTGCCCGCTTTGCCGTTCATTTTCGTGACACCGTGGGCTGTACGCCGCTCGACTATCTGACGGGATTACGGATCTGCCTGGCGCAAACCTTGATGAAACAAGGCAAGCCGATCAAGACAGTCGCCTCGTTAGTCGGCTATCGGAGCCCTGCGGCGCTTAGTCGGGTGTTTTCGAAACGTGTGGGTATCTCACCCAGCGAATGGCTGGGTTCAGAAAACCCAGTGTAATGTTTTCATCGCCACCACCGAAAAACCAGCCCCCATGCATACTATCCGTACAGTGTCATTTCAACAACATCGAGTTCAACAGAATGAACTGGGTTTTTTAACTGACTGTCGGCCGGAATCAGGATCAATCTCCGGGAAAGCGCCTGATCGCCTGACGCAACAAATCCATCTGTGCGTCAAAACGTCGGCAGGCAGCGCACAGAATCAGATGTACACGCATTGAAAGACGTTCGGCGAAACCGAGTTTGCGATCCTGCGCTTCGATCACCAGCCGGTGAACTTCCCTGCAAGACTTCATTCCCGTCACCTCGCGTCAAACCAGCGCAACTGCAAACATTCCCGCAGTCGCATGCGTGCCCTATAGAGCACTACCCAACAGTTAGACGAACTCAACTTCAATTCCTTACAAATTTCTTCGGTCTCGAAACCGAGTACCTCCCGCATCGTAAAAACCCGCGCCACTTGTTCCGGCAAGGCTTTCATGCACAGCTCAAGCACCTCGTAAAATCCCCGCTGTTCGAGTACCACCGCCGGATCGCCCCAGTCTCCCGGCGCTTCCTGCCAGTGGCCGGTGCCATCGAACAGGGCATCGAAATCTTCGTCGCCCTGCTCGTCGACGATCGGCAGCGTTCCCTCGCGCGAGCCGCGCCGCAGGTGGTCGACAATCTTGTTGCGCAGGATGGAAACCGCCCAGGTCTTGAGCTGGGAGCGACCGGAAAACGCGCTCTTACCCTCCAGCGCGGCAAGCAGCGTTTCCTGAACGACATCCTCGGCGGCCGCCTCGTTGCGCAATTGCAGCATGGCGAAACGCAGCAGCGTCGGGCGGATTTTTTCTAGGGATTCCTGAAGGTCGGGGCTGGGCATCGCGCTACTGTATCGGCAGCGGCTGGCATATGCAAGCTTATGTCCGATTGTGTCCTGTTCAGGGAAAACGGCTCTTGAAAATGCCCCTTTACACCCTACATTAGTATTGGGCAAGAGCCCGATAACCCCAACTCATACGGAGGTAATCATGAACAAACTGACCCGTTTCGATCCGTTAGACGATCTGTTCCGCGGCTTTTTTGTCCGCCCCGTAGATATGAATATGGAGGCCAATACGCCGACAATCAGGATGGATGTGAGCGAACAGCCTGAAGCCTTTGTTGTGCACGCCGAAATGCCGGGCGTCAAGAAGGAGGACATCCATGTCCAGGTCGATGGCAACCAGGTCACGATCGCCGCTGAAGTCAAGCAGGAGAAGGAAGTCAAGGAAGGCGAGCGTGTCTTGCGCTCCGAGCGTTATTTCGGAAAGGTTTCGCGCTCCTTCCAGTTGGCGCAGGACATTGACGACACCAAGGCCGCCGCCCGCTTCAACGAGGGCGTGCTGGAATTGACATTGCCGAAAAAAGCAGCCAGTGCAGTAAAACGTTTGACTATCGAATGAGCAAGTAACTCACGCTTGGCTTCATGGCCGAAGGCCTCGCCCGCCGCGGGGCTTCCGGCCTTTGTATTTGCTCTGCTGCCGCGTAAAATCGTGCGTTTGTTATCCAGGATTTCCACCATGACCCTACGCTCGATTACTCCCTCCGACGAAGCGGCAATTCTCGCCGAGGCGCTGCCTTACATCAAACGCTTCCATGGCCGGACCATCGTCGTCAAATTCGGCGGCAACGCCATGGTCGACGAGCATCTCAAGCAATGCTTCGCCCGCGACGTGGTACTCCTGAAGCTGGTCGGCATGAATGTGGTCGTGGTGCATGGCGGCGGACCGCAGATCGAGAACCTGCTGACACGGGTCGGCAAGAAGGGCGAGTTCGTCCAGGGCATGCGCGTTACCGATGCCGAGACGATGGAAATTGTCGAAATGGTGCTTGGCGGCCAGGTCAACAAGGATGTGGTCAACCTGGTCAATCAGGCCGGAGGCAAGGCCGTCGGACTGACCGGCAAGGACGGCAGCTTCATCCGCGCCAAGAAACTCATGCTGCCGGACAAGGATCATCCCGGAGACCTGATCGACGTCGGTCAGGTCGGCGACATCACGCAAATCGACCCGTCGCTGATCGGCCACCTCGAAGCGGGGGGCTTCATTCCGGTGATTGCTCCGATTGGCGTCGGCAAGGGCGGCGAGACGTACAACATCAATGCCGACGTGGTTGCCGGCAAGATCGCCGAAATACTCAAGGCCGATAAACTGGTCATGCTGACCAACACGCCGGGCGTGCTCGACAAGGACGGAAAACTGATCACCGACGTCACGCCCAAGCAGATCGACGAGATGCTCGCCGACGGCACGCTGTTCGGCGGCATGCTGCCGAAAATCAGCTCGGCGCTCGATGCCGCGCGCAATGGCGTGAAGAGCGTGCACATCATCGACGGTCGTGTCGAGCATGCCTTGCTGCTGGAGATCCTGACCAAACGCGGGGTCGGCACCATGATCAAGTCGCATTGATGAGCGAGCGATCGCGCACCTGGCTTTTCGATCTCGACAATACGCTGCATGACGCCAGCCCGCATATTTTCCCGCATCTCAACCGCTCGATAACGGCTTATATCTGTGAGCATCTGAACGTCGATGAAGGCGAGGCCACACGTCTCCGGCTGCACTACTGGCAGCGCTATGGCGCCACCTTGCGCGGACTGATGCGCCACCACGGCACCGATCCGCACCACTTTCTGCACTGTACCCACCAGTTCCCCGATCTTGAGCATTCGATCATTGCCGAGCGCTGCCTGCACGCCATGCTGCGCCGGCTGCCGGGGCGCAAGATCATTTTCTCCAACGCGCCGAATAAATACACCGAGGCGGTGCTGGCAATTATCGGCATCCGCCGCTGCTTTGACAGCGTTTACACGGTCGAGCGACTGCGCTTTCAAGCCAAACCGGCGATCGGCGGATTTCTTCGGCTGCTGCACAACGAGCGACTCGACCCGCGTTCGTGCATCATGGTCGAGGATACGCTGCCCAATCTTAAAACGGCAAAACGTCTGGGTATGAAAACCGTGTGGGTGAGCGCCTGCACACGCCGCTCGCCCTATGCAGACGTACAGCTTGCTTCGGTTCTCGACTTGCCGAAGCGACTTGGGCGGCTATAATCTGACTGGCTGAATAATTAATTCAGGGGGCAACACTATGGCAAAGCCGGGCGAAAAAAGACTGCTGATCCTGCAAACGCTGGCCGCGATGCTGGAAAACCCGAAAGGGGAGAAAATCACCACGGCTGCCCTCGCAGCCCGGCTCGAGTGCTCGGAAGCGGCACTTTATCGCCACTTTGCCAGCAAGGCGCAGATGTACGAGGGGCTGATCGAATTCATTGAAAGCAGCCTGTTTGGTGTGATCAACCAGATTTCCGCCGAGGAAGCGCAGGGCCTGCAACAGGTCGAGCATATCCTGGCATTGCTGCTCAATTTTTCCGAGCGCAATCGCGGCATGACCAAGGTGCTGACCGGTGATGCGCTGGTCAACGAAAACGAGCGCCTGCAGGCGCGCATCAACCAGTTGCTCGACCGGATCGAAGCCGCGCTCAAACAGGCCCTGCGCGTTGCCGCGACACAGGAACAGATCTCCGCCAACGCCGATTTCGGTGGGTTGGCGAATATCCTGCTCTGCTACGTCATCGGCCGCTGGCAGCAGTACGTCAAAAGCGGCTTTACCCGCGAGCCGATGGCCAACTGGGCACAGCATTGGTCAATGCTCTACGTCGCCTGCCTGAGCCAGAGAGCGGTTTAGCCTCTCATCACGAGCGCACCTCATGCGTACCACAGCAACGCGACTGGCCTTCATCGACGCCCTCAAGGCGATCGCTTCGCAGCTCATTGTGCTGCACCATCTGGCGTTCTACGGCCCGATGTCCGATGTCGCCAGTCAACTGGCTCCGTCGCTGTTTTCCTGGCTGAGTCAGGATGCGCGCATTGCCGTGCAGGTCTTTCTGGTGATCGGTGGCTTCCTTGCCGCACGGGCGCTCGCTCCCTCCGGCAAGCTGATGACGGACAAGCCCCTCGCGCTGCTCAAGAAACGCTATCTAAAACTGGTTATCCCCTACTTTGCGGCGGTTCTGCTCAGCATTCTGTGCGCTGCGCTCGCCCGCCGCCTGATGGATCACGATTCGATTCCCGATCCGCCGGGCGTCTGGCAAGTGCTGGCGCATATCGCGCTGATGCAGAACCTGCTCGACTTCGACTCGCTGTCGGCGGGCGTCTGGTACATCGCCATCGACTTCCAGCTCTTCACCCTGCTGCTGTTCGCACTCTGGCTTGCCCGCGCTGCCGGTCGGGGCGTCGCCGGCACGCATTTCCTTGGCATCACTCTGGTCGCCGGGCTGGCGCTGGTTTCCCTGTTCTACTTCAACCGCGACTCGAACTGGGACAACTGGGCGTTGTATTTCTTCGGCGCGTACGCACTGGGCACGCTGGCTTACTGGCTGACCGATGCCAGACAGCAGCCGGGCTGGCTGCTGGTCATGGTCGGCGTCGTAGTTGCTGCGCTGGTCGTTGATTTCCGCTCACGCATCGCTGTTGCACTGCTCGCCGCGCTGGCGCTCGGCATCGCACAACATCGGGGATTCATGGAGAACCGTCCACAAGGCTCCGTGCTTGCCTATCTCGGCAAGATTTCCTATTCGGTATTCCTGGCCCACTTCCCGGTGATTCTCGTCATCAACGCGATATTCTCCAGGCTTGCACCGCAGAGCCCGGTCGCCAACGCCTTCGGCATCGTGCTGGCCTGGGCGGCCAGCATCGCTGCGGGCGCCGTGTTTTATCGCTTTGTCGAAAGCCGCGCCAGTTTCTGGCAGGGGCTGACCATCGACCCGGCACTGCGCGCCCTGAAACGTTTCGTTCTGGTGTTCAGAACCAAGCCCTGAGCCGTGTCTGGCCTGCGTCCGGTTCAAAGGCCAAGCACCAAAAAAGGTACGGTCGAGTTTTTCCTGTGCTTTTATTGCGTATCCTGGTCAGGAGGAGGGCGACAGGGGAAATGAAGTCGCCACCATTCAACAGTTGCTTGGGGTGCGCCGGAATGACTGTGGGCTGTTAGAACAAATTTACCCTGGCTTAGCAAGCTTGACCGCTTGCATATTGCCAATGTCGTATGGGTGATACGGGAAAACGGGTATCTGTCGAGCACCTTGCTTGCTCGGGGTCATTGCTGCGCTACCGAATAATTCCCGCATGGAAAGCCTGATCGATGCCATCCTTCGCGCCGGTCGTTCAGCCGTCGAGGTATCGCTGCTTGTCTTGTTGCCGATGATGGTGGTGATGCTGTCGCTGATGCGCCTGCATGAGGCCAGGGGTATGCTCGACTGGCTGGTGGAACGACGGGCGCCGCTGCTTCACCCGCTGGGATTGACTTGCCTTGGCGTGGTTGCCGCTTTGCAGATCAGCTTCGTCAGCTTTGCTGCGTTAGTGGCGACAATGGAACAGCATGTGACCTCGGACCGCTATCTGGCGACGACGCTGGCGATGGCCATGGTGCAGGTGAACGCGCTGTTTTCGCTGACGGCACGGGGTCTGCGCCTGGGGCCGTTACTCGCTTTTTCGCTGCTCGGCGGATTGGTGGCGGCGGTTGCCACCTGTTAAAGAAGCCTGTATTTATTGGCTTGATGCTGTGCAGGTCGTAGCCCCGGTGACATAGGAAATCCTGCCTTACTCCGATACCGAGTGCGTATCAGAAAGACCTCGGCAAGCCGAGTACGTGCTCGGCCACGTAGGCATAAATCAGGTTGGTGGAAATCGGCGCCACCTGGTACAGACGGGTCTCGCGGAACTTGCGTTCGACGTCGTATTCGTTGGCAAATCCGAAGCCGCCGTGGAACTGGATGCAGGCGTTGGCCGCTTCCCAACTCGCCTTGGCGGCCAGGTATTTGGCCATGTTGGCCTGCGCCGCGCAGGACTGGCCGGCATCGAACAGTTCGCAGGCCTTGAAGCGCATCAGGTTGGCGGCTTCGACCTCGATGTAAGCATCGGCAATCGGGAACTGCACGCCCTGGTTTTGCCCGATCGGGCGACCAAAAACCACGCGCTCCTTGACGTATTTCGTCACCCGGTCGAGGAACCAGTAGCCGTCGCCGATGCATTCGGCGGCAATCAGCGTGCGCTCGGCGTTCAGGCCATCGAGGATGTATCTGAAGCCCTGGCCTTCCTGTCCAATAAGGTTTTCCTCCGGGATTTCCAGATTCTCGAAGAACAGCTCGTTGGTCTCGTGGTTAACCATATTGCGGATGGGGCGTACCGTCATTCCGGTCTTTTCGGCCAGCCGCAGGTCGACCATGAAGATCGACATGCCTTCGGACTTTTTCCTGACATCGGCCAGCGGCGTGGTGCGCGCAAGCAAAATCATCCAGTCCGAGTGCTGCACGCGGGATATCCACACCTTCTGGCCATTGACGACGTAGCGGTCGCCCATTTTTACTGCGCTGGTCTTTATTTTGGTGGTGTCGGTGCCGGTACTCGGCTCGGTCACGCCCATCGACTGCAAACGCCATTCGCCGCTGGCGATTTTTGGCAGGTACAGCTCCTTCTGCGCGATCGATCCATGACGCAACAGCGTACCCATGTTGTACATCTGGCCGTGGCAGGCACCCGAGTTGCCACCGCTGCGATTGATCTCTTCCATGATCACCGAAGCTTCAGCCAGGCCCAGACCGGAGCCTCCGTATTCATGAGGAATCAAGGCGGCCAGCCAGCCCGCACTGGTCAGGGCATCGACAAAAGCCTCGGGGTAGCCGCGCTGCTCGTCGATCTTGCGGTGGTAGGCATCGGGAAACCCGGCGCACAGGGCACGCACTGCAGCGCGGATGTCCTGGTATTGGTCGGGGGCGGTTTCGATCATGGTTCTGCTGTCGGTTTCATTGATTGGAGATCAGGCAAGTCCGGCCATGCACGGAAGGGTCAGCCCGTTTTGTAGACGCAGCGTGCCTGTCGCACTTTATCGCAATGATGGCTGGTGTTGCCAGTATTAATGCGAAACACATGTCATCACGTCTTGCACCGGCATTCAACCCCTCCCGGCCTCTCCTTGTCAGGGGAGATGAGCCTTCCGGAGCTGGAGGTTTTGCGGCGGTGTATCTCATCAATGAGAATTCCGTGCTGTAGAGACACATTTCGGACAGAATGGCGGCCTTGCATGTATCGGTCGATCGAAGCAGAAAAGCGGGATCGCCCGATCGGCGCGCGAATCAAAACCATGAGGAGATTTTAAATGATCGTGAAAGGCATCGTTTTCGATATCAACGGAACAATGACGGATATCCTGACGAATGAGGCAGACGACCATGTTTATCGTGTCATCAGCAATCTTTTTTCATATCAGGGAATTCTGCTCGACCCTGCCACAACCAAGGATTTGTATTTCAGGATCCAGAGGGAGCAACGTGCAGCAGCCCATGAAACATACCCGGAATTTGATGCCATTGAAATTTTCCGTGAAATCATCAGGCAGCATTCGACGGACTTCACGCGCTCGCTACCGGCCGCAAAACTTGAACAGCTTCCCGGATTTTTCGCCGAAACCTACCGTGCAGCCTCCCGCTTCCGCCTGCATCTCTATCCGGGCGTCGATTCAACCATCCGGCAACTGCACCGGAACTATCGTCTGGCGGTAGTTTCCGATGCCCAAACGGCCTACGCAATCCCGGAGTTGAACGCTGTCGGGCTCTCCGGCTATTTCGACCCGATCATCGTCTCGGGAGACTACGGTTACCGCAAGCCCGACGAACGTGTTTTCACAGCCGCATTGAATGCCATGGGAATGGACGCATCAGAGGTTCTCTATGTTGGCAATGACATGCACTGCGATGTTTACGGGGCGAAAAGGCTCGGGATCAGAACGGTCTTCTTCAAGTCAAACCAGGGACATCATGAAATGGAAGGCGTAGAGCCCGATTACATCATTTATCATTTCCCGGAATTGCTCAACGCTGTCCGGTTTTTTGAAAGCAGGTAAGATCGGAAGCCGGGACCAGGCAGCGGAAAACACTTCGGGCAGTGAGCTCTGCTCTTCCCTGGCTCGTCTTCGCCGCAGTGAGGTGCTTTGCTGAAGGCTGATAAATAGTCTGCCCCAAGCGCCGCAAGTCATGCTATTTTTTGCATTTCGACTACTCGAGAGTATCGCTCATGACGCTGGATCGCTTGATCACACTGACCGCCCTGTCCGGAATGCTCGCCGCCTGCTCGACGACGGGGTCGCAGCAGACAACTGATGCAGCCCGCCAGGTAAGTGCCAAAGGCCGACAGAATCAACAACTGAAGTTCCAGCTCGCCAGCGGCGTCTACCGCTGCGAACTCGGCCAGAGTGTCGAAATTCAGCGCAATGCCAATTTGATCGAACTCAACTGGCAAGGCAATCGTCACACGCTGCAACGCTACGACTCCTCCTCCGGTCTCCCGCGCTACGAGGACCGGCAGAATGGCCTGCTGTGGATCGATCTGCCATGGAAAAGCGTCCTGATGGACAGCAA
>NZ_JAEUOI010000148.1 GCF_016790145.1 Propionivibrio sp. | reverse complement strand
GAGCAAGCTGCGCGTGGCGAAATCTATGCACAACTGCAAGCCATGCTTGGAACTCCTGGAGCACTGGCCGTTCAGGGGCTGCTGGAAAGCGCCGGCAAGCCAGCAGAAAGCGTGATGGCGACACTCTTCGGACTGATCTTTCTGTTCATTGGTGCGACATCCGTCTTCGCCGAATTGCAGGACGCGCTCAACCGAATCTGGCGGGCGCCGCAAAAGACCAGAATCTCCGGCCTGTGGAGTTTGCTGCGCGCCCGCCTGTTGTCCTTCGGCATGATTCTCGGAATCGGCTTCCTGCTGACTGTTTCGCTGGCTTTCAGTGCGGCTCTGGCCGCTTTGAGCAAGTGGCTGGATCCGTATGCCACAGGCTGGGCCACTGTCGAGAATGCAAGCGAAGTCTCACTCGGCGTCCTGCTGGCGACGGCGGTTTTTGCCATGATCTACAAGACCATGCCGCGCGTTCGGATCCACTGGAAAGATGTCTGGGTTGGTGCAATCGTCACCTCGCTACTGTTTATCACCGGCAAGGCGCTGATCGGTGCCTACATCGGCAGGAGCGGCATTTCGTCTCATTTCGGCGTTTCAGCCTCGCTGATCATTGTGCTGTTGTGGGTTTACTATTCGGCCCAGATTTTCCTGTTCGGTGCGGAATTTACCTGGGTCTACTCGCACAAGTTCGGTTCGCGCAAAGGGCAGCCTTTGCCGGGCGCCACCGGCGCACTCCCGGCAAGCGACTGAAGGCCTGTCAGCGCATCGGATGCTTGTTTCGCGTTCTGTTTTTCCAGCAGCGCAATACAAACCAGGCCAGCGAGCAGACGCTGGCAATGAATGCGGCCCGGATGATTTCCAGGTGTCCTTCCGTCAGCAGACCCCAGGCAAGCACTCCGATAAAAATGCCAAGCCCTTCGGCAATCGGGAATGGTGTGCGGGGAGCTGCCATGGAATTCAATCTGCTTTTTTCCCGGAGCGCGCAGTTCTTTTGTTGGTACTGGAATCACGGTTATTCTGACAGCATTCAAATTGGCAGTTACAGGCCTTGGTGTCAGTTTCGAGCAAATGCTGGCGGGCGTTGGCGAGAAAACGTTCGCGTATCTGAGTGAATTGGGGCATGCCGTAGTTCTCCATCTGTTAGCTTGTAAGGCCTTGATGGTAGTCGGGCGGAGCGCCTGTGTCTTCCGTGCTTTCGTCAGGATTGCGTGACGTTCTGTAACAGCGGCCAGTCGAGTGTAAAGCGCGCGCCACCGAGCGGTGATTCGTCGGCGCTTGCCGTTCCGCCATGCTGCTCCAGGACCAGCCGGACGATGGCCAGTCCCAGGCCGTAGCCGCCGGTAGCACGGTCGCGTGAGCGATCAAGCCGGGTGAAGGCGAAGAAAACGCGCTGGCGTTCTTCCGGCGGGATGCCGATGCCATCATCGTCGACATGCACCCGAATGTGCTCGCCGACCACTTCGGCACTGATCACTATTCTTGATCTGGCGTACTTGATCGCGTTGCGCAGCAGGTTGGTAACGGCATAAGGCATGCTCTTCAGGTCGAGTTCGACGCGCTGTGCCGCAGGCAAGGCATGGCAATCGACGCTCAGTTCGAGCGTGCGGCCGAGTATGCGCATGGATTCAACTTCTTCCTCAAGCCAGGGGGCCAGTTCGACCGGTGTCAGATGCAGTTCCGGCTGTTCGCGCTCATAACGCGCATAGGTGAGGCTGGAGTCGATCAGGTTGTCGAGTTCGTCGAGATCGACTTCCATCAGTTGCCACAGGCGTTCCCGTTCGCTGCGTTCGTCGGTTTCCGCCAGCATTTCGAGCGCGAAGCGCATGCGTGCGATCGGTGTCCGCAGTTCGTGCGAGATCGCGCTCGACAGTTCCTTCTGGGTGGCGATCAGGCGCTGGATTCGTTCGGCCATGCCGTTGAGGGTGTCGGTGAGCAGTTCAAAAGCGCTGATGCGCGCATCCGGTGCGCGAGTTTCGAAGTGGCCTTCGCCGAGCGCTCGCGCCGTCTGCCGCAGCGCTTCAAGGTCGCGCCACACGGGGCGCACCCAGAACCAGACGGCGATGGCCAGGCACAGGCCGATCAGGCTCCAGGTCAGCAGGCGGATGCGCAGTTCGAGCGGCAGGGAACGCGGACGGTCCGGGTTGGCATCGGGCGAGAGCGGGCCGACGGCTAGAATGTGCGGGGTCTGCTTCAGACGGTGGTAGAGAATATCGCCATCGGCGTCAATCGCCAGTTCGCCGGCGTCAAGTTTTTCGGCTTGCCTGGGTGGTAGCTTCAGGGTCCAGCGCTCAACAATATCGAGCTTGTAGGCAAACTTTTCGTCAAGTGCCTTGATGGTTTTTGGCCATTCCGAGCGTGGCTTGCGAAACAGGTCGTCTTCAATGAGGACGATGGTGCCCTGCATGAAGCGGCTGGTGTAATCGTCGGTAATTCCCTTGACGGCGGTCGAAATGACAAAGTCGGCAAAAAAGGCGATGACCACGAAGGAGCCCATTACCAGCAGGTAGAAGTTGAAGAACAGCCGCGACAGGCTGTAACGTCCGCGCCACGGCGCCGGCTTGTAGCGCCCGAGGATGTCGAGCAGACTGTTGTTGCGACTATTGCCAGTCATGCTTGCTGAACAGATAGCCTTTGCCGCGTACCGTCTTGATGCGGGTCGGGTTTTCCGGATCGTCGCCGAGCTTGCGCCGCAGCCGCGAAATACGCGCATCGATCGAGCGGTCCAGACCGTCGAAACCGATGCCGCGCAATTGCTGAAGCAGATCGTCGCGTGACAGGATGCTGCCGGCGTGTCGGGCGAGCAACCACAGCAGGTCGAATTCAGCGGTGGTCAGATCGATGCTTTCGTCACCCAGGTGGGTGCTGCGCGTCGACTGACTGATGCGGAAATTGCCAAAGACAAGTTGCGCCGAGCTGTCCGCTGCGGGGCTTTCGCCGCCCGCACTGACGGTGCCTGGCGAACGGCGCAACAGGGCCTTGATGCGCGCCAGCAGAAGACGCGGCTGCACCGGCTTGGCGATGTAATCATCGGCGCCGAGTTCGAGGCCAAGGATCTGGTCGAGGTCTTCGTCGCGTGCCGTCAGCATCAGGATCACTCCCTTGTACTTGGTGCGTACGGCACGGCAGACTTCAAAGCCATCCTTGCCGGGGAGCATGACGTCGAGGATCACCAGTTCGGGATCCTCCTTTAGTATCCGCGCTTCGGCGGTATCGCCACGGGTTTCGATGGCGACTTCAAAGTCGTTCTTGCGCAGGTATTCGGCAGTCAGATTGGCGAGGCGCGCATCGTCCTCGACCAGCAGGATGTGTGTTTTCATGGCGCAATGATAGCGGGTTGCCGGCTCGGGTGGTACTTGCCACCCGAAAAATTCCCGGCGACACACGGGATGGGCCTGACGGGCATGGATTTGGCGCCACCTCATATTCTGAATGTTGCCGGTCTGCCCGTTTCCCTCACCCCCGCCCCCTCTCCCAGAGGGCGAGGGGAGGTTGGTGAGTCGCTGGCGCGACTATCGCTCTAAATGCTGCACCCACGCCTTTTTTTGGTAAAGCGTGCCGGAATTGGTTTTGCCGATCCGCTGAAATGACTTAGAATCGCTGGCACAATTTACTGGAGGTGATATGTACGCTGGAATCGTCGATTGGCCATGGTGGGCTTATGTACTGGTGACGCTGGGCCTGACCCAGGTGACGATTGCCGCAGTGACCATCTACCTGCACCGGCATCAGGCGCATCGTGCGCTGGAACTGCACCCGCTACCGGCGCATTTTTTCCGTTTATGGCTGTGGCTGACGACCGGCATGGGAACCCGGGAGTGGGCGTCGATTCACCGCAAGCATCACGCCAGGTGCGAGACACCGGAAGACCCGCACAGTCCGCAGGTTTATGGCATCAACCGCGTGTTGTGGGGCGGTGTGTTCCTCTACGTCAAGGAAGCGCATAACCCGGAGACGCTCAGGCGTTACGGGCGCGGTACCCCGGAGGACTGGATCGAGAATCATCTTTATACGCCCTGGCAGAAGACCGGTGTCGTGGTCATGCTGGCCATCGATGTGGCGCTCTTCGGCCTGGTCTGGGGAACGCTGATATGGGCCGTCCAGGTGGCCTGGATCCCATTCTGGGCGGCCGGTGTGGTCAACGGCCTCGGGCACTTCTGGGGCTACCGGAATTTCAATTCGCCCGATGCCAGCAGGAATATTTTCCCGATCGGGTTTCTGATCGGCGGCGAGGAACTGCATAACAATCATCATACCTATCCGACATCGGCCCGACTTTCGAACAAATGGTACGAGTTCGATCTGGGCTGGATGTATATCTGTATTCTTTCCGCACTGGGCCTGGCGCAGGTGAAGAAACTGGCGCCTGTCCCGCATCTCGGAACGGCACGTCAGATTATTGATTTCGATACCCTGCAGGCGGTTATCGCCAACCGTTACGATGTTCTCGCCGGCTACGCCAAGACCTTGAAACACCTGTATCGCGAAGAGCTTGGCAAAGCGCACAACGGGATACAGTTTAAGGGGCTGAAACGCTGGCTGGCGGTGGACGCCAGCGCGGTACCGGAGGATTTGCGCGGCCGCCTCGAACAGCTCCTGAAGCAGAGCAGTGCGCTGCAAACGGCTTATGCCATGCGTGCAGAACTGGTGGCCTTGTGGGAACGCTCAAACGCCTCGCGCGAGCAACTGATCAGGGAATTGCAGGACTGGTGCCAGCGCGCCGAGAGTTCGGGTGTTCGCCAGTTGCAGGAGATCTCGCTGCGCTTGCGCAGTTATTCGCTGGCCTGATCGAAGTTGTTCAATCGCCTGTCCACCCGCTGTGTGTTTGCCGTGCTGGCCACTGTTTCGCTTGGTCTGGTGGCGGCAGGTCTGGTGCTCGGTGAACTGGCCAAACTGCACCCTTGCCATTTGTGCAATTTTCAACGTCTGCTTTACTTGGTGCTGGCCTTTTTTGCGCTGTGCGGGGTGCTGTTGCCGGGGTGGCGCAGACCATGGTGTGCGCTCGTCGGCCTGAGCGCTGTGGGTGGCGTGATCAGCGCCGTTCAGCAAAGCTGGATGCAATATGCTCCGCAGCAGGCGATCGAATGCGGCTTCGGCGATCCGACCCTGGTCGAGCGGATTGTTGACTGGCTCGGAGCGCAGTGGCCGGCGATGTTCATGGTCACTGGTTTCTGCACCAGCAAGGAGTGGATATTCCTCGGCCTCTCGCTGGCCAACTGGTCGGTGCTCTGCTTCCTCGCTTTGCTGGGCGTCGCCGTGTGGCTGGGGTGCCGGCGCGAGATCGTGCGCTGATGTGTTTGCTGACGGTTGAGTGCCGGTGCACGCTGTCCAGTCGATCCTGACGGTTACCTTCCCCTGCACAGCGCAGATACTTACGGCGCTCATGCTCGTAGCCGCGCTGCCACAAACACATCCATTGCCAGCAAGGTTTCAATGCTCGCCGAGCGCTTCGGTGTCGATTCCGAGCGCATAGCCCGTATCATCCTGGTGTCCACGGCACTATCCTTTTTCACCTTCTCCGGAATGGTGTGGGTGATGGGGATTCAGCTTCCGGGCGCTTAGTGCCATCGGCCTGGTCATAGTAGTTTCCCAGCCCCAATTCTTTTACTCGGTCAACACCTTCTCGATACGCCGATCAGGAACAAGCCACATCAGCGCAACAGCGACATAAAGTGTTTGTGACACCCACTGATTGACGAAGGCCAGAGGAATCGCTGCGGCATAGAGTACAAGCGATAAATTACCCTTGTTGTCTTTGCCGATCGCCTTCGCCAACAGCGAACTCTGACCCTCGGCGGAAATGATCGCCCGGGTGAGTATCCAGTAAGCCGTCGACGCCATCAGGAGCACGACGCCGTAGAGTGCACTGGGCAATGGCGCAAAGAGGTTTTCACCCATCCAGCCCGTGATGATGGGGAATAGCGATAGCCAGAACAACAGATGAAGATTTGCCCAGAGAACCTGGCCATCGACGCGCTGTACCGCGTGAAACAAGTGATGATGATTGTTCCAGTAGATGCCGACATAGACGAAGCTCAGAATGTAGCTCAGAAACACCGGAAACAAAGGCCACAAGGCCGCGATGTCTTCACCATGAGGTACCTTCATCTCAAGCACCATGATGGTAATGATGATGGCGAGCACGCCATCGCTGAATGCTTCGAGCCGGTTTTTTCCCATATGCATCGTCACTTATTTTCTGGCCTGTAGGTCATCATGAACTTGATCGTCCACCGCATTATCGATAACCGCTTCGATCTTCTTGCGCAAGACAACTGGAGCAAGGATAGCGGAAGTGACATGAAATGATATCTGAGAAAAATGCGTTCATTCCTTGCCAGTGGGGAAAATAATATGGCGACTACTTCTTGCGGAATAACCAGTTGTGTACCAACCGGGTATAACGCGGCATGATCATCCAGACGACGATGGCGACGATGACTGAGGCAAGGATGCCCTGCTTGACGCCGTAGGCGCCCAGCGCAGGCCACCCGTTGAACAGGGGCCCAAACGCCCACGGCACGACCATGGTCAGCGGCCAGATCACCGAGGTGGTAATCATCCACTGCTTCCACGCCGGCGGTTTCATCGGTGGCTCACCGCTTGCAGCGGGTTCAGGCTGGAACCAGTAGTCGATACCGGCGCCGACGGTAACCTGTTCGACGACATCGAGATGCGGCTGAACGGCCTCAATCAGGCGCGTGCGCTCGGCCGACTGGTGCCAGAGTGTTGCATCGTCATGTGTGGCAAAGTTCACAATGATGGTGTAGTCGACCCCGCCCGCAGTCGGACGCACGACCTGCACCCCCCGGTGGCCGGGAAAGGCGGCGGCAACCCGCATGGTCTCGACGAGCCAGGCCTCATACAAGGTGTGTGCGTCGGCGCGCACACGGTGACGCACTACGAAGCTGACGTTGTCCGCGGAAGCGCTGCTCATCTTATAGGTGCCAGCACCGGGGGAACTTACGGCGCTCAGTCTGGAGCTTTGCATTTTAATTCCTGTGACCACTTTTACTTGAAACCTGACATTACCGCCGCAGGTGCGGCGAGCACACAAAGTGTGCAGTGTGCGCCGTCTTGTCAGGCGAACGAGGCGCCAATATCTGCGCGCCTCGACATTTTCTACCTCTCCGATTTAGCACTGTTCAATCGGCGCTACAGATCATTTTTGCAATGCACTGTAACTGGTCATCAGGTTTCGATAATCGGGAATATGATTGGCGAACAGCGTGCCCAGGCCTTCAACATCATTGCGCCAGTCGCGGTGCAATTCACAAGCCACTGCAAACCAGTTCAATAATTGCGCACCTGCCAGGGTCATTCGTTGCCACGCCGAATCGCGACTTATTGCATTGAAAGTCCCTGACGCATCGGTAACGACAAACACGTCAAAGTCTTCTTCGAGCGCGGATAAAGCGGGAAACGCTACGCACACTTCGGTTACAACGCCTGCAATAATTAATTGCTTTTTGCCTGTCGCTTTAATTGCCTTTACAAAATCGTCATTGTCCCAAGCGTTGATTTGTCCGGGGCGGGCGATATAGGGTGCGTCGGGAAACAGGGCTTTTAGTTCCGGCATCAACGGACCGTTGGGGCCGTTCTCAAAACTGGTGGTCAGAATCGTCGGCAAGTTGAAGTACTTGGCCAGATCGGCAAGTGCCAGTACATTATTTTTGAATTTATCGGGATCAATGTCGCGCACCAGCGATAACAGACCGGCTTGGTGATCAACTAACAGAACGACAGCGTTATTTTTATCGAGTTTGACGTAGGGCTTGCTCATGGTGAATCTCCTTTTGCGGCGGTGGTTTAACGCTGGGAATCCAGCATTGATTGGGACTGCTCACGCTTCGAGGTCAAAGACGAGAACTTCTGCGTCTTTACCGTTCAGGATTTCAATGCGACTTTCTGCGCTGATCAGGGCGGCGTCTCCACCCGACAACCACTGTCCGTTGACCTCAACTGTACCAAGCACCACGTGGACATAGCCCTTGCGCTTGGGGTTGATGTTCAGAACGGCGGATTCCGTGCCGTTGAACAGGCCGGCGAACAAATACGCATCGGCATTAATCTTGACTGAACCTCCGGCGCCATCCGGTGACGCCATCAGGCGCAACTTACCTCGCCTTTGTTCTGCCGGAATATGCCGTTGCTCGTAACTCGGTGCAATGCCGGTCATGTTGGGCGTAATCCAGATCTGCAAAAAGTGTGTGGTCTGGCCCTCGGCGTGGTTGAACTCGCTGTGCGTCACGCCGGTGCCGGCACTCATGCGCTGCACGTCGCCGGGTGGTATGCCCTTGATATTGCCCATGCTGTCCTGATGCGCGAGATTTCCAGACAGAACGTAACTGATGATTTCCATGTCGCGGTGGCCGTGCTTGCCAAAGCCGGTGCCGGGGGCCACCCGATCCTCGTTGATGACCCGCAAGTTGCCCCAGCCCATGTGCGCCGGGTCGTGTTAACCGGCGAATGAAAACGAGTGGTAGCTCTCAAGCCAGCCGTGGTTTGCGTAACCGCGATCCTTGGATTTACGAACTGTGAGCATGTGAATCTCCTTTTTGAATAGGTGCATTGTGACTTTTTCAGTAGTGTTGCAGGTGCTGCCGATTTGATGGCATCATTCAAAATAATTGAATGGATGAACGCCTGATGCCGACTGCACGCGATGTGTTAACACCCGATGCCCTGGCCATGCTTGAGACCATTGCAAAGGCCGGCAGCTTTGCTGCGGCTGCGCGGGCAAGTCATATGGTGCCCAGCGCACTGACGTATCGCGTGCGGCAGATCGAAGACGCGCTCGATGTCCTGCTGTTTGATCGCAGCTCGCGGCAGGCCCGCTTGACTGAAGCTGGGCAGGAACTATTGCGCGAGGGTGCGCGACTTTTGGCAGATATCGATGCCGTGGCCAACCGCATCAAGCGGGTGGCGACCGGGTGGGAGCCACAGTTCACGATTGCGGTGGATAGCATCATCGTTCGTTCGACGGTGATGGAACTCTGCCAGTCATTTTTTGCGTTGAAACCGCCGACCAGTCTCAAGCTGCGCAGCGAGACGCTGTCTGGCACGCTCGAAGCGCTCGCATCGGGCCAGGCCGATCTGGCGCTGGGTGTGGCCGTGCAGGCCGGTAGCCGGGCTGACCTTCAGCGGGAGTCGCTCGGTACGGTGCGTTTTGTCTTCGCCGTATCGCCCCATCACCCGCTGGCACATGCGTCTGAACCATTGAGCGATGAGACGATCCGTCTGCATCGTGCGGTGGCGCTTGCCGACTCGATACAGCGCGGCGGCGGCCTGACGGTCAGACTATTGCCTGGCCAAGAGGCGATGACCGTTCCGGACATGCCTGCAAAGATCGATGCGCAGATCAGAGGGCTGGGTGTTGGCTTCCTGCCGACATGCCTGGCACAGCCCTACATTGATACCGGGCGCCTGGTGGTAAAACAAATCGAACAAGGGGAACACAAGCTTCAGTTTTGTTACGCCTGGCGCAAGAGCGGAAGGGGCGGCCAAGGGCGAGCACTGCAATGGTGGCTTGAGCAGCTGCAAAGCCCGATGACGCGGGCTGCGCTATTGGCCGAGAGGCGTTCTTGAGCTTCAGTTTCCCGCTGTGTCTTACGTCTGGCTCCAACCACGGATTGCACGGAACGGGCTATCAGCATTCTGATGCAGCCAACCATAGAATTGCACATAGCCGAAGGTTATTCCTTTGTCGTTCCCTGGCCGCGCCTGAGACGTTCCAACTGTGGTTTCAGCTTTTCGACAGTGGCGACAAAGTCGGCGAGGCGCTTCCTTTCCTGCTCGACGACCGGTGCCGGGGCGCGGGCGACGAAGCTCTCGTTGCAGAGCTTGGCGTTGGCCTTGACGATCTCGGCTTCAATCCGGGCGATCTCCCTGGCCAGACGCTCGCTTTCGGCGGTGAGGTCGATTTCGATCCTGAACATCAGGCGCGTTTCGCCAACGACCGCGGTCGGTGCGTCGGCGTCATCGGGCAGGGCGTCGACGATCTGCATGTCGGCGAGCTTGGCCAGCGCCTTCAGGTAGGGGGCGAAAGCGGCCAGTGCTTCGGCGTTGCCGCTGGCGATCAGCGGCACCTTCTGCGCCGGTGAAAGGTTCATTTCGCCGCGCAGGTTGCGGCAGGCGTAGGCCAGATCCTTGAGTTGCTGCACCCTGGCTTCGCTGGCTTCGTCGATCTTCTCCGGCTGTGCCTGCGGGTAAGCGGCGAGCATCACCGAGTCGTGCGTCTTTTTTCCGGCTAGTGGAGCGACAACCTGCCACAGTTCTTCGCTGATGAAGGGCACCAGCGGGTGTGCCAGGCGCAGAACGGTTTCCAGCACGCGCAGCAGCGTACGGCGCGTGGCGCGGGCCTGTTCCGGCGTACCGCCCTGCATCTGCACCTTGGCCAGTTCGAGGTACCAGTCGCAGAACTCGTCCCAGACGAATTCGTAGATGGCGCGGGCGAGCAGGTCGAAACGGTAGTCGGCAAAGTGTTGGGCGACTTCGGCTTCGGTGCGTTGCAGCGTGCTGACGATCCAGCGGTCGGCGAACGAGAAGTCGAGGGCGCTTGAGCAAACCTCCGGCGTGTAGGCGTCGATGCCGCAGTCCTGGCCTTCGGTATTCATCAGCACGAAGCGTGTGGCGTTCCACAGCTTGTTGCAGAAATTGCGGTAGCCCTCGCAGCGATGCAGGTCGAACTTGATGTCGCGACCGGGACTGGCCAGCGAGAGGAAGGTGAAGCGCAGGGCGTCGGTGCCGAAGGCCTGGATGCCCTCAGGGAATTCCTTGCGCGTGCGCTTGGCGATCTGTTCGGCCTGCTTCGGGTTCATCAACCCGGTGGTGCGTTTGCTGACCAGATCCTCGATGACGATGCCGTCGATCAGGTCGATCGGGTCGAGCACGTTGCCCTTCGACTTGCTCATCTTCTGACCTTCGGCGTCGCGGATCAGGCCATGGACATAAACATGCCTGAACGGGATCCTGCCGGTGAGGTGCCTGGTCATCATGACCATGCGCGCGACCCAGAAGAAGATGATGTCAAAGCCGGTAACGAGCACCGTCGAGGGCAGGTAGAGGTCGAGCGCTGGGTTCGATTTTTCCGGCCACTCCGGTGTCCAGTCGAGTGTCGAGAACGGCCACAGGGCGCTCGAATACCAGGTGTCGAGCACGTCCGGGTCGCGCTCCAGCGCACCCGTGTAGCCGGCGGCCGACGCCTGCGCCCTGGCTTCGGCTTCGTCGTGGGCGACGAAAATTTCCCCCTGGTCGCCGTACCACGCCGGAATCTGGTGTCCCCACCACAACTGGCGCGAAATGCACCAGTCCTGGATGTTGTTCAGCCACTGCCTGTAGGTATTGACCCAGTTTTCCGGGACGAACTTTATTTCGCCCGAGGCGACGCATGCGAGTGCCTTGCCGACGATGCTGGTGCCGTCCGAATCTGGCCCGACTCCCGGCTTGCTCATGGCGACAAACCATTGGTCGGTGAGCATCGGCTCGATCACGACGCCGGTGCGGTCGCCGCGCGGAACCTTGAGCTGGTGCCTGTCGGTTTTCTCCAGCACGCCGAGCGCTTCAAGGTCGGCGACGACGGCCTTGCGCGCATCGAAGCGATCCATGCCGCGATACTTTGCCGGTGCGTTGTCGTTGATTTTCGCGTCGAGCGTGAGAATCGAGATGATCGGCAGATTGTGGCGCTGGCCGACGGCGTAATCGTTGAAGTCATGCGCCGGCGTGACCTTGACGCAGCCGGTGCCGAATTCGAGGTCGACGTAGGCATCGGCGACGATCGGAATTTCACGATCGGCAAGCGGCAGTTTCACCATTTTGCCGAGCAGGTGCTTGTAACGCTCATCCTCCGGGTGCACCATCACGGCGGTATCGCCGAGCATGGTTTCCGGGCGGGTGGTGGCCACGGTCAGGGAACCGCTGCCATCGGCCAGCGGGTAGCGGATGTGCCACATGAAACCGTCTTCCTCTTCGCTCACCACTTCGAGGTCGGAGACGGCGGTGTGCAGTACCGGGTCCCAGTTGACGAGACGTTTGCCGCGATAAATCAGGCCTTCCCGGTGCAGACGGACGAAGGTCTCGGTGACGATCTTCGAGAGGCCGGGGTCCATCGTGAAGCGCTCTCGCTTCCAGTCCGGCGAGGTGCCGAGACGGCGCATCTGGCGGGTGATGGTGTTGCCCGAGAATTCTTTCCACTCCCAGACTTTTTCGAGAAACTTATCGCGGCCAAGCTGGTGGCGGGAAATACCTTGCGCGTCAAGCTGGCGTTCGACGACGATTTGCGTGGCGATGCCGGCGTGATCGGTTCCCGGCTGCCACAGCGTGTTGTCGCCGCGCATGCGATGGTAGCGGGTGAGGGCATCCATGATCGCCTGGTTGAAGCCATGCCCCATGTGCAGCGTACCGGTGACGTTGGGCGGCGGCAACAGGATGCAGAAGGCATTCGGGTTGGTGGTGTCGAGGCCGGCATCAAAGTAGCCCCTGGCTTCCCATTCGGGGTACCAGCGACGTTCGATGTCTGCCGGCTCAAAGCTTTTGGCGAGTTCCATAGGGGTAGTAGTAGGGGTGGGGAAAGCCGGCGATTATACCGGATCGCGCTGGCGCCCCCGACTTCAACGGATGCGGATGCGCTAGTCCTTCCGATTCGGCTCGTCGAGCGGAAGGCGCAGTTGCTTGCGCCGGGCGATGAAGTCTCGCAGGGCGGTTTCCATGGTCGAGGTAATTCCGGCGCGCAGTTCTTCACCGGCGTTGAGTAGCGTGGCTTCAAGCAGCGTCGGCAGTTCGTAGGTCAGTTGTTGCCCGATGGCGTGGGCGATATCCGAAGCGAGCAGCGAGACCTGGGTTTCGTCGAAGCGGTCGGGGCTGACTTCAGAAACGGCTACTTCCGCAGACACCACTTCAGTAAGTACTGGCAGGTCATTGTCATCACTTTCAGGAGGTGCAGCGCTGGCGGGTCCGATATTGCTGGCCGTCTTGGCAACAAAACTGCGCCGTCGCTTCATCAACGAGTCGATGCGATCAACCACATCCGAATGTTCGGCCATCAGTGTTTCTCCGAAAGGTCGAAATACTTGATTTCGTAACCGCGATCCTTGTAGAACCTGACGCGTTCGCGACCCGCCAGCCGCTCTGCGTCCTGCTGCCCGACGACTTCAATGACACTGGTGAATCGTGCAAAGCCGGGGGGGATTTGCGCGGACAGGTTGAACAGGCGCTCGTTCTGCGGCAAGGCGTCCAGATTGTCGGCAATCAGCACCGGTGTTTCGGCGGCAAGCGGGGAATCGCCGCGCACATGGGGGACGAAGCCGCTTGGCGGATGCATCCACAAATGGCGGTCGAGCAGGCCGGCGACTTCGGCATCGGGGGCGTAGACCAGCAGCGACTTCTTCTGCAAATAAGCCTTGCCGATCAGCGCGGCGGCGGCAGCGATGCGCTCGGCCGCGTTATGATAAAAGAAGATCTGGGTCAATTCAGTTTCCCGGCGCGCTTGAGCAGGTAATGCGTGAGCAGCGCAACGGGGCGACCCGTAGCCCCTTTATCGGCGCCGGATTTCCAGGCGGTACCGGCAATGTCGAGGTGCGCCCACACGAACTTTTTGGTGAAGCGCGAGAGGAAGCAGGCGGCGGATACGCTGCCGGCCGCACGCCCGCCAATGTTGGCCATGTCGGCGAAGTTGCTTTTCAGAAGATCCTGATAGTCTTCCCACAGCGGCATCTGCCAGGCGCGGTCCTGAGCTTCGTCGCCGGCGTGCAGGAGTTCGCGGGCGAGGCCCTCGTCGTTGGCGAAAAGGCCGGTGGCAACATGACCGAGTGCGATGACGCAGGCGCCGGTAAGGGTGGCGACGTCGATCACCGTGTCTGGATCGAAGCGCTCGGCGTAGGTCAGCGCGTCACAGAGGATGAGGCGACCTTCAGCGTCTGTATTCAGTATTTCGATGGTCTGGCCGGACATCGAAGTGACAATGTCGCCCGGCTTGCTGGCCGCACCTCCCGGCATGTTTTCGGAGGTCGGAACGAGCACCGTCAGATTGATCGGCAGTTTCATCTGGGCTACCGCCTTGAGGGCACCGAGCACGCTGGCAGCGCCGCACATGTCGAACTTCATCTCGTCCATTTCCAGGCCCGGTTTGAGCGAAATGCCGCCGGAGTCGAAGGTGATGCCCTTGCCGACGAGGACCAGCGGTTTCGCTTGTGCACCTTTTCCACGGCCGGTTCCAGCATTGGCGCCTTTATAGTGCAGGACAATCAGCTTCGGTGGCTGGTGCGAGCCCTTGGCTACCGAGAGCAGGGAGTGCATGCCGAGCGCTTCCATTTCGGCGCGTTCGAGTACCTTGCAGTCGAGTGCATGATCATGGGCCATCTGGCGGGCCGTTTCGGCCAGATAGCCGGGAGTGCATACATTGCCGGGCAGGTTGCCGAGATCCCTGGCCAGCGCCACACCCCTGGCGATGGCCAGCCCCTGGGCCAGCGCTTCTTCAGCAAGAGCGAGTTCATTGCGCCGTTCAATGACCAAAGTCAGTTTCCGCAACGGGCGGCGCACGTAGTCTTTTTTACTCTTGAACTGCTCGAAGCGATAGACGCTTTCCTCAGCGATAATTGCTGCCTGCCGGATGCGCCAGGCCAGAGTACGCTTTTTGACTGCGCATCCGGTCAAGAAGAGCGCGCCGTCCACAGCGCCTGTTGCGTTGAGTGCATTAACCGCACTGCGAATCGCGGAGCAGTATTCCTTTTCGCGGAATTCCTTTTCCTTGCCCAGTCCGACCAGCAGCACCCGCTCGCACAGGGTCGATGGAACGTCGTGCAGAAGCAGAGTCGAACCCGCTTTCCCTTCCATGTCGCCACGGCGAATGACGTCGGAAAGGTAGTTGTTCGCCGCCTTGTCGATCACTTCGGCGGCAAGCGTCAGTTTGCGTGCTTCGAAAACGCCGACGACGACGCAAGCGCTACGGTGCTTTTCCGGGCTTCCACTTTTTATGCTAAATTCCACTGGCTGCTCCTCATCGATTGCAGTTTCGTACCAAAAGTCGATTATCACTGTTGTTTTTCGTTAAAGTCAAAAAATGATCTTTCAGCGTGCCGCCCGGCGCGAGTTTACCCACTCGGCTGCCGGCATTTTTGTCGCCCTTTTCGCCATTCTGCTGACCACTCAACTGATCCGTCTGCTGGGCGACGCGGCGCAAGGCTCGATTGCGCCGGAAGCGGTGGTGGCGTTGCTTGGCTTTTCAGCGCTTAACTACATCGCGGCCTTGTTATCCCTGTCTTCGTTCATCGCGATTCTGTTGGCTTTGTCGCGCAGTTATCGTGATTCCGAGATGGTCGTCTGGTTCTCATCCGGGCTGTCTCTTGCCGCGTGGATACGGCCGGTGCTGGTCTTTACCCTGCCGCTGGTATTTGCCATAGCCCTGTTGTCTCTTTTCGTAGCTCCCTGGGCCAACTCGCAGAGTGCCGAGTACCGCAATAGTCTTAATACACGCAAGGATTCCGGGATGGTTTCTCCCGGAGCGTTTCAGGAGTCAGCTTCCGGGGATCGTGTCGTTTTCGTCGAGGCGGTTGCCGATGATGAGAGCTATGTAAGAAACGTATTCGTGCAATCGGTGCAGAACCAGCGTCTGGGTGTGACCATGGCCACGAAAGGCTATCAGGAAATTGCCGAGAATGGCGATCGTTTCATTGTTTTGGTGAACGGTCGACGTTACGAGATTGAACCGGGTTCGCCGGAGTTCCGAATTCTGGAGTTTGCGCGTTATGCCATACGATTGGAAACCAAAGAGGCGCGTGGCATCGAGCGGACGTCGAAGAATACACCAACGCTGGAGTTGATACAGAAGGATCTGCCTGTCTATCGAGCCGAGCTGATGTGGCGCTTGAGCGTTCCACTTTCGGCAATTGTTCTGGCGCTGCTGGCAATCCCCCTTTCCTTTGTCAATCCGCGGGCAGGTCGTTCAGCCAACATGCTGCTGGCGCTATTGACTTATTTTGTGTACCACAATTTGCTGACCATCAGTCAGGCGTGGGTGGCCAGTGGCAGGATTTCATTTACGCTCGGGGTGCTGGCCACCCATCTGTTCATGCTCTGTCTCCTGCCACTGCTTTTCTATCGCCGGATTGCAATACTCTCTTTTACGCGGTTTCTGAGATGAGAATTTACCGTCGTTATCTGGCGCGCGAGATGGCTGGCGCGATAGGCCTGGTACTTGCCGGATTTCTGGCCTTGTTTGGGTTTTTCGACTTGTTTGCCGAGGTCAGTAATATTGGCAAGGGAGACTATCAGATACGGCATGCCTTTGCGTTTGTGGCCCTGCGTATGCCGGGACGCATTTATGAGCTGATGCCGATTGCGGTTCTGATCGGGACGCTTTATTCCCTGTCGACACTGGCCCGGCATTCGGAAATCACCGTATTGCGGGTATCGGGAATGTCGACCAGAAACCTGCTTTCAGGCCTGTTCCAGGTGGCGGCAGTTTTCGCCCTGATTACTTTCCTGATCGGTGAAGTGGTAGCGCCACCCGCCGAGCGGGCGGCGCAGCAGTTGCGTCTCACGCAGAAAGGCAAGACGATTGAGGGCATGCGCAGCGGATTGTGGGTCAAGGATGAGCGCAGTTTCATCAACGTGCAGGTGGTTCTGCTGGATACGCAACTACGGGGCATCCGGATCTATAACTTCGACGATAAGGCAATGCTGCGTTCGGTCACCGATGCGGCAGAGGGGGTCTATATTCCACCGGCCAGTTGGCGGCTGACAGGCGTCGTCCAGACCATCCTGCATGATGACCGGTCCGAAGTCGTCAGGATGCCGGATATGGAATGGCATTCGGCGTTGAATCCGGACATTCTTGCCGTTCTGGTCGTCGCGCCTGAACGTATGTCCCTGCTGCATCTGACGGCCTATATCAGGCACCTGGCGGAGAACAGCCAGAAGACCCAGCGTTACGATATCGCCTTGTGGAAGAAACTGATTTATCCGTTGGCAGCGCTGGTCATGGTCGCCCTGGCCTTGCCTTTTGGATACACCCATAACCGGGTTGGCGGAGTCAGTCTGAAGATTTTCTCCGGGGTGATGATCGGAGTATTCTTCCACATGCTCAACGGCTTGTTCTCGAATCTTGGCGTGATAAACAGCTGGTCGCCGGCGATCAGTGCGATAGCCCCTTCAGCGTTATTCATGCTGGTTGCGATGGGGATGATCGGGTGGGTTGAGCGGCGCTGAGTCAGCCAGTCTGGCCCAGCTACAATGCCATAAGCATCGACTTTCCAGGACGGGTGCGGTGAAAGCCGGTTCCCCGTTTATGCCGTGACGAGCTGGGTGCCAGCGATCCGGTCGTGCAGGAATTGCCCGTCGCGGTCGATCAGCGCCCACATGATGCCGACTCCGCCAAGCACCAGGCTGGGCCAGCACAGAAGAAAGCGAAGCAAGGCCTGCGCCGGACGGACAGGAAGTCCTTCTTTCGTCAGCAGACGGATGCGCCAGGTTTTCATGGCCAGCGTTTGCCCGCCATTGCTCCAGAACCAGATGAAATACACGAGCAGTACAAGAAAGAGGTGAGCCCACAAAATCGCCGGTGTAGCGAGTCGATGCGCGAAAGCGCCGATCAGTACGTGCGGAGCAATCATCAGCACTGCAACAACGCCAGACATCAAGAGAATTTCGTAACTCATGGCGAGCAGCCGGCGCAGGATTGCTGGGCGTATAACGCGGTCTGGAGCAGCAGGCATCAGGGTTTGGTCGTGGTTTCAGTGCCCGTCGGTGCGGCGGCAGGGGGTGATGCATCCGGTGCGGGTGGGGCTGCGGGAAGTGGGGTAGGCGGGGTTGATGGGTAAGCAACCGGGTTAGCCATGTTCGCTGGTGCCGGCAAGGGCGCAGTTGCTACCGGCCGGCCGGGTTTGGGGGCGGGCCTGCTGGCGGCTTGCTGCTTCAGCTTTTCCTTTTCATCTTCCGGCAGGCTGGAATACTCTTCCCACTTTTGCTTGAGTTCTTGTTTTTTCTCAAG
Organism: Propionivibrio sp.; assembly: GCF_016790145.1. Taxonomy (GTDB): domain Bacteria; phylum Pseudomonadota; class Gammaproteobacteria; order Burkholderiales; family Rhodocyclaceae; genus Propionivibrio. The sequence goes on along the minus strand of NZ_JAEUOI010000148.1, from coordinate 5,055 downwards.
GGGAAGCTGGTTGGCCGTTTTAAAGTTTTCGCGCGCCAACTGACGTTGTTCTGGTGTCAGTTTTCCCCAGGCCTGCATTTGTCCCTGAATGCGACGCTGTTCTTCCAGAGTCATTTCGGGAAATCGGGTGGCAATGCCCAGCCATTTTTTCTGGCGGAAGTACTCCATGGAATCCCAGTCGTCGCTCAGCGGGGCGAGGACGATTTTCTGCTGTACCGTCAATTCGCTCCACTTTGGCTGTGGCGGCGTTGCAATGAGCGACGGGCTGGGCGTTTCCGCCCAGCCCGTGGTCACCACAAAACAACTGAAAACTATTGCGACGAGCCGCGTTTTAACCATGTATCAAAGCCCTTGTCGGTAAATGCTCCGATGGGCAGATCATCGGCGAGCAGGGCGCTATCAACGGCACCCAGCTCGTTGACGCGCTGGTCGGCCATCCAGTAAGCGGAAAAGACGAGGCCCAGGAGCAACAAGAGCCCGGCGAGCACCTGCTTGAGGTGCAGGTTGTCAAAGTGGTGTTGAACAAAACTGCCCGCAGAGGCCAGCACCGATTGATTTACCGCCTGCCTCTGGCAGGCCAGCGCTTTTTTTCTGGCGTCAGCGAGGCGGGCTGCAGTCTCGGGACGCAGTTCGTGCAATCCGCGATTAAGAAGCTGCCTGACCTTGTAGGCGAAATGTAATTCGTTCATAGTGTGATTCCTTTTGCTTTCAAAGCCGCTGCCAGCGTGTGTGTAGCACGCGAGCAGTGTGTTTTTACGCTGCCTTCTGAGCAGCCCATTGCGGCAGCAGTCTCCGCAACGTCCATGTCCTCCCAGTAACGCATGAGGAAGGCTTCGCGTTGACGCGCGGGCAGAAGTTTTATCTCTTTTTCAATAATAACAAGGACTTGAGATTGCTCTAACTGCCCGTCAGGCGTGTTCGGGGTGTAAGACCCCGATTCAACCTCAAGAGTTTCCAGCGGATCGTGTTCATTTTCATCGCCTGATGAGAATGACGAGAGAAGGGTCGTCCACAGCGAGCGTACCTTGCTGCGCCGATAATAGTCACGAATCGTGTTCTGCATGATGCGCTGGAAAAGCATTGGCAGCTCTTCTGCAGGGCGGTCGCCATATTTTTCGGCAAGTTTCATCATTGAGTCCTGCACGATATCGAGTGCTGACTCTTCGTTACGCACGGCAAACATCGCTTGCTTGAAAGCGCGACGCTCTGAAGTGGCGAGAAAATCTGACAGTTCGCTTGGGCTGGCCAGAATCGAAATCCTTGTTATTGCAGGGCGGGAGATTATCCCTTGAATATCGGCCGTTTGGGCGGAAGCCTTGACCAATTGTGGTCTAGGCTTTAACGTTACAGGCTTTTTCGAGCATTTTGCTTGGTAAGGCGAGGATGATAACCATGATGACCGGTGCGGAGATTGTAATCAGGTGCCTGCAGGAAGAAAAGGTCGACTATGTATTCGGCTATCCCGGCGGCGCGGTTCTTCATATTTACGACGAACTGTTCAAGCAGGACAAGGTCAAGCATGTTCTGGTCCGTCATGAACAGGCGGCCGTGCATGCGGCTGATGGTCTGGCGCGCTCGACACACAAGGTCGGCGTGGCTCTGGTTACCTCAGGTCCCGGCGCGACCAATGCCGTGACCGGTATTGCGACCGCCTACATGGACTCCATTCCGATGGTGATCATCTCCGGGCAGGTGCCATCCTACTATATTGGTCAGGATGCCTTTCAGGAGTGCGATACGGTTGGAATTACCCGTCCCTGCGTCAAGCACAACTTCCTGATCAAGGATGTGCGTGACATCGCCATGACGATGAAAAAGGCCTTCTACATTGCCAATACGGGTCGTCCAGGTCCGGTGGTGGTGGATATTCCGAAGGACATTACTGCCGCAAAATGCAAGTTTGACTACCCAAACGATGTCCACATGCGCTCGTATAACCCGGTCGTCAAGGGTCATCTGGGGCAGATCAAGAAGGCGGTGCAACTTCTGCTCGGCGCCAGGCGGCCAATGATTTATACCGGCGGCGGGGTGATTCTATCGAATGCCGACAAACTGTTGACCAAGCTCACGCGTCGTCTCGGCTTTCCGATTACCAACACACTGATGGGGCTTGGTGCCTATCCGGCGACCGATCCGCAGTTCCTGGGCATGCCGGGCATGCATGGCACGCTGGAAGCCAACATGGCGATGCAGCATTGCGACGTATTGCTGGCTATCGGCGCCCGTTTCGACGATCGGGTGATTGGCAACCCGGAGAACTTCGCTTCCCTGCCACGCAAGATCATTCACGTTGATATCGATCCTTCGTCGATTTCCAAGCGCGTTCGCGTGGACGTGCCGATTGTCGGCAATGTTCCGGATGTGCTCGCGGAGATGATCAAGCTGATCGAAGCCGAGCAGGGCAAGACCGAGATTGGCGACTGGTGGAAGGAAATCGAAGGTTGGCGTTCCAGGCAGTGCATGAACTACAAACTCAAGAATGATGTCATCATGCCGCAATACGTCATCGAGAAGCTCTACGAGATTACCGGCGGCAACGCGATCATCACCTCCGATGTCGGACAGCACCAGATGTGGGCGGCGCAGTACTACAAATTTGACCAGCCACGGCGCTGGCTCAACTCGGGCGGTCTGGGCACCATGGGTGTCGGCCTGCCCTACGCCATGGGCGCGGCGTTGGCTAACCCGGATTTGCAGATCGTTTGCGTCACCGGCGAAGGCTCGATACAGATGTGCATACAGGAACTGTCGACGGCCAAACAGTTCCGTCTTCCGATCAAGATCATCAACCTCAATAATCGTTACCTGGGCATGGTTCGCCAGTGGCAGGAGATGTTCCACGGCAGCCGCTACTCGGAGTCATACATGGATTCGCTGCCTGATTTCGTAAAGCTCGCCGAGGCTTACGGTCATGTCGGCATTCGAGTCGAGCGGCCTGAGGAGGTTGAGGGAGCACTCAAAAAAGCTTTCATCGAGCACAAGGATGAACTGGTGTTTCTCGACATCCTCACTGACAGGGAAGCGAATGTTTTCCCGATGGTAGCGGCAGGCAAGGGCCTGGCCGACATGATTCTGGCTGAAGATCTGTAAGGGAACGACAAGCATGCGACACATTATTTCTATTTTGCTAGAAAACGAAGCCGGTGCGCTTTCGCGCGTGGCCGGCTTGTTCTCGGCGCGTGGCTACAATATTGAAACGCTGACGGTGGCGCCCACCGAGGACAGCTCGTTGTCCCGGCTGACCATCGTCACCAGCGGCAGCGACGAGGTGATCGAGCAGATCACCAAGCAACTGAACAAGCTGATTGATGTCATCAAGGTGGTCGATCTCTCTGAAGCCGCTCATATCGAGCGCGAACTGATGTTGATCAAGGTTCGTGCCACGGGCAAGGATCGCGAGGAAATGAAGCGCATGGCAGAAATCTTCCGTGGGCGAATCATTGACGTTACCGATTCGACCTATGTGATTGAACTCACGGGCAGCGGACCCAAACTCGACGCCTTTATCCAGGCCATCGATGCCGGTTTGATTCTCGAAACCGTTCGCACCGGCGTCAGCGGTATTGGTAGCGGTGACCGTATTTTGAAAGTTTAGTGATGAGCAAGGGTGAGGAGTTCGGAGCGATCCGAAAGGGGCAATCTTCCTCTCCTCACTCCTGACTCCTCTCTCCTCACAGTTTTATGAAAGGAACACCATGAAGGTTTACTACGACAAGGACGCCGACCTCTCCCTGATCAAGGGCAAGAAGGTCACCATCGTTGGCTACGGTTCGCAAGGCCACGCCCACGCCCAGAATCTGACCGATTCGGGCGTCAAGGTAACGGTTGGCTTGCGCCAGGGCGGTGCTTCCTGGAGCAAGGTCGAAAAGGCCGGGATCAAGGTTGAGGAAGTTGCCAAGGCGGTCAAGGGCGCCGATGTCGTGATGATGCTGTTGCCGGACGAAAACATCCCGGGCGTGTATTACCAGGATGTCGAGCCGAACATCAAGAAGGGCGCCGCGTTGGCTTTCGCCCACGGCTTCAACATCCACTATAACCAGGTGGTGCCGCGTGCCGATCTGGATGTCATCATGGTGGCGCCAAAAGGTCCCGGCCATACCGTGCGCTCCGAATACCTCAAGGGGGGCGGCGTTCCCTCGCTGATCGCCGTACATCAGGACAAGTCCGGCAAGGCCAAGGGCCTCGCGCTGTCCTATGCGGCGGCCAACGGCGGCACCAAGGGCGGCGTCATCGAGACCAATTTCCGTGAAGAAACCGAAACCGATCTGTTCGGCGAACAGACCGTGCTTTGCGGCGGTGCAGTCGAACTGGTCAAGATGGGGTTCGAGACACTGGTCGAATCCGGCTACGCACCCGAAATGGCCTACTTCGAGTGCCTGCACGAACTCAAGCTGATCGTCGACCTGATGTACGAAGGCGGCATCGCCAACATGAACTACTCGATCTCCAACAACGCGGAGTTCGGCGAGTACGTCACCGGCACCGAAGTCATCAACGAGCAGTCCCGCGCCGCCATGCGTAATGCCCTGAAGCGCATCCAGAACGGCGACTACGCCAAGATGTTCATCCTCGAAGGCCGCACCAACTACCCGGCGATGACCGCCCGGCGTCGCTTGAACGCGGTGCATCCGATCGAGACCGTGGGCGCCAAGCTGCGCGACATGATGCCGTGGATCAAGAAGAACAAGCTCGTCGACCAATCCAAGAACTGATTGGCGGGTCGCAGGCTCGGTAGCGCGTTACGCTTGCCGTACTAACGTACTGTCGGCGCGTGCGCGCCTAGCGCTATCTTCGCCTTGGGCGGTGTGGGAGACTGCACCGCCCTTATTGCGAGTACCGAAGCGTCGGTTATTCGGTGTATCCTTCTCGCACTTTCTCGGCCAGAAACCCCTGACCCATGACGGAACTGAAACCCCGCAAGGCCTTGTTCAATCCCGAGCTGAAGCGCCGCGGCATTTACGTTCTTCCCAATCTGTTCACCACCGCCGCGCTGTTCTGCGGCTTCTTCGCCATCGTCCAGGCGATGCAGGGGGACTTCGAGCGGGCCGCGGTGGC
>NZ_JAEUOI010000142.1 GCF_016790145.1 Propionivibrio sp. | reverse complement strand
TGTGGATTCCGCAACTGGGCATGGCCCTCGGAACAACACTGTTTGCCCTGGCCTTCGCCGCAGATCTTGTCGATCTGATGACCGGGAGAAAAGTCCGGCAGGAGCCCAGGGAAGGCGAACCGGCGCACATTGAATAGTTCTATACGGATTGAATAGCGATTGGACGACACATGGATCTGTACATTACGGCGTTTCTCATCGTCGCCCTGTTTGCCATTCTCGGCAGTGGCGTCTGGATCGGCCTCTCGCTGGCCGGTGTGGCCTGGATCGGTATGGAGCTGTTCACCACCCGTCCGGTTGGCGACAGCATGGCCATCACCATCTGGGGATCGGCCTCGTCGTGGACGCTGACGGCGCTGCCGCTGTTCATCTGGATGGGCGAAATCCTCTTTCGCACCAAGCTTTCCGAAGACATGTTCAAGGGCCTAGCGCCCTGGCTTGAGAAGCTGCCTGGCCGCCTGTTGCATACCAACATCATCGGCTGCACCATCTTCGCCGCCGTTTCCGGTTCGTCAGCCGCGACCTGCGCCACCATCGGCAAGATGACGCTGCCCGAACTCAAGCGGCGCGGCTACCCGGACTCGATTTCCATAGGTACGCTGGCCGGCGCCGGGACACTCGGTCTGCTCATCCCGCCGTCGATCATCATGATCGTTTATGGCGTGACGGCCAATGTTTCGATCGCCAAGCTGTTCATCGCCGGCGTCTTTCCGGGGCTGATTCTGGCCGGGTTGTTCATGGCCTACACCATCGTCTGGGCCGTGCTGCATCCGGATCAGATTCCGCCCGCCGACCAGAACCTCAGCTTCGCGCAGAAGCTCCATGAATCCCGGCACCTGATTCCAGTCGTGTCGCTGATTGCGGCGGTGCTCGGTTCGATCTACACCGGCATTGCGACGGCCACCGAGGCGGCGGCGCTGGGCGTGCTCGGCTCGTTGCTAATTGCCGCCATGCAGGGCGAACTGAGCTGGAAAAACTTCCGCGACAGTCTGATCGGCGGCACGCGTTTGTATTGCATGATTGCACTGATTCTGGCCGGTGCCGCTTTCCTGACGCTATCGATGGGCTACATCGGCCTGCCACGGCATCTGGCCGAGTGGATCATCGGCCTGCAACTTTCTCCGCTGGCGCTGATCGTGGCGCTGATGATTTTCTTCATCATCCTCGGCTGTTTTCTCGATGGCATTTCCATGGTCGTGCTGACCATGGGGGTGTTGTTGCCGACGGTCGAAGGCGCAGGCATCGATCTGTTGTGGTTTGGCATTTTCATCGTGCTGGTCGTCGAGATGGCACAGATTACGCCGCCGGTGGGCTTCAACCTCTTCGTTCTGCAGGGCATGACGAAGAGAGATATCACCTGGCTGGCCAGGCAGGCCTTCCCGCTGTTTTGCCTGATGATTGTGATGGTGCTGTTGATGTATTTCGTTCCGGGAATCGCGACCTGGCTGCCGCAGCAAATGACAGGCTGAAAACAGCTTGAGATCAAGCGTGAGATTCGGGCATGACGGGCATGGAAAGCGGCGCTGCTGATCAGTCTTTACCGGTTCGCCTGCTGGCGCTGGGCGATGCGGCGTGGACCATCGAGTTCGGCACACGCATCGATCCCGCGCTGCACGCCAGGGTTCTCGGCCTGGCCGATGCGCTTGAGCAGGCGCGCCGTGCCGAGCCGGGAGAGGCGGACGGTGAGGGCAGGGAGGGCGGCGCTGGCTGTGAAGACTTCGCCGGCATAGTCGATGTGGTTCCGACGTTCAGGTCGCTCACCGTTCATTTCAACCCGCTGCTCATCGACGGCCAGCGTCTCGGCCAGGCGCTCTTGCGTCTGGCTGCAGACGCCGGAACGGCGAGCAGGAAGGGGCGGCACTGGCGTATCCCGGTCTGCTTCGACGAGGAATTTTCCCCGGACCTGAACGATCTGGCGCAGAGTAAGGGCTTGAGCCGGGAGGCCGTGATTGCGCTGATGAGCGAAACCACGTTTACGGTTTACCTGATCGGTTTCATGCCCGGCTTCCCCTACCTGGGCGGTCTGCCCGCGCTGCTCGAAGCCCCCCGGCTGGCTTCGCCGCGCAAGGCGGTGCCGGCTCGTTCGCTGGCGATTGCCGGGGCGATGTGTGCCGTTTATCCGTGGCAGAGTCCCGGCGGCTGGCGTCTGCTCGGGAAAACGCCGGTGCCGATGTTCTCGGCAGGCAATGCGCAATCGCCCTCCTTGCTGGCCTCGGGTGATCGAGTGTGCTGGCAGGCGGTTGATCGCCCGCTCTATCTGGAGATCGAAGCGGCGGCTCAAGCCGGCGCGTTTGCACTCGACAGCCTTCTGCTGGTGCCGGGAGAAACCTGATGCCGGGCGTGATCGAGGTCATCGATGGCGGCATCGGCAACTGTATTCAGGATGCCGGCCGCTTTGGTTTTCGCCACATGGGGGTTGCCGTTTCCGGCAGTCTGGATGCGCTGCTTGCCCGCTGCGCCAACGCCCTGGTCGGTAACGGCCCCGACTGTGCCTGTATCGAAATTCGCGCCCTGGGCCCGACACTTGGAGTCAGGCATGGGCTCGTTCGCGTGGCGCTTGCCGGCGATGCTGGCGCACTGCTTCGGCGCGGCGATGGCGCGGCGCTTGACGTACCGGCTTGGAGCAGCATCACGCTCGCTACGCAGGATGTGCTGGAGATCGGTTCGTTGGCGGGCGGAACGGCCTGTCTGGCGGTATCCGGCGGCATCGATTCGCCGCTGCAACTGGGCAGCCGTTCAACTTATCAGCGGGCAATGATCGGCGGCATCGATGGGCTCCCCCTGGTTACGGGCAATCTGTTGCCCTGTTCAGTTCATGCACGCCGGGATTATCGGGAATATCGGGCCGAACCATGGCGTCACGCCGATGGCCCGATCCGCGTCATTCCCGGACCGCAGGCGGAGCATTTTCAGGCCGAATCGCTTGAGCTATTCCTCAACTCGGCGTATCGGGTCACGCCGCAGATCGATCGCATGGGTGTGCGTCTGCAAGGGCCGCAACTTGCACATGTGACGCCGGAGGCCGCCGATATTGTTTCGGATGGCGTGACGCCGGGAACAATTCAGGTGCCGGGCGACGGGCAGCCAATCATCCTGCTGGCCGACTGTCAGACGGTCGGCGGCTATCCGAAAATTGCCACCGTCATCGCCGCCGATGTGCCCCGTCTGGCGCACTTGCAGCCGGGGCAGAGCATCCGCTTCTGTGCGGTCAATGCCCAGCAGGCCAGGCAGGCGCTGCTTGAACGCGAGGCCCGGTGGGCAGCGTGGGCGAGCGGCATCACCTTTGCCCTGCCGAATGCGGATGCGCTGTATAACGATCCGAACAGCGGCTGGGTTTGTGCCGACTGAGCGTTTATAGCTTTATTGAGGAGTGCGAAACCATGAGTCATCTGCTTAACCTGAATGCCGACCTGGGCGAGAGTTTTGGCCCATGGACCATGGGCAGCGACGAAGCCATGCTGCACCTTGTCAATTCGGCCAATGTCGCCTGCGGATATCATGCCGGCGATCCGCTGGTGATGTTTGACACGATTACCCTGGCCAGAACCTTCGGGGTAAGCATCGGCGCGCATCCGGCCTATCCCGATTTGCAGGGATTCGGGCGGCGACGCATGGATATTCCGCTGCCCGAACTGGAAGCCATGCTGATCTGCCAGATCGGCGCCCTCGATGCGTGCGCCCGTGCCCAGGGCGCCCGCGTTACACACGTCAAGCCGCACGGCGCTCTCAACAACCTGGCCTGCGTCGATCGAAAGGTCGCCGATGCGATTGCCCGGGCCATGCATCGGCTCGATCCGACGCTGGTCCTGCTGGCGCCGGCCGCATCGCAGTTGATTGCTGCCGGCAGAGCAACCGGCTTGCCGCTTGTCGAGGAAGTCTTTGCCGATCGCGCCTACCTGGATGACGGCAATCTGGTGCCGCGCAGTCAGCCGGGGGCGATGATCCATGGCGCCGAAGCTAGTCTCAGGCATGTCATGCGCATGGTCGAGGAACGTGCGCTCATTTCGATCAACGGGAAACGCATCCCGGTCAATCCGCAGAGCATCTGCGTGCATGGCGACAACGCCGATGCCGTGGCGACGGCCCAGGCGATCAGGGATGGCCTGCTCAAGGCCGGTTACAGACTCGCCACCATTCCGGAACTGGTGCTTCCTGACTGAAGGTCATCACGGTGTACCCATTGGCATGCGGGAGATTGCCCTCGGGCATTGACTGCGGTGCACAGGCCACGGATACTCTGCTCCGTGTGTTTGAAATGCCTGCCCATGCTGCCGTCGATCCCTGGCGGCCAATGGCAGGTTCTGCCGGTCAAACCGGCCAATCAAGATGGGGAGAGTTCCAGTGAAGATTCGTAATTTTGCCATGGCGCTGTTGATCGTCGCCACGATATCCGGGCCGGCCGCGTTTGCGCAGGGTGGGGGTTCGGTGGTCAACGCCACGTTCACCACCAACGTTGTGAACGGTGCGCCGACCGATTTCCCCGAGCAGTTCACCACGTCGACACCGGCCGTTTACTACTACGGCGAACTGCTCGACCTCACAGGCCAGACCGTGACACTGCGCTGGAGCCTCGAGGGCAAGCGCATGCAGGACGTCCCTGTCGTCGTGACCAGCGCGCGGCAGCCCGCCTGGACGATGATGAAAATGCAGCCGCAGTGGACCGGCAATTGGACCGTTGAGGTTTTGGACGGCAAGGGCCAGGTGATCGGCCAGAGGAATTTCGCCTACAATCCGCCCATGTAATGGCGTGCTGCCGCATTGCCCTTTTTTAACACTCGTGTTATCTGAACGGTGCTGAACGGGTTCATCGCGCAGCGTCCGTATTGAGTTCCCTATCAGTAGCGTTCTTCCCGGATAAGGTGGTTGCGGCAAGGTAATGGCTGCTGCGCAACAGAAACCGCTTTTCAACAAGGTGCCACATGGCAATGGCACATATTGTTGTGATCAGCATAACGGCGAGCAAAAAGTACCAGGGGCTTTCCCTGAACCACTCCGCGTGTAGAACGAGCTGGATGACAGGGAAATGCAGGATGTAGAAGCCGTAAGAAAAATCACCGTACTTCCCGAAGTTCCCCACGTACAGGAAAAGCCCGAAAAAGACGACCACCGTAGCCAGCGCAAAAGGCTCAAGGAGTGGCAGGGGATAAGACATATTGGCAGCAAGGATCAAAGCGGCGGCTAGCAGAAAGTATTCGATGCGGCGCTCAAACAGGGGCAGAAAGTAATACAAGGCGGCGCCAGCCATGAAGTAGGAAAGCTGCCCTGGTAATTGGCGGCCAAGTTCAACATATGCCCCGGAACCTGTGCGTGCTGCTACTGCCGCAAACAGCACTGCATAGGCGACAGATGAGCAGTAAACGAGGATGAGTATCGGAAGACGAGAAAATCTCCGCATCAGTAACACAAAGAGAGGAACAGCCAGGTAGAACATCGCCTCAATTTTGAGTGTCCATAGCGCACCGTTAACTGCGGCGATTTTATTTGTTTCGAATACGCCGGGAAGTGTTGGCTGCAGGAAATTCAGGAAGGCGAGGTTTGCAACTAGGTATTTGATCCAGGCCAACGAGAAATAGTCTCCGATACTCTTTGAGCTGACGGCGACCAGGAATATTGCGCAGAGCATTACTACCGTGAAATAAGCTGGGTAGATTCGACGGATGCGCTTGCGCGCATATGAGCCAAGGGATGATGAGCGTTCAAAGCTCATGAAAATCAGGAAGCCGCTGACGACAAAAAATGCTTTCACCGCCACGGCCGATGACAGAATGCTGACAATCCACCCGAGCTGTTGATATCCGGAAAGCTCGTAAGAATGAACCAGACCAACGGTTCCTGCGAATAACAGTCTGAGCAGGTCGAAATTGTTCCTTGTCAATCGAGGGTTATTATTCTGCAACAAGTCGTGCCCCTGACGAGGGTGTCGGAAAAGTAATTCAAGATGAGCATCGTGCCGTGAAGCAAATCGAATATCAAGGGCCTTGATTGAAGAATCTTCAAGGGGGCATCGTGGTGAGCCACAAAACGATGGCATGTAATTCGGCCATGGGCGCAATGGCACTGCCCGAAACCAATAACATCGGCAGACTATTCGCTACCTTTCACCAGGGCAAGTCACACCGGCGAAAGCAAGTCAGGGAAATGCGCATCCCAGTTTCCGGATTGGGGCTCCGATGCGGGTTGCCTGTTTTTTCCCCTGAAGGTGAAACGAGCTATGGCTCAAATTCTCTTGAGGTGCCGGGGAAACGTTCCTCCTTATGCTCTGTTACAAGATCTTGTTGTGAAATGGAAACATAGGATGTCGAAGGCCTAAGCTCTTGTCATTGAAACTGATGCGCTTTTGGCTAGGCCTTTCCTCATGCTTGCTTGCGCTTTCCATTAATGCCCAACCACCGATGCCGTCGCCATCAGTTCGTCGAACAAGGCCATTGAGGCTTGCCCGGAACAGTTAAACGGATTGAGTACTGGGAGCTTGGCGTACTTGAGCAGCAATGAGGGATTGACCGTCGCCACGTTCACATGGCCCATGGTCCAGCTACCAAAGCGGCGCTCGGCGATTTCCTCGAAACAGAGGATGCGCACGTTGACGTGACGGTCATCGCGCACGATGGTGTTATACAACTCGCACACCTCGTCCCGTCCGCCTTCGAGCACCTGCAGGAACAGATCTTCGCTGTAGCACAGCATGCCGGTGATGCCGAGCCCGGGATTGTGCGCGCGCGACTGAGCGAGGATGGAACCCACTACACTGGAGGTCAGGGGGGCCGTCGCGCGACTGGCATAGAGTAATCGTACAAGCATCATAACCTCAGTTCTTCAGGTTGATTAAGGAAAGGAATTCGCGGCGTAGCGCTGCGTCCTTGAGGAAGGAGCCGCGCATTACGCTATTGATCATTTTGGTTTCAGAATCTTTCACACCGCGCCAGTGCATGCAGAAGTGGTCTGCTTCCATTACCACAGCAAGCCCGTCAGGGCTGACCCTGCGTATCAGCAGCTCGGCCATTTGCGTGATCGCCTCTTCCTGAATCTGCGGTCGGCTCATGACCCATTCGGCCAGGCGTGCATACTTTGAAAGCCCGATCAGGTTGGAATGCTCGTTCGGCATCAGGCCGATCCACAGCCGCCCCATGATCGGACAGAAGTGGTGGCTACAGGCACTGCGAACCGTAATCGGTCCAACAATCATCAACTCGTTGAGCCTTTCGATGTTCGGAAACTCGGTCAGCGCCGGCGCTGGCATGTAGCGGCCACGAAAGACTTCGGTCAGGTACATCCTGGCCACACGGCGAGCCGTGTCTTGCGTGTTGTGATCGCTCTCGGAATCGATCACCAGGCTCTCAAGCACGCCTTTCATCTTGTCCGTGACCTCGTCAATCAAGGCTTCCAGATCGCCAGGCTCAAGAAAAGCCGCAATGTTGTCGTTGGCGTGAAAGCGCTGCCCGGACTGCATAATCCGCTCACGGATGCGGGTCGAAGTCGGTTGCAGCGTGGCTTTTTCAGGCTCGGGCGAAGGCTTGCTCATGAAGTACCATTTAGTTGGTATTGATCTGCTGGATTGAAAACAACTGACATCAGACAACAAACACCACGATTGTGTTCAATCCTTGCGGAAAGCACTTTCTGCGGTATCCCCTGTTGTTTCCCAATCGGCACGACGGGTTGAACGGGGCGGCGAGCGCCACGAGGCTCTTGATCTTGGCGGTGTATGTTGTCGAGTCGAGTAGTGGGTTGCCCGACGATCTAGAACAGGTAAAAAAACATCTCGGGTGCGCCAACCGCTCGCTGGATCATTCCACCCGAAAGACACCTCTGACAAGCCGGATCTGGCCCTCCTGAAGACTGCGCCGTGCGTTTCCGGCCTTTTGCGCGAGATTGTCGACGTACACCCCCAAGGTCAGTGGACTCGGTCCCATGTCTGCGGGAGTCATGCTCAAATGCGCGTCGCTGGTATCCTCGAAGAGTTCAGCGATGAATCCATTACTGCCGAGCAGCAAGCGAATCTCTTCGGAAGAAATTAGGAAGCTGTCGGCAGGGTCGGTGGCCCACGGAAGCGGAAAATAGGACGTAAGCGTTTCCCCTGCGGCCATCTCCTGGAAAGCGTAAAGGCCACCCGGCTTCAGTACCCGGTAAATCTCACCGTAGAGCGTCTGCTTGTCCGCGATGTTCATGCCGACATTTTGCATCCACACGACATCAAACGAATCGTCGGGAAAGGGCAGGTCGAGGGCGCTGCACTTGTGTATTTTGATGCGCTCGTCCAGGCCCGTCAGCCGGTTCAGCAGTACCGCACCGGCGCAGAAATCGGGCGACATTTCGATACAGTCTACATGGCAGCCAAGCACCGAAGCGAGCAGCCGGGCCGGACCGGCCAGCCCTGCTCCAATATCGAGAACGCGAGCATCGGGCGGGATTTTCGCCAACTCCAGCAACTCGCGTGAAGCGCGGAGTCCGCCTGTGTGGAAATGGTCAAGCGCCCCCAGTGCCTCTGGCGACAGGTGTTGCTCGGGAATCAATCCGGCCGCGCGAACTGCCGCCAGGATTCGCGCCTCGATGTCACAGGCCGAATAGTGCTTTTCCAGACTTTCCATAAACATGCTCTCCTCAAGATTCAGCGTGTTCTGAACGTGCCGATTGTCTGCCTTGTCGGGAAAAAGCATCGGACTTGCCAAAATTTATCGAAAGTTTTTCCTAAGCCCGGATTGTGACAGCGAGTGTTTCCTGTAGTTCGCTGCGCCTTGCCCGGAAACTTGGTTACGGAAAGGCTGTCTGAACATCCGGAATATAATGATGTAGTAACTGGTTGGAATGAGACAACTTGGCCCTCCGTTTCCACACCGGAATAATCATTTCCAGTTGCCGCTTTCTGGAGCAGTGACCGAGAGCAAGCGAAACCGAAGCTACCGAATTCTAAAGGTCAGCTATGCGAGATCCTGCTGCCCTTGTGCTCCATTTCGAGTTGCAGGTCTGAAGTCCCCGAGGAGAGAGTCCATGAGCCCCATCGTCCGCATCGAAGCGCGCATCGTAGACCTCGGGGAGGGCATGCTTGTTCGCCGCTTCCTGCCCAGTCGCCAACAGCGCATGGTCGGTGCCTGGTGCTTCCTCGACCATGCCGGCCCGGTCGACTTCGCGCCGGGCCACGGCATGCACGTCGGTGCCCACCCGCACATCGGGCTGCAAACCTTCACCTGGCTGATCGAGGGTAAAGTTCTTCATCGCGACAGCCTGGGTAACGAACAGATCATCCGTCCCGGTCAGGTCAATCTGATGACGGCCGGCCGGGGCATCGTTCATACCGAGGATTCGCTGGCCGATGGACAACGCCTGCACGCGGCGCAACTTTGGATCGCGCTGCCGCCTGAAGAACAGGATTGCGCCCCGGATTTCGCACATTATCCGGATCTGCCGCAATGGCGGGCAGGTGGCGCCCGCCTCACCCTGCTGGCCGGCACCTACGGCGAACATACGGCCCCGACCCGCCTGTATTCGCCGCTATTCGGACTGGACATGAGTTGTGACGCGGCGACTGCGATCGATCTGCAACTTGACCCCGAATTCGAATACGGACTGCTTCCGCTTGAAGGGGAGGTGGTCATCGGCGAAGAGGGTTTCCGGGCCGACGAATTCGCCTACCTCGGGCGCGGCCACGATAGCTTAGGACTGAGGCTGGCCTTTGGATCAAGGGTGTTGCTGCTCGGCGGGCGACCCTTCGATCAGCCGGTTCTGATGTGGTGGAATTTCGTCGGCTTCACCAAGGCCGCCATCGCCGACGCACAAGGTCAGTGGGAAAGTGGTGATCACCGCTTTGGCCCGGTCGGCGACGGCAGCGCGCGGCGCCTGGTACCACCGCCCTTGCCCTGGCACGATTACTAAATACCAAAATACATAGCAGAATGAGTCAGCAACGTATTATTTTTCACAAGAAAACAAAGCGATGCCGAGCACTTTAATCGTGTCCATAATGGTGCCACGATGGCGGCCCCCGCTTCGATGGGACGAAGCATTGCTTTTTTTCAGTTTCTTGTCATGAAAATTACATATCCGATGTCGAATGATTAAGGTCGCGCCAATGGAGCCTGGAACCCATTCATTGAGGGTGAATAATCGACCCATGGTGGTGGTGCAGTGTTGGGATGACGGGGTCGTGACGGATGTACGGCTGGTTGATGTCCTTCGCCGGCATGGCGCCAAAGCCACCTTTAACCTCAACGCAGGCCTGCATGATCGACATCGAAAGTTCGGATGGATTTACGCAGGTATTGAAGTGAGCAGGCTGGGCTGGTCTGAGATGAATGAAGTCTATCAAGGCTTCACGATCGCCAACCACAGCCTGACGCACCCGCGCCTCGAGCAAATGGAGAGGGCGGCGGCAAGGCGCGAGATAGCTGAGGGTCGAGATAGCCTGCAGCAGTTTTTCGGGCAAGCGGTGTCAGGATTTGCCTATCCGTTCGGATCCTACAACGAAGACATCATGCAGTTGGTACGCGAGTCCGGTCACGTTTACGCGAGGACCACTGCCAGCGTCAGTCACCCGTACCCCCCGGACCACGCCATGCTGTTTCATCCCTGCTGCCATTTTCTCGCACCTGACCTTTGGTCGCGCTATGAGATGGCGAAGCAGAGTGGGGTTTTCTACTTCTGGGGACACTCCTACGAGATGATTACTGACTTGATGTGGAGTACGTTTGAGGAAATCATAGAAAGAATCAGCGCCGATCCCGGTTCGTGTTGGGGAGGGGTGGCGGATCTGTTTGATCAAGAAATGCGCACTTTGGATGTGCCAACCAAGCTGCACGCTGGGGGTGTTTAACAACTCACCGTATTGTATTGAGCTGAAACCGGTCATTTCTGCAACAAGTGGGAAGACGGCTCATTCTTACCCGAATTTCTGCGCGATTAGAACAACTTTTCGCTTGAAATCCGTGCAATGGGTTAAGCAGGCATTTCGTCGCAAGGCGAAAGCTCGCAAAAACTGCACTCGTACCCCACTTGTTTTAGTCACGACATAACCTGAAGGCTAGCCTTCAATGAAACAGCGATTCGCTTCGACCCATCAAGTCCGACAGGCTGCTAGAAACAAAATGATGCTGTAGTCCACAATGGCAGAGGGGTCGTCTTCGTGTCAATTTCCAACAACGCGCTGGTACAATCTCGTTCACAGACTCAAGTTGAAGCGCCCCTGCTGCGTCACTTCGACGTAGCCTCATGTCAGCAAGTAGCATGCTATTGGGTTTTCTCGTAATGCTCTCAATCAGATTGCTTGACAGAGCCACTCCGCGCGTAGGAGTCGACAGACCGAAAAAAACGCCTCTGATCAGTGCAGTGGCGCCTGGGCGCTCGGGTTGTCACTGGTCGTGGGCAATGCCGATGGTGATGGAAAGAGTGTCGAATATGTACGCCGCACTTGCGTTGGCGTTGCTCAGTATGCCGTTCAAGGGCCTGCTTGCAAGCTACTGGACAGATGGGTCGTGCATGGTTTGCCGACGCTGGCGAGGGCCGTTTTGACAAGAAGAACAGGATGCAATAACCGTTCAGGGGAGCTTGAATGCAATCACAACTATTGCCGGAACTGACAAGCGTTTCACTCGAAGGCACTGAGGCAGCAGGAAGGTCGAGTGGATGTGAATCGGTGGAACGTCCAGAATTGCCTGCACGGCCGTGTCTGTTTGGTTCCGGCTTCACCGGATCATTGAGATAACAACCCATGTCAGGAACGGTAACGGTCGTCTGGCCTGGCAAACCCTATCCCCTGGGCGCCACCTGGGACGGCGAAGGGGTCAACTTTGCCTTGTTCTCCGAGCATGCAGACAAGGTCGAGCTGTGCCTGTTCGACGCCAGCGGGCGGCAGGAACTACAGCGCATCGTGCTCGGCGAACAAACCGATCAGATCTGGCATGCCTATCTGCCCGAAGTGCGCCCGGGCCAATTGTACGGCTACCGGGTCCATGGCCCTTACCGGCCGGCAGAGGGGCATCGCTACAATCCGCACAAGCTGTTGCTGGATCCCTACACCAAAGCCCTTGTTGGTGCCGTCGAATGGAGCGATGCCCAGTTCGGCTACCGCATCGGCAGCCCGGATGAGGATTTGAGCTTCAGCCGCCGTGACAGCGCACCCGGGATGTTCAAGTGTCAGGTGGTCGACCCGGGTTTTGACTGGGAAGGAGACCGTCGCCCCAACATTCCCTGGCATCAAACGATCATCTATGAACTGCACGTCAAGGGCTTTACCCAATTGCATCCGGATGTTCCGCCCGAATTGCGCGGCACCTATGCCGGTCTGAGTACAGCGCCGGTGATCGAGCACCTCAAGCGCCTGGGCGTGACTGCAGTGGAATTTCTGCCGGTACAGGCCTTGATCGACGACCGCCAACTTCTTGAAGCGGGGCTCAAAAACTACTGGGGCTACAATTCCATTGGCTACTTTGCCCCCGATCCACGCTATTCCGCCAGCGGCCATTTGAACGAATTCAAGCATCTGGTAAAGACCCTGCACGCCGCTGGCATCGAGGTCATCCTGGATGTGGTCTATAACCACACCGCAGAGGGCAACCATCTGGGGCCGACGCTGTGCTTCCGCGGCATCGACAATGCCGCCTATTATCGCCTGGTGGCGGGCAATTCACGTTACTACATGGATTACACCGGCTGTGGCAATACCCTGAACATGATGCATCCCCGGGTATTGCAATTGATCATGGACAGCCTGCGCTACTGGGTGATCGAGATGCACGTCGATGGTTTTCGCTTCGATCTGGCATCCGCCCTGGCGAGGGAACTGCACGAAGTGGATCAACTTGGCGCCTTCATGGACATCATTCACCAGGATCCGGTACTGTCGCAGGTCAAGCTGATTGCCGAGCCCTGGGACCTGGGGGAGGGCGGCTATCAGGTGGGCAACTTTCCGGTCGGCTGGACTGAGTGGAATGGCAAGTACCGCGACGTCGTACGCGATTACTGGCGAGGCGAAGGGGGGCTGATCGGCCAACTGGCCTACCGTCTGACCGGCTCCAGCGATCTCTATCAGCACAGTGGGCGCCGACCCTATGCCAGCATCAACTTCATTACCGCCCACGATGGCTTCACACTGTACGATCTGGTCAGCCATAACGAAAAGCACAATGCGGCCAATGGGGAAGACAACCGCGACGGCGACTCGCACAACCGCAGTTGGAACTGCGGCGCGGAAGGCGATACGGAAGACGCGGAAGTGCTGTGGCTGCGGCAGCGGCAGCGGCGCAATCTGCTGGCGACTCTACTGCTCTCGCAAGGCGTGCCGATGCTGTTGGCGGGCGATGAAATGGGACGCACCCAGCGGGGCAACAACAACGCCTATTGCCAGGATAATGAAATAAGCTGGGTCAACTGGGAGCTGGCCTCTCTGGCCGACAACCAGGAACTATTCAACTTCACCAGCCGCCTGATCGATCTGCGCAACAAGCATCCGGCGTTACGCCGGCGGCATTTCTTTCAGGGGCAGCGTATCCGCGGCGCAGGCGTCAGGGACATCATCTGGCTGCATCCGGCAGGCAGCGAGATTAGCAACGAGGACTGGGATCATCATTTTGCCCGCTGCTTCGGCATGTACCTGGTGGGCGAAGCCCTTGAAGAGCAGGACGAACGTGGCCAGTGGGCGAAGGACGATGATTTTCTCCTGTTGCTGAATGGCCATCACGAGGCTCTCAGCTTCACCTTGCCATGGAAGGGCGACTGC
Organism: Propionivibrio sp.; assembly: GCF_016790145.1. Lineage (GTDB taxonomy): Bacteria > Pseudomonadota > Gammaproteobacteria > Burkholderiales > Rhodocyclaceae > Propionivibrio. The sequence goes on along the minus strand of NZ_JAEUOI010000142.1, from coordinate 3,438 downwards.
GAACTCATACTCGATACCACGTTTCCCCAGTGCGCCGAGACACGGCATCTCAGCGACCCGTCTTATGAGTTGGCGGGTCGTTCGCTGGCGCTGCTGGCGCAGCGGCGGCAGGCTGGCCGGGTGGCGGTGCCACTGCTGCGCCGGCGTTATTTCATGCCCTTCGGCGCCCAGGTGCTGGAAGGCGGCAGGATTCGATTTCGTCTTTGGGCACCGGTAGCCAACCGGGTCGAGGTATTGCTGCAAGAACCGCGGGGCGGCACCATCCTCCTGCCAATGGAATCAAGGGAAGCGGGCTGGTATGAATTGACCAGTGACCAGGCCACGGTAGGCGATCTCTACCGTTACCGGATTGATGGCGTTTGCGAAGTTCCCGATCCGGCTTCGCGTTACAATCCGCAAGGTGTACACGGTCCCAGCCAGGTGATCGAGCCGGGTCAGTTCGTCTGGAATGACCGCAACTGGCGGGGCCGGCCCTGGGAAGAAGCGATTATCTATCAGTTGCATGTCGGAGCTTTTACTCCGCAGGGCACCTTTGCGGCGGCCAAGGAACGCCTGGATTACCTGGTGGAACTGGGCGTCACCGCGATTCAACTGCTGCCGGTCGGCGCTTTTGCCGGGGCGCACAACTGGGGTTACGAGGGGGTGCTGCCATTTTCCCCCGCCGCCAGCTATGGCCAACCTGACGATCTGAAAGACCTGATTCAGAGCGCTCACCACAAGGGGCTGATGGTCTTGCTCGATCTCGCCTGTCACTACTTTGGTCCCGAGGGCAATTACCTTTCGGTTTACGCCAGCGCCTTCTTCAAGGACGGTGCGATCGGTACGGCCGGCAGCAGCATCGATGCAGCTCACCCTGTCGTCCGCGACTTCGTGATACACAATGCGCTGTACTGGCTGGAGGAGTACCACCTTGACGGCTTGCGCCTGGATTCGGCGCTGCTGCAGGAGCACGCGGGGCAGGCTGAATTACTGGAAGCGCTGGCCCGCGCCGTTCGCGAGGGTCCCGGCAAGGAGCGTCATTGCCATCTGATGCTGGGCCATGATCGCCGCGCCGCGCGCTTTGTCCATTGGCATGATCACAGCAATCCGCGCCACTATGAAGCCGTCTGGAATGACGCCGCTCAGCAGGCGATGCAGGAGGTGTTGACCGGTGAAGCGGCAGGCGTGGCCGTTAGCGAGCGGCCGCTCGAGCAACTGGGCTCCTCTCTGAGCAGCGGGTTTGCCGCAGGTGGATCGGATTCGCTGTTGCCCACTGCTTTCGTGAACTTCCTCCAGGATCATGCCCAGATCGGCAGTCGTGCCCTTGGCGAGCGCCTACATCAGTTGGCACTGCCTCGACCGCTGGGAGCCATGGTGGCCACCACCCTGCTGGCGCCGATGCCACCGGCGCTGTTCATGGGTGAGGAGTTCGCCGCCGCCCAGCCCTTCCTGTATTTTTGCGACTTCAACCCGGACCTGGTCAAGGACATTGCCCTCAACCGACGCAACTCCTTTGCCCATCTCAAGGAGTTTCGCACGATCAAGACTCGGGCCCCTATACCAGACCCTGCGGATCCGGAAACCTATCGCCGCTGCAAGCTGGACTGGAATAGCGTGAACCAGTCACCGCATGCGGACTGGCTTGATTTCTATCGCCGCCTGCTGGCCGTTCGCCACCGGGAAATCCATCCGCGGCTGGCCGGGATGCATGAAGAAGCCGTTCGCTATACTCTGCCCGGAGAGCGAGGCTTGTCGATTCAATGGACCCTGGGCGACCAGTCAGTGCTGACTCTATTGGCAAATTACAGCGAGATTCCCTTGGAAGGGCTGCAACGGCCGGAAGGCGCTGTCCTCTGGGCCGAGCCAAGCGAAGCCGACCATGCGCTTAATAATGGCCGGCTGCCACCATGGTCGGTGGTCTGGTTGCTGCTGACTGTTACTTGATGTTCCCCGGAGCAGCCGAATGAGCACGCCGGCATGTAGCTGACTCAATGCCAACGCTACGCTTCCTCATGGCTCAAATGCTGTTCCGAAGAATTCAGCGCCGTTCCTGCAATGATGAGGGATAGAATGCATCAAGACAAAACCGGATCAGGCGAGAGGAAATCCCTCGTAGGATCCTGGAAGAGGAGGCAAGCCATGCAGCCGGCGGGCATCGCCGCATGCTGCATCGCCAGTACCGGCCCCCGCTTCGGGAGCAAATGCACGACAGGGGCTCGGACGCCGATCATAGATTGCACAACTGACATCGACGCCAAGGGTTCCCTGAAGCGCAATGCAGCGTGTCGGATCATCCTCGGTGCAACGCATGCGCACGCCACAGTCACTGATCGACTCGGTGAGCGCCGTTGGAACCCAACCCCCCGGCGCACAATCGAGCTCATGACGAAGAAATAAAACACGATAGGTGACGCAACAGGCGCCACAAGCAATACAGGTAACACGCTCACTACTCATGCCGCACCTCCGATCTTAAGCCTGCAGCATCGAAAGTTTGATGCTGACAAGACTGCTGAAGATAGTTTTCCTTCCGTGCATTGTGCCACCAAGTCGATTGTCCCTACCTGTTCAACAACGCCGTGCGCTGTTACTCCTCCTACCGGTCTGTGCGCATTTCCTGCCGAATGGCTTGTCGCACGACTTCAGCCAGCGTCATGCCCTGGGCGGCATCGCGTAGTGCCTGGTTAATGATCGTCTGATAGTTGCCACCCGTCATTTCGGCGCGTGCCTTGAAGACAGCCAGAACGTCGTTATCCAGTCGCATGGTGATTCGTGATTTGCCGCCGTGCTCAGCCTGCAGGCGGGCAAGCGCTGGCACGCCGAAAACCGGCTTGGCGTCGACGAAATCCATGCTGGCGAAACGATCAAACAGTGGATCAGAATTGTTTTTCATAGCATCTCCGTTGCGGTTGGTTAGCCTTCCAGGCTGAAATGATGCGGATACGCTCACCACGCAGCGTCCACACCGCCACAAGAATTCGTCCTTTGCTCCCCGTGCCCAGTGATACAAACCGTTGTTCACCTTCTGCGTCCGTATCTTCCCGCGTTAAAGCGTAGGGGTCGAGCAGTACGTGTTTCGCTTCCTCAAAAGTAATACCTTCATGGTTTATCGGGTTGGATGCGGCTTTCTCAGAATCGAATTCGATTTCCATGTCCTTAATTATATGTACATATGTGCGCACAAACAAGTGCTGCTCTGCCAACAAGCAAAGCGCCAATCAAAGGGCCGGATACATTCGGGACTTTGAAATGAAACCTGACTGCGGCGGCTTTGTTCTACCGCAAGCACCGGTAAGCGCACCGAGGTATGGATAAGGCTGGCTGAAGGTCAGCGCTAATCAGGATTATTTTTCAACTTTTGGGACTCGGCGTGAAATAGTCCGTAAGGGCTATTGACTGTTCGGGGGGGGGGGTGGATTTATTCGCTGTAAGTAAGGAGGGGAAATAGGAAACGAATGA
>NZ_JAEUOI010000119.1 GCF_016790145.1 Propionivibrio sp. | reverse complement strand
GATCGAGGAAATCTGGTTGGCGCGTTCCTCCAGCTTGCGAATGCGCCCGGAGGCGTCGCTGACGCGCGTTGCAATCTCCTTGATTTCATGCGTGGCCGTCTCAACCCGTCCATAGCCATCCTCGGACAGGCTGACCGAGGTCAGCGAGTTCTCCTGGGTATCTTTTGCGCTGTCGGAAATGTGATTGATGCTGACCGTCATTTCTTCGATCGCGGCGGCCATCGTCTGTGTGGCATCGGATTGCCTTTCGGAGGCTATGGCCACTTCGCGCGAAGCTGTACTGATGCTTTCCGCGCCCTTCGTAAGCCGGGTCGAACTTTGGCTGATTTCCGAAACCATGGTGCGGATCGCGCCCACCATATCTCCCATCGAGGCCAGCATGCTGCCTTTCGGCGCTTCAGGCAGTGTGCCCGTCAGATCGCCTGCGGCGACACGCGACATGAAGCCAATGGCCGCAGACGGCTCACCGCCAACCTGGCGTAAAACCCCTCGCGCAATGACAAACCCGAGACCGGCGATAAGGGTAATCAGCAGTCCCGCGACGGCCAGGTCAACAAGCAGCCGCTTCTGAAACTCGTCATTGATATCATCGACGTAGACACCGGTGCCGATCACCCACGACCACGGCTCGAAAAGTTTGACGTAGCCCAGTTTCTCGACGGCGTCCTTCTGGCCGGGGCGCGCCGTAAAGGTCGTCAGGTAGGCGCCGCCCGGACTTTGTCTGACGGCTGCCAGGATATCCTTCCAGGTATAGTTACCTTGGGCATCCTTGATCTTTTCGAGCATGTTCTGCCCGATGCGTTCCTTGATGACATGGTAGATACCTACCCCCTCAGTGGTGAAGGAGTACACGTATTCCGTCTTTCCGTCCTTGCCACCGTAGCGAACCATGCCAATCGCTTCAGCCGCCGCCTTCTGCGCCTGCTCACGGGTCAGTGTGCCGGCAGCTTCCTGCGCCTGGTAGGCGGACAGGGTGGCGTACGTGCCTTCGAGCACGGACTGGATGACTTCCTTGCGCCCATCAAGCAGATCTCGCTTCATGCCGATCGTCGAAAAAACCACCAGACTGACCAGCCCCAATAATGCCGCCATAACCAGCAAGGCAATTTTTGTTCTCAGCTTCAGGCGATCAAGCATTTGACCTGCTCCAGGTTAGCCAAACTTCATGGAAATACCAATCAATTCAAGCCGCCATCACGGCAAGCACGCAGGACGAGGGTCGCACGATGCCCACCCGGTGCTGGTCAACGGCAATCCGGCAGAGTTCAATGCCGGCACTGTCGATCTCGGTCACCCCGGACAGATCCATCTCATCGACGCCCATTTTGGTCAGGCTGTGCATGAAGTCGTTACGCAAACCAGCGTTCAGCCCGCCGGCAATACGCATCACCTTGCGGCCCTGCAGTTCATTTATACTGAGCACCGAGGCCTTGCCCAGGGTCAGGGCATTGTCAATCGCTTCCTGAATTAGCCATTCGCTGATTGGACCCGCCTGAAAACGGGCACCATACAGGTTACCGATTCTGCTCACCACAACGGTAGACAGATCAATGAGGGGAGAATCGAATACAGCAAATTCGCAGCCTAATGCTTTACCCACCTTCAGCGGCAACTCGGTGCGCAGCATCATTCCGACGAGGGAAAGGTTCTCCAATTGCCCCTTTCCGGCGAATCCGAATTGTCCGATACGCATTAACGGCAGGCTGTTGAAGCGGATTCGCTGATGTCGACGTTGCTCTTTCATGACGCCCTCGATGGGTTCCTGGTTACTGTTTCAATAAACATATTACATGCATCGCAAAACCATGGCACAACTATCCAAGCGCTTGCGGCTAAATCGCTGCTTCTTCCTGCTGACAACACTTCTGGTTTTAATAGCGTCACCTCACGACGTTTTGAGTGCCGAATTGCCGCCTTCAGTTACCCAAGCGCTGAAGGAGGCGGGAATTCCTTTGTCCAGCATCGCGGTTGTCGTGCACGGCGTCGACGCCGAGCAAGCACTTGTTCGTCATAACACCCAGCAGGCCATGAACCCGGCCTCGGTGATGAAGCTGGTCACCACCTACGCCGCGCTTGAACTACTGGGCCCGGCCTATACCTGGAAGACCGAGGCGCTGTCCGACGCGTTGCCCCTCAATGGCCAGTTGAAAGGTTCTCTTTATCTGCGCGGCAGTGGTGACCCGCGTCTTGCGCTTGAGCAGTTCTGGCTGCTGCTGCGCCAGTTGAACGCGCGCGGCGTCAGCGCCATCAGCGGTGACCTGGTGCTCGACCGCAGCGCCTTTGCCCTGCCGATACACGACCCGGCCGAATTCGACAACGAGCCACTGCGACCCTACAACGCTGGCCCGGATGCCCTGCTGGTCAATCTCAAGAGCCTGCGTCTGACCCTGCACCCGGACATTGAGCAGAAATCGGTCAGTGTGATCACTGAAACACCGAGCAGCGGCCTGCGCATCGACAACCGTCTGCTGCTGACACAGGACGCGTGTGGAGACTGGCGCGAAAAAATCCGGCCGAAGGTCATTGGCGAGAGCATTGAACTCAGCGGCAGCCTCTCGGCCAACTGCGGCGACAAGGCGCTGCACTTGTCTCCGTGGTCGGCTGACGTGCAGGTCGAGCGGCTTTTCCGATCGCTCTGGCGCGAACTCGGCGGCACCCTGCACGGCAAGGTGCGCGAGGGTCTGACGCCGGCAGCCGCCCAGCCGCTGGCCGTTCAGGAATCGCCGCCACTTGGCGAAATCGTGCGTGAAATCAACAAATACAGCAATAACGTGATGGCCCGCCAGGTATTTCTGTCCCTCGCTGCCGAGCGCCCGGCCACACCGGAAGGCGCTCGCCGGCGCATCAAGACGTGGCTGGCCGACAAGGAATTGAAACTGCCGGATCTGGTGCTTGACAATGGATCGGGGCTTTCGCGCAGCGAACGCATCACGGCCGACGGCCTCGGCCAGTTGCTGCTCGCCGCCTGGAAGAGCCCGGTGATGCCTGAACTGATGTCTTCGCTGCCACTCGCCGGCATCGACGGCACGCTGAAAAAGCGGCTCGGCAATAGCGCTGCCAGCGGCCGCGCCCACCTGAAAACCGGTTACCTGGAGGGCGTGCGGGCGATTGCCGGCTATACGCTGGACAGCAAGGACAAGCGCTGGGTGGTGGTCTTTCTGATCAATGACCCGAAGTCCCGGCTCGGCAAACCGGCGATGGATGCCCTGCTGCGCTGGGTGGCGGAACGCTGATACGACGAATCATCCCGGTGCTTACAGACGCGACCAGCCCTGTTGAAAACAATAAAGACTTCACCAACAAGCCCCAAAGGGCAACGGGTGTTACCCGGAAGGACGTCCATTTGACATGGTGCCTTAATGCTCTTGAAGGTCAAGCAGTTGCCCGTGCCTTGTCTACGCAGGTTGACGATACGAGCGTACGAAGGCTTCGAACTGGTCGGCCGGCATCGGCCTGGCAAAGAAATAGCCCTGCACTTCATGGCAACCGTTTTCGCGCAGGAAGTCCCGTTGATCCGCTGTCTCCACACCCTCGGCAATCGTCTGCAATCCCAGGCTTTGGGCCAGACCAATGATGGCTTCGACAATCGCTTCGCCTTCCGGATCGCATGAAATTTCACGCACAAAGGACTGGTCAATCTTGAGTTTGTAGACTTTGAAGCGTTTCAGGTAGCTCAATGATGAATAGCCGGTGCCGAAGTCGTCGATCGACATGCGGATGCCGCGCGCATGCAGATCGTTCATTACGGCGATCGCGGCCAGCGGATCGTCCATCGCCACGCCCTCGGTCAGTTCAAGTTCAAGGCAGGGTGGCGGCAACTTGAACTCGTTGAGAATTTTCGATACCAGTTCGGGCAACTTGGCCTGCCGGAACTGCACCGCCGAAAGATTGACGGCCATCACGATTGGCGCCATACCGGCGTTCATCCACGCCTTCATCTGGCGTACAGCCGTGCGCAGAACCCATTCGCCGATCGGCAGAATCAGACCACTTTCCTCGGCAACGGGGATGAAGTCGCCTGGCGCAACCTGGCCCAACACCGGATGCTGCCAGCGCAGCAGTGCTTCCACCCCGATGATGCGCTTGCTTTCCAGCGACAACTGCGGCTGGAAGTGAAGCTGCAACTGATCGAGTTCGAGAGCACGGCGCAGGGCATTCTCCAGTTGTAGCGTCCGCTCCGAACGTTCCTGCATTTCCCGGGTAAAAAAACGGAAGGTATGGCGACCGCTCTGCTTGGCCCGGTACATGGCCGCATCGGCACACATGGACAGGGCTTCGTAAGTCTCGCCATCGGCGGGGTACATGGCGATACCCAGCGACGGCGTGATGGTCAGTTCGTGCGGCCCGATACGGTAAGGCAGCGATACCGAATTCAGCACCTTTTCTACGACGTGCGCGGCGCCGTCGGCACTGGTGTCCGGCAACACCAGAATGAACTCGTCTCCGCCCAGGCGTGAAACCGTATCCTCGTCACGCAAACCCGACTGCAGACGTTCGGCGACCTGGATCAGCAACTCATCGCCGATACGATGCCCGAGCGAATCATTGACATTCTTGAAGCGGTCGAGATCGATGAAAACCAGCGCCAGTGACTCGCTATTGCGCTCCATCCTGCTCAGGGCCTGACCAACGCGGTCAGCCAGCAGGCTGCGGTTCGGCAGGCCGGTAAGCGCGTCGTAATGGGCCAGGCGCTGAATGTGCGCCTCATTCATCTTGATCTCGGAGATGTCGCTGAATATGCCGACATAATGGCTCACCCTGCCATCGCTATCGAGCACCCGACTGATCGAAACCAGCTCCGGGTAGATGTTGCCGTCCTTGCGGCGGTTCCACAACTCACCTTGCCAGTGACCGAGCGTATGGATCGACTTCCACATGTCACGGTAAAAACTTGCGTCATGATGTCCAGAAGACAAAAAGCTCGGATTCTGTCCCAACGCTTCGCCAGCGCTGTAGCCGGAGATGATGGAAAAAGCCCGGTTGACCATCACAATATTGTGTTGGGCATCGGCAATGATGATGCCCTCCGTACTTTGCTCAAACACCTGGGCGGCCAGCCTGAGTTGCTGCTCTGACTGCTGACGCGCAGTGAGATCGCTCATGATGCAGTGCGTACGCAGGAAGTTTCCCTCATTGTCGCGGCTGATTTGTCCGTTCACCATCAGCAGCCGTTGCGATCCGTCCTTGTGAACGAAATGGAACAGGGGTCCATCGACCCGGCCTTCCTGCTGGAACTTCGGAAATTCGTTTTCCAGCGTCCTGATCGAAACATCGGTCAGGAAATCACCGATAAAGTGCCCGATCACTTCATCGCGCGAGCGCCCGAGCAATGCCAGCCAGGCCTCATTCACCTCCAGAATGTTACCGGCGATATCCAGCGACTGGTAAGCCAGCGGGGCTTTTTCGTACAGATCGCGAAAACGGCTCTCGCTCTCGCGCAGCGCCACTTCCATCCGCCTGCGCTCAGCCTCCCTGGCGTAGGAAGTCAGCGCATAGCTGATGTCCAGCGCCATTTCCGCCAGCAGATTGCGCACATCCTCCTCAAACGAGTTGGCCTCGCCGGCATAGAGCACCAGAGCACCGATGGCAACCTCATTGCGGGTCAGCGGCAGCGCCGCCACGGCGCCAAATCCGGCGTGCGCCGCCCACTCATGCCAGGCTACGGTTCGCGGGTCGTTCAGGTAATCCTGGATCCAGACCGGCTTAAGTTCGCGTATCGAGGTGCCGGTCGCACCCTTCCCGAATGGGCTATCGGCATCGGCCGAAACCTGCATATCCTTCAGAAAGGCCGTCCCCTCGCCGAAGCTGGCAACCGGTTGAACGCGCAGGGTATCGGGGTCGAGCAGACCGACCCAGGCCATCTTCATGCCGCCGAAGTGCACCGCAAAACGACAGACTTGCGGAAACAACTCCTCCGGGGTACTACAGCGCACGATGGCCTGGTTGCACTCGCTCAGAGCGGCATAAATATTCGTCAGTCGACGGATTTTCGCTTCGGCCAGCTTGCTCTCGGTGATGTCCTGTACCGTAATGTAAAGATACTCTGGTGCATTGCTGGCATTGCGCACGCACTTGACCTGCACGGCAACGGATACCGCCTCTCCATCCTTGCGCAGAAAACGGGTTTCCAGTGTTTGCCCCTCGTACTCGCCGCTGATAATCCGCTCTAACTCGGCGCCATTGGCCGCCAGTTCATCCGGATGGATCATCTCCTGCCAACTCATCTGCACCATTTCCCGACGCGGATAACCGAGAATTTCGCATAAGCGATCGTTGCACTGCAACCAGCTCTTTTTCGCCGGCGAACTGATCACGAGACCGATGAAAGGCAGATCGTAAAACTGCCGCAACAGCCTGTCCGACTTCGCCTGCATCTCCAATTGCAGGTTGCGGCCGCTCTGGCGCCAGAGCAACAGCAGCACGGTGCCTACGGTGGCAATGGCGAGCAAGGTAATCAGGCTGACCCAGAACGCCAGTGCACGCAAGGGCGCCAGCACCTCGTCACGGTCGAGCTTGGCGACAATGACCCAGTTCGTACCGCTTACCGGGCGATAGGCGGTAAATACCGGCACACCGCGATAATCCTTGCCCTGGCGCGAACCGGAACGCATCTCGCTGACGGCAACGGCGGCGGGAAAATCCGTTCGGCTGATCGGCAAGCGCAGTGTCAGCCCGGGACCCTGGCGATGACGCAGTTCGTTGATGAAGAGAACCGAATCGCCATCGCGGCGCACCAGTAACGTTTCACCGCTGGCACTGGCTGTTGGCCAGTGCTGGATAAAGGGAAACAGGAATTGTTCAGGCCTGAGGCGCAGAACCAAGGCGCCCACCGGCAGCCGCCCGCCTTGCTCAGCCCCAAGCAGGGGAATGACGAGGTCGAGGTGCAGATCGCCATCGGCTTCGATAAATATTTCACTGTGCTGGGGCTGAGCGCTGGCCAGCGCCGTGGGTAACAGCGCCGCCGTCTGCGCCGGCAACTGTTGAAACGAGCCTATTTCGATCAGTGGCTTTCCCTGCACATCGACCAGCAAGGCGTCGGAGTACTGCACCGCGTCCAGTGAGGCGATCAGGCGCGACCGAATGTCGTCGCGCAGCGCGCTTCCGCCCCCCTGCTGCAAAGCCGCCACCTGTTCGATGAAACCCGGGACGGACATGATCGTCACTCCGTCGTTGCGGCGCTCATCGAGCCAATTCTCGATCTGGCTGGCCTTGAGATCGGCAATCGCCTGCAGATTGGCAAAGGCCTGACGCTCGAGCTGCGGACCCTGCACTTGGGTCACGACAAAACCGGCCAGCGGCACCAGCGCCAGCAGGACAGCAAAAGCCAGCAGGCGCCAGCGCACTGCGGTCGGCTGCAAGGTTTCAGGACTTTTCAGTTCGGGCCTGGCCGTACCAGGGTCAGGGTCTTGCATGTGTCTGAGCACGAGATATAACAGACTGCTGGTGACCACGACGAACAGCAAACCCTTCGCCAGTTCAATTCTTCCCTGCAGAACAGGATCGTCAACACTGATCGTCAGCAGCAGGCCCGATGCGACAATCCACAGTGCGCCGAAACCCGCGTAAAGCAGGGCAATGCCGACGGGTTTGAAGCGTCTGCTGCGTGGAGGAGAATAAAGGGGCTGGTTCATCTGGGCTTTATTACGCTGTACCGGCGATTCATCCTAGACTGAAACCAATTGTTTTGCAGGAGAAAACTTCAGGAATGGCTGAACAATAACTCAGAGCCCGAGATCCTGCCACAGCTCATCGACCCGCTGTTTTACTGCCGCCTCCATGACGATCGGCGTTCCCCACACGCGGCTGCTTTCGCCGGGCCACTTGTTGGTCGCGTCCAGCCCCATCTTGCTGCCGAGGCCGGCCACCGGGCTGGCGAAATCGAGGTAGTCTATCGGCGTTTTCTCGGCGATCAGCGTATCGCGCGCGGCATCGACACGCGTGGTCATGGCCCAGATGACTTCCTTCCAGTCGCGGATATTCACATCGTCATCGACCACGATGATGAACTTGGTATACATGAACTGGCGCAGGAAAGACCAGATGCCGAACATCACGCGTTTGGCATGGCCGGGATACTGCTTGCGGATGCTGACCGTCGCCAGACGGTACGAGCAACCCTCAGGGGGCAGATAGAAATCGACGATCTCCGGGAACTGCTTCTGCAGCAGCGGCACGAAAACCTCATTCAAGGCCACGCCAAGCATCGCCGGCTCATCGGGCGGCTTGCCGGTGTAGGTACTGTGGTAGATCGGATTCCTGCGCATCGTAATACGCTCGATGGTAAATACCGGAAAATTCGCCTGCTCGTTGTAGTAGCCGGTGTGATCGCCGTACGGGCCTTCGAGCGCGGTTTCAGCCGGGTCGATAAACCCTTCAAGCACGATCTCGGCGGAGGCCGGAACCTGCAGATCGGCTTTGCGCTGCAACTCGCCAAGGCATTTGACCACTTCGGTCTTGCCCCCGCGCAGCAGTCCGGCAAACTGGTATTCGGAGAGGCTGTCCGGCACCGGCGTCACCGCTGCGAGAATGGTCGCCGGATCGCAGCCGATTACCGTCGCCACCGGGAAGGGCTGACCAGCATTCATCAGGCAATGGTCGCGGAAATCGAGCGCACCGCCGCGCTGCGCCAGCCAGCGCATGATCACCTTGTTCGGAGCAATCACCTGTTGCCGATAAATCCCGAGGTTCTGCCGCGTCTTGCTCGGACCGCGCGTCACCGTCAGCCCCCAGGTGATCAGCGGCGCCACGTCGCCCGGCCAGCAATGCTGGATCGGCAGCCGGGACAGATCGACATCCTGGCCCTCCCACAGCACTTCCTGGCACGCTGCCGACGACACCACCCTGGGCGCCATGTTGAGCACCTGCTTGAGGATCGGCAATTTGTCCCAGGCATCCTTCAAGCCCTTTGGCGGCTCAGGCTCCTTGAGATAGGCGAGCAGCTTGCCAACCTCGCGCAGCGCTTCGACCGACTCCTGCCCCATGCCCAGCGCCACCCGGCGCGGGGTGCCGAAGAGGTTGGCCAGCACCGGGACCGAAGAGCTGCCCAATGCGCCTTTCGGCTTTTCAAAGAGGATCGCCGGACCGCCGGCACGCAGCACGCGATCGCAGATTTCGGTCATCTCGAAGCGGGTATCGACCTCGACGCCGATACGTTTGAGTTCGCCGATGTTTTCCAGTTGCGCGATGAAATCGCGAAGATCGTGATATTTCATATCGATCAACGAATTCGGTAAACGGCGTGGCAACTCACGCAAGCCGAAGTCAGCATAGGCAGCGCATCGACCGTCCTGTTGCGCTCACCGCTAGCCGCGATGCGTGCGAACTCGCTCGCCGACTTGTGGCCTTCCATGCCGAGGGCGTGCATTTCCGGCGGCATGTGCGGCCCCGGCCTGGCAGCAAAAGGCTTGTCGCGATGCCGCCCCATGGACGAAACACCGAGTTCCTGCTCGGCCTTGATGCCAGCCTCCTTGACCTTGCCCTCGGCGACCAGGATGAGTATTTCATTCAAGGTAAGCATGTTGGCCCGCATCTCGTCGCGCAGAACCTCAACCGCCGGTGTCGGTAGCGAGGCCAGAATACGTGCATCGTCGGCAGCACTCGCTGCTCCGGCAAAGGCCAGCAGCGATATCAGGACAAACTTTTGCATCACAGCGCTCCTTGAGACATCATGAAATCCAGCACAATGCCGACAAAGATGCTGGCACCGATCCAGTTGTTATGCAGAAAAGCCTTGAAGCAACGCGCCGGATCACGCTGCCGGATCAGCGTAAAGTGGTAAGCGGCAATCGCCGAGGCAACGCCGAGCCCGGCGTAAAACACCCAGCCCCTATGCAACTGGTAACCAACCCAGGCAATCAGCGCCAGGCTAATGGCATAACAGAGCATGACGGCGAGCACATCGAAGCGGCCGAAGGTAATGGCCGACGTCTTGATGCCGATCCTGAGATCGTCGGCGCGGTCGACCATCGCGTATTCGGTGTCATAGGCCATCGCCCAGAAGACGTTGGCCAGCAACAGCCACCACGCCACCGTCGGCAGGCTGTCGATCTGAGCGACATAAGCCATCGGAATACCAAAGCCGAAAGCCACACCCAGATACGCCTGCGGGATGGCGAAAAAGCGCTTGGTAAACGGGTAACTGGCGGCAAGAAACAAAGCCACCGCCGAGAGGCCGACGATAGACCAGCTTCGGAACGGCAATATCAGGCAGAAAGCACAAATCACCAGCACCAGGAACAGGATCAGCGCTTCCTTGGCCGACACCTTGCCAGAAGCCAGCGGGCGCTCTTTGGTGCGTTCCACATGTGGATCGAAATTGCGGTCGGCAAGATCGTTGATCACGCACCCCGCCGAGCGCATCAGCACGGTGCCAAGCACGAAGATCCAGACCACCATCCAGTCCGGGCTTCCGAGCGATGAGAACCACAGCGCCCAGAGCGTCGGCCAGAGCAGGAGCAGTATGCCGATCGGTTTGTCGAGGCGCATCAGCCTCTCATAAAGGTCGACGCGTTCGCGCAGTTTATGGGTTTCGATTGGCATGCCCGGTATTTTACCCGCCTGCGCTGTTCTCCGCCGCTTTCGGCGGGACCGGGGCGAAGTAGCCGGCGGCCAGCACTAGCAGCGCAACACCGATCAGCGAGCCAGTCCACATCACGGTTCCGGAATTGGCCAGATCGACGGCCAGCAGTTTGACGCCGACCACGGCCAGCAGCGCGAAGCCAGCGAACCAGCCCTGGCGACTGCCCTGCCGCGTAGCACGAATCATCAGGGCAATGGCCACGGCCGACCACAACAGAGTGAGTAGGCCTTGCACCAGGGGCGAATGGAACAAGGCGTGCCCGGTAAACGGAACCCCGCCCCAGTGGTGTGCACTGCGCGCCGCCAGTGTGCTGATCCAGACAAAGCCGAGAACCGCCGGCCAGGTCGTGAAGCGTCCGGTCGCCTCCCAGCCGGGCAAGGGCTCATCGCGCATCTGCCCGAGCCAGTTATGGATGGCGGCAAGTACCGCCAGTTGCGTCAGGTCGAAAGGATTGAACAAGGGCAGATACGGCAAGCCGGAGCCGCCACCGGCATGGCTGAAGTTGGCCCACAGCGACCAGCTCGCGGCGGCAATCGCCAGCGGCAGGCAGGCGCTGCCGCGATAGTCGCCGGGATGGGCAGCAAACGGCCACAAGTCGCGGCGCACACCGAAGTCGGCCAGCCACAATCCGGCGGCGGCCGCGAGACCCCAGGCCAGCACCGGCCAAAGGCTGACGCCGGGTGCCAGTCGCTGCCCGACCCACGCCAGTTCAGCGCCGGCAATGGCAACAAGCAGCCACCATGTGAGCACGTGCCGCATTGAACCGAGCCAGGCCGGCCCGATTTCTGACACGGCTTCCTGGCGCGCCAGAATCCAGTAGTGCAGTGCGAGCGCGCTGGGCAGGACAATCACCAGATAGCCGGCCAGCGCATGCCCGTCGCGCAGCACCGAGAGCAGCGCGACGCAGAGCATCAGAGGCAATAACAGCATGCTGGCACGACGTGGAGCCATCCAGGCTTTCGCCGCGCCGTAGCATTCCAGGGTAACGAAGGACAGCGCGGCAAAGAGCAGGATCAACGGCAGACGCATCGACGAGGGCGCAAAACGGTCGATCTCGCCCCACGCGGTGCCGAACCACCACAGCAGCGACCAGGCAAGCAGCAGCGCTGCCGGCAGCACCGGTTGCGGCAAGCGCCGCAACAGAACGGCTCCGACAAATCCGGCAGCGGCAAGCAACATGCCGCCGAGGCATACGTCGTTGAACACCGGCTGCGCGTGTCCCAGTGCCGCCAGGCCATCAAGAAAGTAGGCGCCCGCCGCCAACTGCATGGCCGAACCAAAAGCCTGTGCCAGCCGCCGCTGCTGCCGTACACCGAACCACAACACGGCAACGCCCTCGACCGCCCACAGCGCCGACGTGACCTGCGCTCCGAAGGCCAGCGGCACGGCCAGCGTGAGAAAGGCGATGGCAATGCCGAGATGACTGCGTTCAAGCAGGCGCATCTCCGGCTCGGGGCGACGATACAGCGGCAGCCACAGCGCCAGATAATAAAGGGCGGCGGCCAGCGCGCTCCACGCCAGCCCGTATCGGTTGTCACCGAGCAGTGCGGCTTGCAGGAAACTGCCGGCCAGCGGCGTGCCGAAAACGAGTATCCCTTCGCCCCAGCCTTTCCAGCCCGGCGCACGCAGCAGCGCGGTGAGCGGCGAGGCTGCCGAGTACATGACGACAAAGAGAATCACGAAGCCCTGTGTTACCGGATAGTGCAGCGGCCGGTAGTGATCGATGGCCCAGCTCATGCCGACGACCAGGGTCAGGATGAAGCCGGCGACATTGAGCGCGCGCCATGAACGGAACCAGCCAACACCGAGAACGAAGGCGTTGAGCAGAGCGAAGTAGCTGAACAACAGCAGCGGTTCGCCACCGCCGGAAGCCGCCAGCACCGGCGCCAGAAACGCGCCGGCAATGCCGAACACGGCCAGCAGTTCGCCATCCTGGCGTGCGGCGAGTACGACACACGCCACACCGAGTGCAGCAAAAACGGCGAAGGCAGCGGTATCGCCAATCATGGCATAGCGCGCGAGCATGAAATAGACGATCAGATAGAGGATGGCGAAACCGCCACCCTGCAGTGCCAGCGCGAACAGGCGCCGAGTGTTTTGCTCTGCTTGCTCAGGCAGCCCGCTGCGCTGCATGCGCGACCAGCCGAAGAGGATCATCGCCACACCGCCGACGGCACCAAGCAGCAGACGCAGTGGTACCGGCACCAGTCCATGTTGAGCGGCTAGTCGCAACCCGGAAGCGACTCCGAAAAAGAGCAGAACGACGCCGATTTTCGCCAGCAGGTTACCGGCCAGCAGACGCGACCACCAGGCGGGGGCTTCGGCTTCAGCCGCCACAGGTTTTTCTTCGGTTGAGTCGAACCCGGCGCCCGCCTCGCCACTCGATGAGGGCTCAACGCCCTGCCGCGCCAGTGGTATTTCCCGGGCACGCGATTCATCAAGCCCATCCGGCTCGGCAGTTTGCCGCAGCGGCGGACTATCCATTACCAGGGGCAGGGCCTCGAGCGCAGGTGCCGTCGCCACCGGGACTTCGACCACATCTACTTCTCCGCGTAGCTTCGCCAGCTCGGCATGCAGCGCCAGCGAATCACGCCGCAACCAATCGACTTGCGCTTCCAGCGTGCGCAAGCGCTGCTCGGCGGCAGGCACAGCCGCGCCACTTTTCCCCGGCACTTCACCCTTCGCTTCGCTTTTCCATTGTGCCCCGATCACCAGCCCCAGCAAACCGCCGGCCAGCGCACCATAGAATCCGGCAAAACTCCCCAGCGCCGCTCCGATCAGCATGCCAAGCAACCACATGACCCTCTCCTCAGTTCCTATTTCCAGTCGCCGCGCAGTTCGGCAACCAGCGCCTGCAAGTATTCCGGCGTGGCCGCCTGTGCTGCGACAGGAGCGCCCGCGACCAGACCGATCTTGGAAAACAGCCCGCGGCGCAAGGGCTTGCTCATCGCCGGCCCATCCTTGCGGCTGAAGAAACTTCCCCACAGGCCGCGCAGCGCGAGCGGAATGACCGGCACCGGCGTTTGCCCGACGATGCGCTGGATTCCCGGACGGAAGGGGTAAAACTCGCCGTTATCGGTAATCCGCCCTTCGGGAAAGATTCCGACCAGTTCGCCCTCGGCCAGCGCGCGTGCAACTTCTGCAAAGGCGGCTTCCATCATCACCGGATCTTCCCTGGCCGGCGCAATCGGGATGGCGCGCATGTGCCGGAAAATGAAGCTGATCAGCGGCATCCGGAATATGCGATGATCCATGACGAAGCGGATCGGACGCCGGCAGGCCGACGAGATGACC
>NZ_JAEUOI010000101.1 GCF_016790145.1 Propionivibrio sp. | reverse complement strand
TTCCTGCTCTGGGTGCGCCGCCATTTTCCCGAACAGGCCGCACACATCGCTGGCAAGCTCACGCAGTGGGGCGGCAACGCCTCCGGCGTCAACGTGGCCAATATCGATAATCTGGGCAACGTGCACCCGGACACCATGTGGTGGCACCACACGCTGGGCAATGCCAAACAGCGCCCCTTCGGCGATATATGGGCCGACCTCTCCGACCCGCTGCTGGCCGGTCTGAAACAACATCCCCGACCGGTCAAAGGGCGCTGTGCGGCCTGCACTTATCTGCCGATCTGCAACGGCAACACCCGCGTGCGGGCACAGCAGGTGAGTGGCGACGCGTGGGCAGAAGATCCCGGCTGTTATCTGAGCGATGACGAAATCGGTGCCACCGGCAGCGGCGAACGCCTGCGGGTAACGCCTTGGCGCAAACACGCCAACCCCAGCGAGGTCTGACGATGTGGCATTTTCTGGCGCTGGCCGCCTTTTTTTGCGTTGCTCCCGACGTGTTTGCTGCCGATGCAGCCACCAACTACCAGCAGCATTGCGTCGCCTGCCACGGTGCCGGCCGACTGGGCGGGATCGGTCCTGCGCTGTTGCCGGAAAATCTCGAACGCCTGCGCAAAGCCGACGCCGTCAAGGTGATCGGCGAGGGTCGACCGGCCACGCAAATGCCGGGTTTCGGAGCCAGGCTATCGCCAGAGGAAATCGCAGCGCTGACCGATTGGTTCTACCAGCCGGTGATCCCCAGGCCGCAATGGCAGGAAGCCGAGATCCGCGCTTCGCGCGTCGAACACTTCGCGGCGAAGACACTGGGGGACAAGCCGGTTTTCACGGCCGATCCGCTCAATCTTTTTATCGTTGTCGAGACGGGCGATCATCACGTTTCCGTCCTCGACGGCGATCGCCTGGAGCGGATTCATCGCTTCCCCTCGCGCTACGCGCTGCATGGCGGGCCGAAGTTCACGCCGGACGGACGCTATGTCTTTTTCGCCTCACGCGATGGCTGGGTGTCGCGTTTCGACCTCTACAACCTGAAAGTCACGCACGAGGTGCGCGCCGGACTCAACACGCGCAATGTCGCCGTTTCCGGCGACGGGCGTTATGTTATGGTCGCCAACTACCTGCCGCACTCGCTGGTCGTTCTCGATGCGCGCGATCTGTCCTTCGTCAAGCTCATCGAAACATGGGACGACAAACACACAAAAACCTCGCGCGTTTCCGCAGTGTACGACGCTGCTCCTCGCAAGAGCTTCGTTGCCGCGATGAAGGACATCAAGGAACTGTGGGAGATCAGCTACGACGATCAGGCCGAACCGATCGCCAGCGGTCTGGTGCATGACTACAAAATGAAAGAAGGCAGTTTCGTACCCGGCAAGCTCAATCCGAGGCGCACCTTCCTTGAGGACTACCTCGACGACTTTTTCTTCGACCGGGATTACCAGATGGTCATCGGCGCCTCGCGTCCTGAAGAGGGGAGCAATCGCGGGCAGGTAATATTCCTCGGTGGGCGAAAGAAAATCGCCGACATCGATCTGCCCGGCATGCCGCATCTCGGTTCCGGCATCACCTGGCAGTATCAGGGACGGACGGTGATGGCTTCGCCGAACCTGAAGGAAGGACTGGTCAGCATCATCGACATGCAAACCTGGAAGAAGATTACCGACATCAAGACGCTGGGGCCGGGATTTTTCATGCGCAGCCACGAGAAATCCAAATACGCCTGGGTCGATTCGATGATGAGCCGCGAAAACCGCGATACCCTGCAGGTGATCGACAAGGACACGCTGGAGATTGTGGCGCGCCTTAAACCCGAACCGGGCAAAACGCTGGCGCATATCGAATTCACCCGCGATGGCCGCTACGCGTTGGCCAGCCTGTGGGAAATGGACGGTGCGCTAATCGTCTACGACGCGCAAACCCTGCAGGAAGTGAAGCGCATCCCGGCCAGCAAGCCGGTCGGCAAGTACAATGTGTGGAACAAGATCTCGCGCGACGCCGGCACTTCGCACTGATCTGTTCTGGCCTGTTCTTGCGTATCCGAAAGCTGATCAAGCATAGCGGGCACCGGTCTGCTTGAAGCGGGTAATCGAGAACAGCGTGTCGTGCGCGTAGCCGGTGAGTTTGAGCCGGGTACGCAGTTCGGCAATTTTGGCCTCGACGTCCTCACGCGCCTGACCGTGGATCATGCAGAAG
>NZ_JAEUOI010000068.1 GCF_016790145.1 Propionivibrio sp. | reverse complement strand
GCCATCGACCTTTTTTATCAATCTATTGGAGATCGACATGGACCCAGTACGTAAAAATTTTGCAATGAGCCTGCACGCCGAGGAGGACTTTCTCAAACGCGCGCTGCGTGATTTTCGGGTGGAAGAGCGAGACGTTACCGACGTAGAGCTTGCCCATCTTTTCCCCGATGTATTAAAGGACGGCGAACCCCTTCCGGTCGCCGCTTGATAAGGAGAAAATTTATGGCACATAAATCCCTGGCCAGCCGGATTCTTCCCAAGCCCCTGCAGGACGATATCGAACGGCAGATCCAACCGCACTTGAGACGGCGTGCCTCCGGCGACGGGGTGTGCTCGACCAAGACAGCACGCGAGCGCCGTGGGCACATCCTCGGCACGGTCGCCTGTTTGTGGCAACTGGGCTACCGGATTCGCAAGCTCGAATCCCTGGACAAACGACACATAGACGCCCTGAGGACCCATTGGGAAGCGGAAGGACTGTCGGCAGAGTTTCTTCACAACCGCGCATCGGTACTGCGAACGCTGGCAGGTTGGCTGGGCAAGCGGCACCTGGTGGGCGATCTTTCCGACTACTTTCCAAAAGAGCGCACCCGGCGCAAGACGTCGACCGATGAGGATCTTTCATGCAAAGGAAAAGGGATCGATCCGATCAAAGTCATTGCTCTGGCCCGGACCATTGATGAACGGCTGGCGGCCATGCTGGCCATGCAGCACGCGTTCGGACTGCGGGTCAAGGAATCCATTGAGATTCGTCCGGCCAACTCAGTTGTCGAAGGCGGCGATTTTATCGAAGTGTTTTCCGGTACCAAGGGAGGCAAGCTGCGCCGGATTCCTCTCACGGATGATTATCAGTGCACCACACTGGCATGGGTACGGCAAGTGGCCGCCGGCGGAAAAACCGGTCGCTTGCGTTGAGCGGACACCACCTGGCGCCAGGCGCAGAACCGCTACTACTACCTGGTGCGCGAACGACTGAGGATTTCAAAGGCTCAAGCGGACTTTACGTCGCATGGATTTCGTCACGGCTATGCGCATAAAGGCTATGAGGACAGGACGGGCCACCCGCCGCCGGTAGTGGTCGAAAAGGGACAGCGTAAGCCGGTACCGCCGCCGGGTCTGGATCGTGAGACGCATCAGCGCGCTTCCTTGGCGGTTTCACGCGCCTTGGGCCATGAACGCCTGAGCGCCACCACCTCCTATTACGGGACGTATGGCCACCGTTTCCGGCGTCGTGGCGGAAATTCAAAAATCAAGCGATGAGTGTCATTTCATACATCGGTGGGATAAACGGTCGCTGCCTACGATTTACAAACTGTTCCTGTCCATTCTGACGGGCGTTTACGTATTGACGTTCAATGCGACTAACGACCATCGGAAGAAGCATTGCTTTCTGGATCATGCCACCAACGATTCCCGTACTGCGAACGTGAGACGCATCAGCAGCAAGCAGGCTTCGTTGGAAGTATCCCGCGCGTCGGGTCAGGTTCGGGCAAACGGGTGTGCGTTGCCGTTTCCAGGAACAATGCGGACGTTTCCTTACGATTTGCGCCGGCAAGATAGGCTTGGTAATGCGCAAGGGAACACCGTATCTGTTTTAGACCGGAGAGCGTGACAGACCTCATTCGGAACGACAGGACGGCAATACCATTCCCCTTGGTTGAGCAACACCTGCAGAGACGGAATAAGCATTTCTTCAGGGGTGATCACTTCGGCAAGTGCGCTCATGATGGATCTCCAAACAGTCACTCCATTTTGAAGAAACGCACCATCAATTTCTGGAAAAATTCGGGGTTGGACGAACCGTCACGAGTATTGGAGAACTTCTTCTCCACTTGTTCTTTGGGATGTCGGCGACCCTAAGCTATCTTCCGACCATTAACCTGATGCATGAAAGTGCCATACCCCATTCGCCGTCGCTCCATGTACCGGCAGGCCGAGACCCAGCTCGCAGTGGATTCGCCTTTTGGTGGCTATGGGCATCACCGACCGCTGGAGGTACGCGATCGGGGACGCCCGGTTTAACTGCCTTTCCCATGCCGTGCTTGCAAGAGCTATCAATCTTTGATAGTTTGGGTACGTAGATAACCACAGGAGGCCATGCCATGCCGTCAAGCTATGTCATCGGTGAACATTTTGAGACTTTCATCAAGAACCAGATTCAGCAGGGGCGTTATGCCAGCGCCAGCGAAGTCATCCGCGACGGGCTGCGCTCTCTGGAAGATCGGGAAAAATTCCGGGCAATGAAACTGGAGGCTTTACGCGCCGAGATTCAAAAGGGCGCTGACAGCGGCGCAGGCATTCCCGCCGCAACCGTCTTTGCCGAGATACGCGCCCGCATTGGCCAGGAAGAAGCTGGCCGCTCGGGCAAGCAATGAAAGTTGAATTTTCCCCCGTCGCCAAAGACGACTTGCTCGAAATTGCGCTCTATATCGCGCAAGACAACCCAGTCCGCGCCCTCAGCTTCGTTGACGAATTGGAAGCACAGTGTCTGCGGCTCGGCAAGCGGCGGGTATTGGCGCACCACGCCCGGAACTGGGGGAAGGCGTCCGTATGCACCCGCATGGGCGCTACCTGATTTTCTACCACGAACACGCCAGCATGCTCCGCATCGAGCGCGTCATGCACGGGGCGCGTGACATTGGCAGCGATGATTTCGACGTGGCAGCAGGCTAACCACGCCACCGCTTGTCAAGCAAGGGCAACGCACTTAGCGCCTGATGGCAGGATGGCGTGGCTGCGCAAACTCTCGCCGCCCCTTCGCCAATATTGTTGATCTGGCCGTCGACCGATCGGTCGATTTCGTTTTATCGCTGGCGACATCTTCGACGGTGACCGGCCCGCTTTCAACACCGGACTACATTTAACATCCGAGTTACGACTGCCCACCGAGGCGGATACGATCACTTCACCAACCACCGTATATACTCGCGGCCAAACTCGTTATGCGGCGCTTCCGTGAATCGGTATCACGTCCGCCCCGGCCTTGATTTTGTCGAGGTAATCCGCCCACAGTTGCATCATGGCCTTGCGCTCCTTCAGGAACTTGGTACGGTTGTACGCCGTGCCTAGGGTGTCAGAGACAGAGTGCGCCAGCTGGTGCTCGATCACTTCTGGCTTTTGGTGCAGTTCTTCATGCAGGATGGTTCTGGCCATCGCCCGAAAACCATGCCCGGTAATCTCGGTGCGAGTATCGTAGCCCATGCGCCGCAGTGCCGCATTGATCGCCGCTGCGGACATTGGCCTTGCGGCCGTGCGTGCCCCAGGAAAGACGTATCTCCCTTGCCCGGTCAGGGCATACAGTTCCCGCAGTATGGCCACGGCCTGAGTCGCCAGTGGAACCAGGTGGTTGGTGTTGGTCTTCGAGACGCGATAGCGCCACTCGGCCTTATCAAGATCAAGGTGCGCCCATTCCGCTTTCCGTAGTTCGCCAGGCCGGACAAACAGCAGGGGCGCCAGCTTCAAGGCACACTGGACGGGGAAGGTGCCGGAGAAGCCATCAAAGGCGCGAAGCATTTCTGCGACCTTGGCTGGCTCGGTAATACTGGCGAAGTGCTTTTCCACCGCAGGCGGGATAGCGCCGATCAGGTCACGTGCCGGGTCGCTCTTTGCCCTGCTTGTTGCAATGGCGTAGCGAAAAACTCGGCTGATCTCGCTTCGGACTCGGTGTGCGGTAAACCTCGCGCCACGGCTGTCAATCCGGCGCATGACGATCAGAATCTCAGGGGCGTCTATCTCCGAGATAGGGCGCTTGCCCAACCAGGGGAATACATCGTTTACCATGCGCGCCAGAGTTTTTTCATACTGCCCGATAGCTACCATCGTTTTACGGCCTTCCATCCATTCAAGGGCGACAATCTCGAAGGTACTGGCATTAGTGATAACCGCTTCCCGCTTGACGGCCTTCTTTTTTTCGCCGGGGTCGGTGCCTGCCCGTATCAAGTCGCGAGCCTCTTTGGCCTTCGCTCTGGCTTC
Source organism: Propionivibrio sp. (assembly GCF_016790145.1). Classification (GTDB taxonomy): domain Bacteria; phylum Pseudomonadota; class Gammaproteobacteria; order Burkholderiales; family Rhodocyclaceae; genus Propionivibrio. The sequence goes on along the minus strand of NZ_JAEUOI010000068.1, from coordinate 3,105 downwards.
CGGGGGTCGGACTTCGGGGTAGACGCCAAAGGACAGGAGCTTTTCTTTCCCGGCCATCCGGTACTTCATGCGCCAATATCTTGCCCCGTTCGGCCGCACCTCGATATACAATCCAAATCCATCGGCTATTTTGTAGGGCTTGTTTTTGAGTTCGGCGTTATCTATCTCTTTTACTGTAAGCATAGGTGCAAACCTCCAATTTGGGGGTACATTTTCAGGAAAAACCATGGTTTTTGTGATGTACCCCCAAATGTACCCCCAAATACCCCCGGATTTAATGGGACTGCCATGGACTGCTGAGGACAGTATAGATGTAAAAAAACCCGCATTCAAGCGGGTTTCAGAGGAGTCTTCGGACTATATGGGACTGCTTTAAATCATTAATTGGTGCCCCCGCGCGGAATCGAACCACGACCTGATGATTACAAATCAACTGCACGACCTTCATGCTACGGGGGCAGACCTGACGGTCGCGGCGCGAATTATAGCCGAAGCGAACGGCTACAGCATCCTGACAGTCAAATTCCTGTTACAAACAAACAGCACCCCTAGACCACGCCACATAAATCACAAATGACCATGGCAACGCTCTCAAACCCCGCTGTAATCGCCCGCGAAACCTTGAAACAACTCATGTCGCGCCGCATGGCACCGTCGCCTGAGAACTACCGTGCCATTTACAACGAAATTGCCGGCACCACCGACAAGGCAACTGCGCTCTTCCCCGAGCGGGAGCTCAAGGCACTCCTGCTCTCGCTACCTAGGGAAACCCCAGTTCAGCAGCGCCTTTCGCGGCAGCTTGAACAGTCCCTCAAAGGACAAAACTGGGAGGAATTCCAAAAAACCCTGGTTGATTTCATTAAGGCGCACAGCACTGAAAGGGAACTGAACTGGGGCGACTTGATAGCCGAATTCCTTCGTCAGTGGGAAACCAAGCAGTCCAACCTCACGCCTGCTCGCAAGCGTGAATCGCTTGAGCACATTCTCGCCAGCGCCACCAAAAACAGCGAAATCCTGTTCGCCCGACTGCAAGGACTGATCAAATCGTGGTCGCTCAATAGCGCGGAGCCCGAAGCTATCGTACTGGGTGAAGACACAATCGACGCCGTGACGGAAACACCTCCACCGGCACCGGTTAACCTTCCAGCCGCCCTGACCTCAGGCGCGGCTAGCCGCGCCAGCGAGTTGCTGCCCGAATTGCGAAGCCTGTTTGCCTACACACTGGAGGTCGTCGTTGCAACACAAATTGGCGACGAGCCTGAGCTGGCTGCCCAAGCACATACACTTGCTGCAGCCGTGCGCAGCGCATCCACACTCAAGGCCATGGATGAGCTGCTCGCAGACACCAAGCGCTTTGCCTTCCGTCTGGAGTTTCTGACCGAAGATCGCAACGAACTGCGTAGCGGCTTGCTCAAATTGCTCCAGCTCATGATCGACAATGTCAGCGAACTGGTGGTCGATGATCACTGGCTGAACGGGCAGATCGACATGGTGCGTGAGATAGTTGCGCGCCCAATGAACCTGCGTGCCATCAATGATGCCGAGCACCGTTTAAAGGAAGTCATTTTCAAACAGGGACAGCTCAAGAACAGCCTGATCGAAGCCAAGGAGGCTTTGAAACAGATGCTGGCCGGATTCGTCGATCACCTGGCCGAATTTGCCGACTCGACCTCTGATTACCACGACAAAATTGAGAACTGTGCCGAAAAAATCAGCAAGGCTGAAGACATCACCCAGCTCGAAGACGTTCTTGCCGAAGTCATCAGTGAGACACGCATCATCCAGATCAACGCGCAGCGTTCGCGCGATGACCTGCGCGCCACCAAACAACGGGTCGAAGAAGCCGATAAACGCATCAATGAATTGGAAGAGGATCTTGACAAGGCCAGCCTGCTGGTGCGCCATGACCAGCTTACCGGCGCCCTCAACCGCCGTGGCCTTGAAGAGACCTTCGACAATGAAGTGGCGCGTGCGCAACGTAGAAAGTCCCCACTCTGTGTCGCCATGCTCGACATCGACAATTTCAAGAAGCTCAACGATTCATTCGGCCATGAGGCCGGTGACGCCGCACTCATCCATCTGGTGACGGTCATCCGTGAAACGCTGCGTCCACAGGACACCCTCGCCCGCTTTGGCGGAGAAGAATTCATCATCATCCTGCCCGATACACCCCAACAGGACGCTCAAAAAGCAATCGTCCGCCTGCAACGCGAACTCACAAAACGACTCTTTCTGCATGACAATGAAAAGGTACTGATCACCTTCAGCGCAGGTATCACTGAGTACCGGCTTGACGACTCGCAAACCAGCGTAACCAAGCGGGCGGATGAGGCGATGTATGCGGCAAAGAAAGCCGGCAAGAACCGGGTTGTGGCAGCTTAAACCGTACTGCAAATTTGCACGGTGTTAAGTTTTCATAAGCTCGTGGTGGCTGATATGAGATCAGGCCTTGAAAACCCGAAAAAAGACAAAAACACGGCACAAGCCGGCAATCTCGCCGCGATACTGCACGAAGAAGACCCGGATTCACTTGCTGAAGCGGCCAATGCCATGACATCAACCATGGTCAAACGCGCGAAAAAAACCTTCCCCAACTGGAAAAGTCACTGGCAGGACAGTACCCGGCCGCACTTGATAGGGTGCAACGCCTCTTGTTTGGGTCGACTTGACACTGTGGAGGTTAATGGCAAACCCGTCATTCCGCACTTGATCCGGAATCGAGCTTATTGAGCGTTTCCTTAAACCATGCAGCGTCTTCTTCAAAGAGTTTAATGGCAGCAGTTTCTTCTTTGCCGTCCAGAAATATCGTTTCTTTGAGGCGTTGCCTAACAATATCTATGGAAATGATCGACTGTTCAATTCCGGCGCGGATCCATTCACGATCACGCGGCTCTCCTCGAGCATATTTCGAAATCGCCGCATCATCAGGGTCAATACAGCAAAGCGTTATTCCGTTGTTTAACTTTAAAACGTTCAGACGTGATTCCCAATCAGTTGGAAGGGTTGCAAGGTTTGGAGATGCCGGATCCAGATAGAATCCATTCGCCTTGTGGAAAGTTGAGCCTTCGCCAATGGTTCCCGTCAGATCAAACGCCCTCACCGGAT
>NZ_JAEUOI010000069.1 GCF_016790145.1 Propionivibrio sp. | reverse complement strand
GGACTGTAACGCGACGCTGGCATCGTAGATCGGCTGATTGCGCGCGCCGCTTACTGCTGACCGGCCTTCAGAATTGATTGACCAGCCGCTCGGAGGTCGAGCGGCATGACCGGCGCGGGCGTCAGTCGATCAGGGCGCGGGAAGCGCCGTCCACGAAGCGTCGGGGTCGAATCGCGTCATCGCGCCAGCGATGGCGGCAGTTCTGGGGCCCAGATGCTTCTGGTAGACGGTACCGTCCTGGTTGACGACGAAGGTCATCAAGCCGGTCTCGCCGTAGCGTGCCGGCCACCCGACCAGCGCGAAACCTTCGGTCATGCGTCCACCCTTGACATAGTTGCGGGCGCCGCCCTGTGCCGCCTTCCCCTGCGCCTTGAGAATCCTGAAGCGGTAGCCGTGGTAGCCCTCCTTCAGGTCTTTCGTCTCCAGCAGGGGGCCCGCCGGGCTCTCCGGCTCGTCGGCAGCCGTTGGCCAGTAGAGGCCGTCCTGCTTGCCGGGTGAACTCAGTATCTTTTGCGCGAATTCGCGGACGCCGTCGCCGTTGCGGTCCTGCGCGGCGTACTCCCGTTGCGCATCGACGTAGGCATACATGGTTTGTATCGCGGCCAGTTCATTGCGACCGATGCGGCGGATACGCATTTCTTCCATTCCCGCCCGAGTATCGAAGATCCAGCCGCTGCCGCTGCGTACCAGCGGTATCGGCAAGGTCCAGCCGCTGCTCACTTCGAGGCGCGCCAGTGTGTCGTTGTCGCGCAGGATGCGGTGCCCTTTTGCCCAGGCGGCGAGAAAAGCCAGGCGATCCTCGCTCGCCAGGTCATCGAGCGACATCAGGCGCGCGTATTCGACGCCGAGAATCACCCGTAGTTCGGCATCGTCATTGCGCGCGAGACTATCCACCAGTGCTTCCGCCGCAATTTCCGGCGAGGCGAAAATCTTTTGCGACCCGGCGGCGGCCCACGACACTGACATTGCCAGTGCGCAGATCAGCGCGGCTGCGGCCTTCAACCATCGATTGCTCATCATTGGACCTTTCATGGTCGGCCCCTCGTTATCGATTGTGCCGCTGGGCGGCGGCACCGCCTGCGGGGCGCGAAACATTGGATTGGCGCTGCGGCGCATTGTGCCGCTTGGCGCCACCACCACCTGCCGGGGGCGTAACGTTGGATTGCCGCTGCAGCGTATTGTGCCGCTGGGCCGCCTGGCTGGCGCGGCCACGGTCGATCTGTTGTTGTGTCTGCCTGCCGTCGTTGGCGCCGCGCAGTGCATTGTCGCGATTGGTTCGCGCAGCGCTGTCGTTGCGGTTCTGCGTCTGGCTACGGTTGACGTTGCCCGCGCGGTTCTGTGCCTGGCCACGGTCGATATTGCTGGCGCGGTCGCGGGCCTGACCCCGATCGATATTGCCGGCGCGGTCCTGAACCTGACTGCGGTCGATGGCGGCGGCGCGCTCGCCGGCCGATGTTCTGTCGACTCCCGGTGTCCGCTGCGGAATCTGGTTGCGGTCGATGTTGCGTAGCGCTTCGCGGTCCAGATTCTCGGCGCCGACGCGATCGGACAGCGCAGCCCTGGCCTGCGCCCGCTGATCCTCGCGGCCGCGATACTCCTGACGGCCGCCACGATCACCGGGCCTGTTTTGCTGCATGCGATCGCGCACAGTGGCGTCGCGATAAGGAACATCGCGCCGGTTGCCGGGATTATGGTTCCAGTTTACGTTGCGGTTATTGGAGTTGATGCGGTTATTGACGTTGATGTTGTTCCACTGATTGACGTTGATATTGACGTTACGCCGTCGCCAATCGACGCCACCCCACAGCGCGTTCGTCACGCCGATGCCGACGCCCCACCAGATGGCGGTGCTCACCGGGTTCCAGCCGAAACCCCAGCGCACTGGCGGCGGGAAGAAGAACGGCGGAAACAGCGGGTGCCACCACGGGCCGAAGACATGGACCGGGTTATATATGGGCACGAAAATGACCTGCGGATTGGCCGGTGCGATGACGATGATCTGTGACGGCGGGGGCGGTGCCGTGGCGACGATGGTTTGCCGTGCCGGCGGTGCGGCTTCAACGGTGACGATCTGTTGCTCGTTGGAGCTCAGGTTGCCGGCACCCTTGGCCTTGGCACGCAGGAACTGCACGGAATCCATGACATCGTCAGGTTGCGCCAGGAAAGCGTCGCCGAGATCCTGAACCCATTCGGGCTTTTCGCCGAGCATCGCCAGTACTTGCGGGAAGGCGACCAGCGACTGCACGCTGGGATCCCACGGCTTGTCCTGTACCGCTTTCACTGCCTCGTCACCCTTCAGGCTGCGGTTGGCGAATGCCCAGTCGGCAGCTTCCGCAACATCTTTCGGATAGGTCGATGCCATCAGCACCTGCGACAGCAGCGCGTCGGGAAAAAGAGCGATCGGCGCCACCATCTGGTCGAGTTGCTCGGCATTGAATTTGGGAGGGTCTGCGGCACCGGCCTGTGCCGCAAACAGCAGGAGCACTGCAGCAAATAACGCGGCGGCGCCGCGCAGGATCGATTGCATTAATTGGGCTCCTCTTCGGCGATAGGGGGAAAGACCCGATGACTTGCGCATTGTGGGAGAGAAACCGGGTCAGCTCAATCCAGCACTGCACAGGGTTCCTTGGCGGGCCATAAACTGCGCCCGCCACACCCCGTGGTTATGTTGCGATCAGTCGCCCGCAGAGTTCGGTGGCAACAGCTCGGGCACTTCGAAAGGCTTCCCGCCAGTTGAAGGTGATATCGGCGCCGTGCCCGGCAATATCTCGAAGTTCGGACGGAACACCACCATCAGGCTGCGCAACTGGTCGAATGGCTTGCGGTCGCCCTCGAACTTTGCCTTGCCGACATTGATTAGGTCGTCGAAGGTACTGGCGCCCATCATCACTTGATTGAGGTCGCTGCGATTCAGCGTGATCGTCAGATCCGGCTTCGCCGCCTGTTCGCCCTTGATGTTGGTCAGCGTCGCGTTGCTCAACTCGATCAGGTATTTTTCGCCGTTGTCGGGTGTCACCAGGTTGATCGTGAAACGCATGCCCTCGGCCTTCCTCGGGTCCATGCTGATGCCAAGGAAGTCGAGCCACTGCTCGGTGGTCATCGCGCGGATCACGTCGGGCCCGGTCGTCCTGACCGGGGTGCCGCCAGGCAGCCCGTTGCGCAGTTCATAAGCCCCTTGCAGGTAGATGTTGCGCAGGGTCGGGCTCTCCTTCTGGTAACCGAGTTGCTCGAAGGCATCGGCCAGCAGATCCTTGGCCGGCTGGTTGCGCGGTTCGGCGAAGACCAGGCGATTCAGGATTTCCGTGGCCTCGCGGTATTTGCCCTGGGCGATCAGTTGCTTGCCCTTGGCCATGATCTTGCTCGAGCCACCCATCATCTCGACGTACAGTGGCGCCGAATCCTTCGGCGAGAGCGGCACGATGGTCGCCGGGTTGCCGTCCCAGTAGCCGAGGAAGCGATTGATGACACCGCGACTGTTGTGCTGCTCCGAGCCGTGGTAGCTGTGTGCGGGCCACTGCTTCCACAGGCTGTCGGGAAGCTTGTACACGTTCTGGATCTCGTTGACCGTCACGCCGAGGTTGGCGTAATGCAGCGACTGGTTGTTCAGGTTGGCGTAGGTGTCGCGCTGGACGCGCATCACTTCCTGGATGCGCGCATTGCCCCAGCGCGGCCAGCTATGCGAGGCGAACATCACTTCGGCTTCCTGGCCGAATTTCCACAGCGCGTTGTTGATCTGCTTCGACCAATTCAGCGCATTGCGCACTGGCGCGCCGCGCGGCGTGTAGATGTTGTGTATGGTGCCGGTGATGTTTTCCGCCGCCCAGAAGGCCTTGAACTGCGGGAACCAGGTGTTCATCTCGACTGGCGCTTCGGTGTCGGGGGTGTTCTGGAATACCATCTTGACGCCGTCGAGCGTCACTTCCTCGAAGTCCTTGCTGATGATGAGGTTGGGCGGGATTAACCCGACGTTGCCATTGGCCACGTTCTTGCCGATCGACTGGTCTGCGTGGCCGTGCGGGTCACGTGGCAGCAACACGGCGTACGAGTACTGTGTGCGGCGCGACATGGCGTTGCCCGAAAAGACGTTCTCGGAAATCGCCTCATGGAGGAAGCCCTCGGGGGCGATGATCTTGACCTTGCCGCTTGCTACGTCGGCCTCATCGACCACGCCGCGCACGCCGCCGAAGTGGTCGATGTGCGAGTGCGAGTACACGACGCCGACGACCGGGCGCTTGCCGAGCTTCTCGTTGATGAGTTCAAGTGCGGCGCGGGCGGTTTCTTTGGCCGTCAGCGGGTCGAAGACGATCCAGCCGGTATCGCCCTTGATGAAGCTGATGTTGGCCAGATCAAAGCCGCGTACCTGGTAGATCCTGCCAGGGACGACCTCATAGAGACCGTAGGCCATGTTGAGTACGGCCTGGCGCTGCAGCGACGGGTGGATGCTCTGGAAGTCCTTGCCCTCCAGCAGCCACTGATAGCTGCCCATATCCCAGGCCACGTGGCCAGCATCGGCCTTGATCTGCTTGTAGGGTGGCTCGGCGATGAAGCCTTTCTTCGCTTCGTCGAAGTCACGCTTGTCGGCGAACGGCAGCGTGGCGGAGAGGCCCTTGCGCAGTTCGAGCGTGAAGGTCGACGGCAAAGTTCCCTTGGGGTCGAAATGCTTCACCTGCGCCGGCGGGTTGCCCACCGCCGCGCCTTGTGCCAGCGCCGGGGCACCGGTTTTTGCCGCACCGCTACTCTCGCCTTCAGCGAGAACCGGGTGGGCAGCAGTGGCAAAGACGAGGGCGAGGGTTAGGGCTATCCTGGTACTGACTGTAAATTTCATTGGGTGTGCTCCTGTTTTGGTTGATCAAAGCTGTATGGACAAGCCTATTGAAGCATCAACTTATCGGCTTAAGTCTTCCTGGGCGATCGGTTACTGTTTTTAGTACCCTCGACCGGGATAGGCCGAAGGCGGAATATTACCCGTTTTTTTTGTCTTGCATGCCGAAAAAAGTTTTCGCCAATGGCATTCATGGCAAGCGCGCGATGCCAAGGACAAGAGGTAAAAAAAGGATCCGCTGAGCAGCGAAAAGGTTGCTCGAAGGCGAGCCATTCGCTCGCCAAAATTCAGGGGAAGATCGCCTTGGCGCTACAGTTACGACCGCGTCACATCGAGCCCGACAATGTCAAAACGAACCGAAGGCGGATCCCAGGGCAATGACCGCAACGAGCGCGAGCAGGGCGCCAACAATGCCGACCATCACGATGTCGAAATAACTTTCTTTGTGCGTTGCGCCGCAGACGGCAAGCAGGGTCACGACGGCGCCGTTATGCGGCAGGCTGTCGAGTGAACCGGCACCGATCACCGCCACGCGGTGCATCAGCGCCGGGTCGATGCCGTAGGTTGCCGCGAGTTGCATGTAGGTTTCGCCGAGCGCGCCGAGCGCGATGGTCAGTCCGCCGGATGCCGACCCGGTGAGTGCCGACAACACGTTGGTGGCCAAAGCCAGCCCGACCAGCGGGCCGCCGTCGATCCCGAGCACCCAGTCGCGTACCATTTCGAAAGCGGGCAGTGCGGCGACCACCGCGCCAAAGCCGACTAGGCTGGCTACGCTCATCACCGGCAGTACCGAGGCATTGAGGCCGGCGTCCACCGTTTCGCGCAGCGCCGGCAGACGGCTTCGATTGAAGACGAACAGCACGAGGATTGCCGCCGCCAGCGCGACGATCACCGACCACACGCCGCCGACGCTGCTCAGCGAGGTTTCGCCCCAGCGCAGTTCGGCCAGGTAAGCGGTGTCGAGACGCGGCAGCACCAGCAGCGACATCGTCAGGTTGACCAGCATGACGACGATCAGCGGCAACAGGGCGACGCCGATGCCCGGCAGGTGCAAGCTGTGAGCGCCGTGCTCGATCTCGGCCGGGTCGAACTCACGGGCCACGGTGGCACGCTCGCGTACCAGCGGATCGTGCGCCGCGCTCGACGCCGCTGCCGGCGCGCCGGAGAAACCTTCGCCGGTCCTGCGCGCGGCTGCCTCGCCGCGCGCCAGCCACCACAGCCCGAAGCCGAGCATGATGCCCGCCGCAATGAAGCCCAGCCCCGGCGCAGCGAACGGGGTGGTGCCGAAGAAGGGCATCGGGATCGCGTTCTGGATCGCTGGCGAGCCCGGCAGTGCCGACATGGTAAAGGTGGTGGTGCCCAGCATCACCGCTGCAGGCAACAGCCGGTTGGGGATCTCGGCGGCGCGGAACAGGGCCTGGCCCATCGGCGCGATGACGAACATGGCGACGAACAGGCTGACACCGCCGTAGGTGACGAGCGCACCGGCCAGTACCACGGCCAGTATTGAACGGCTTGGCCCGAGCTTGTCGGTCATGAAATTCGCAATGGCGGTGACCGATCCGGTGTCGTCCATCAGCTTGCCAAACAGCGCACCGAGCAGGAACAGCGGAAAAAACTGCGCGATGAAGCCGGCCGCCGAACCCATGAAGGTCTGCGTCCAGTTGGCGAGCAGCGGATCGCCCGAGAAAGCCGCAGCGATCAGCGCGGCGACAGGCGCCAGACCAAGCACGCTCCAACCGCGAAAGGCCAGCCAGACGAGCAGCCCGAGGCCAAGCAGGATGCCGAATAAACCCATGCTCAGAGCGTCTCCAGCATAGCGTCGAGATCGAGCGTGGACTGCTTGCCGAGCTCGTTGGCGTGATTATCGAGGAACAATTCGGCCGCGCTTCGCCCGTAGTCGCGTAGTTCGCAAAGGAAAGGCCACTCGGAAATCATCTTGGACGTGGCGCCAAATCCTGCCATCGCGTCGGTGGCGATGCGGTGGATGCGCATCTCGGCCCACAGTGCCCCTTCGCCCTTGCCTGGGTCGGCGACCTTGTGCAACAGGGCGATCATGCGCAGTTCCTTTAACAGCGGCGAGTTGAAAGACACTTCGTTCAAGCGGTCGAGGATGTCGCGCGCCGAGCGCGGGACAGTGGAGCGATTGATCGGATTGATCTGCACCAGGATGGTGTCGTGCGATTTGCATTCCCGAACCAGCGGCGTGATCGTCGGGTTGCCGGAGTAACCGCCGTCCCAGTAAAACTCGCCGTCGATCTCGACCGCCTGGAACATCGTCGGCAGGCAGCCGGAGGCGAGCAGGACATCCGGGGTGATATCGGCATTGCGGAACACATGTCCTTTCCCGCTGTGCACGTTGGTGGCGGTAATGAACAGCCGGATGGGTGAGCTGGCCAGGGCCGCGAAGTCGACCGTTTCGGTCAGAAGCTGGCGCAGCGGATTGTAGCCGGCCGGGTTGATGTCGTAGGGAGAAAAGACGCGGGCCGCGAGTTCGGCGGCAAGAAACATCGGCGAATATTCGAGCGTCCATTGGCCGCTCAGTATTTCCAGCGGGCCGCGACGGAAAGGGCTGAACTTCGAAGCGTCCGATACCTTCTTCCAGAATTCTGCGAGCGCGATGCGCGCGCCTTCGGCGCCCCCTTGCGCATGGCCGCTGGCCATCACCGCCGCGTTCATGGCGCCCGCCGAGGTGCCCGAGATGCCGTCAAAAGTGAGCCACGTCTCTTCGAGCAGCCGGTCGAGCACGCCCCAGGTAAACGCGCCATGCGAGCCGCCGCCTTGCAGGGCGAGGTCAACCAGCACGGGTTTGCGACGCGGGCCGGGCCGGGCCGCTACAGATGTCTTGTGCATTTCAGTAGTATCAGCGCTCATTTTTTTCCTGTTTCAAAAAGTTATTCAACACGGACAGCGGAAAGCGGCCTGCGTATTTTAACCGCCTGGCGTCTGGTTGCGAATGCTTGCGGGGCGATTGCGTGAATGACTTTGGAATCGCAAGTGGCTGAAAGCCCCACATCGTGTCCCTAGGCCAGGCTTCGCGCTCATTCAGGCGAAAGCCGGAATCCAGGTTTGTGGAGTACCAATTGGGTCCCGGCTTACGCCGGGACGACGGTTTCTGGATAAGAAAGGCACTGCGGTGCCTGGAAAAAACGACCTTTGCATTCATGCGCTGGCCATGCCGACATTGACCGTACAATTGAAGGCAAGGATACTTCGGGCTAATGTAGATTATTCCGGGTTGTCG
>NZ_JAEUOI010000049.1 GCF_016790145.1 Propionivibrio sp. | reverse complement strand
AGGCAAGGCATGCCTCTTCGGTGGCAAACCAATCGAGAAACTCGTTCCAGGTCTGCGGGTAGTCTTTTCCGGGAGTTGACGCTAAAGTATGGACATCCATCCAGTTATTTTGAACCTACTGGAGCTAATTGGATACCCCTTTATTATATACAGTATAAAAGAAAAGGCGAGCAGTACACGGACGCTTGCTGGCGATGATCAGGCCGACAGATGGGTTGCACGTTCGAGCAGCCCGTTCAGAGCGTGGGCTACCGATTGAGCACGAACTTCTTCGCGAGCACCTTTGAAGTGGCAGGTTTGGCTATCGAGTTGGCCTTCCGCTCCGGCCCAGGCGAAGCACACCGTGCCGACCGGCTTGTCCGGCGACCCTCCGCCGGGGCCGGCGACCCCGGTAATCGCCAGTGCCCAGTCGGCGTGACTGTGGCGCAGGGCGCCAGCGGCCATGGCCGCAGCCGTTGCTTCGCTCACCGCGCCGTGGGCAAGCAGTGTTTCGTTATCGACGCCCAGCATTTCGTGTTTGGCAACATTTGAATAAGTAACAAAACCGCGCTCGAACCAATCCGAGCTTCCGGCCACGGCCGTCAGGCATTGCCCCACCCAGCCGCCAGTGCAGGATTCGGCCGTAGCCAGTTTCTGGCCATTGGCCAAAAGTAGTGCGCCGACCTGTGCGGCGAAGGTTTCGAGTGTCTGCTGGTTCATTTGAGAATAAATTGAAATATGGCGAGCACAAGCAAAGTGTAACCCGCAGCGATCAGGTCGTCGGTCATTACTCCGAACCCGTTCTTGACTTTCTCGTCAAAATAGCGTGCCGGCTGCGGCTTTACAATGTCGAAAAGGCGGAAAAGAAGGAATGCCGTGCTTTGCCAAAGACCACCCGCAGGGCAGAATACCAGCACCATCCAGAAGGGAACAATCTCGTCCCAGACAATGCTGCCATGATCGACGACGCCGAGATCGGCGCCAGTCCGCTGCGCTGCGAGCACCCCGCCAATGAAACAAATGAGCAGGAAACCGAGCAGCTCGAAATCATTCATCCATGGTCTGAGCAAGGGAAAAGAAGCCCAGGCGAAAAGCGTTCCGACAGTTCCCGGGGCGACGGGCGACAAGCCGCTGCCGAATCCGCAAGCAACCAGATGTGCCGGATGCGACAGGAGAAAGTGCAGCGAAGGTGGCTTAGTCTTGATCTTGAGCAAAATGATCGAATCCTTTGTGAGAAATGCTTAGTGTCTGCCCGTTTTCGTCAAGCAAATGAACTTCACCCGGGCCATCAACCATACGAGCAATGCGCCACAGCGGCAGATCGAGTTGTGCCGCCAGTTCAGCCAGTTCATGGCGCTTGCCGGGTGGCGCGGCAAACAGCAGCTCGTAATCGTCGCCACCAGCCAATTGACAGCGGCGTGCCAGCAGGGGTTCGGCACCCACAGGCAACAAGGGGAGCCGTGGCTGGAAAACTTCGGCATCAAGGCCAGAACCTTTGGCCAGGTGGCCGAGGTCGGCAAGAAGTCCATCCGAGATGTCAATCGCGGCATGGGCCAGCTTCCGGTTCAGCAAGGCCAGTCCAAGTTCAATACGCGGCGTCGGTTTTTGCAGGGCAGCGAGACAACGCGCAGCGAGTTTTTCCGGCAATTGCGTCCGGCCCTGCAGGTGTGCGAGGCCCAGCGCGGCCAGTCCGGGCTGGCCGGAAACCCACAGGTCATCGCCGCTGTGCGCACCAGCACGATGCAAAGCGGCGCCGGCCGGCACCTCGCCGAGTGCCGTAACGCACAGATTGAGCGGTCCGCGCGTCGTATCGCCGCCGACCAGGTCAACCCTGTAGCGCCTGGCACAGGCAAAAAAACCGTCGGCGAAGGCGGCAATCCAGGTCTCGTCGGCATCCGGCAGACTGCCGGCGAGCACTACCCAGCGTGGCTTGGCGCCCATTGCGGCAAGATCGGAGAGGTTGACGGCCAGGGTTTTCCAGCCCAGTTGGCACGGATCGGTGTCCGGCAGAAAATGGGTACCGGAGACCAGCATGTCGGTGGTGATCGCCAGTTCCATCCCCGGTGCAGGCGCCAGCAAAGCGCAGTCGTCGCCGGGGCCGAGAACGGCCTGCGGCGTCGGGCGCGCGAAATAGCGGGTGATCAGATCGAATTCGGAGGTTGTGGAAGGCACGATGAAAAACTTCACCACCAAGTCACAAAGAGCACAAAGTTACACCAAGAAAAACCTGGTGATTCCTGGTGTGCCTGGTGTCTTGGTGGTTCAAGGTTTCCGGTTATTCAAGATTTTCGATTGGCGGCGCGCTTGGCTTCGACTTCAAGCGGGCGCAACTTGGCAGCCAGTTTGTCGAGTACGCCGTTGACGTATTTGTGCCCATCGGTGCCGCCGTAGCCCTTGGCCAGTTCGATGGCTTCGTTGATTATGACGCGATAGGGAGTTTGCGGGCAATTGACCAGTTCGTAGGCGCCGGCCAGCAGAATAGAAGCTTCGACCGGTGATAGTTCCCTGAACGGGCGGTCGAGGTGAGCCTGGAGTTGCTCCTGCAAAACCGGATGCTGGGCGAGGACACCGCGCAACACCGCGACGAAAAACTGGCGGTCGGACTTGTCAAAACCGGCGATGTCGGCCAGATGGGCCTCAATGGACACCTCATCGTTGCCACTGATCTGCCACTGGTAGAGCCCTTGCAGCGCAAACTCGCGTGCACGCCGGCGCGGTGATTTGGCGACCCTTGCGGCTTTGCTTTCCGCTTTGGCGATCTCCGGCGTAATGCTCATGCAGGTCTTTCGCCGATGGCACGGAGCAGGTTGGCCATTTCGACGGCAGCCCGCGCACAATCCGAACCCTTCTGCTGCATGCGCGCCAGTGCCTGATCGTCGTCCTCGCAGGTCAGGATACCGTTGGCAATGGGGATACCGGTATCCAGTTGCACCTCCATGACGGCACGGCAAGAGTCGTTGGATACCACTTCAAAATGGTAAGTGTCGCCACGAATGACGGCGCCGAGAGCGATCAGTGCATCGTAGCGATCGCTTTGCGCCATCGTTTGCAGAACCAACGGGATTTCGAGCGCGCCGGGTACGGTGGCAATATCGATAGCGCAGTCGGCGACCCCCAGACGCTTGAGTTCGCTCGTACAGGCGCCGAGCAGGCCTTCGCCGATGTCCTGATTAAAGCGGCTCATGACGATGCCGATAGCCAGTCCGGCTCCGGCCAGGTCGGGTTCGTATTCATAACTGTTTTCGTAGCGGGCCATGTCAGCGCTTTCTTTTGGTTTCAGTGAATTCTGAACGGGTCATTCAAGTTCGGCCGGCGAAGCAATGTAGCCAGTAACTTCGAGTCCGAAACCGGTCACGCTCGGCATACGGCGCGGGCTGGCCAGCAGCTTCATTTTGCATACGCCGAGATCGCGCAGGATCTGTGCGCCGATTCCATAGATGCGTGGATCCCATTTCGCTGCCGGCCGCTGCGCAGGCGATTGCTCGACCAGCGCGGCAAGAATGTCATGACTGGTTTCCGGGCGTCGCAGGAGAACGATGACGCCGGATTCTACCCGCGCCAGCGCCCTCTGGGCCTGGTCGAGCGTGAAGGTGTGGCGAGCGCTGGACGGGTCGAGAAAATCGAGCACCGAGAGCGGTTCGTGCACACGCACCAGCGTTTCCCTGTCCGGATGAATCTCTCCCCGGGTCAATGCCAGATGAATTTCATTCGAGGTGCGGTCGGTATAAGCGTGCAGGATGAATTCGCCATGCACCGATTGTACCGACCTGGAGATGGTACGCTCGACCAGCTTTTCGTTGCGACTGCGGAAATGTATGAGATCGCTGATGGTACCGATCTTCAGGCTGTGCTTGCGGGCGAACTCGATCAGATCGGGCAGGCGCGCCATCGAACCATCGTCCTTGAGTATTTCACAGATGACCGAAGAGGGATCGAGCCCGGCGAACTGGGCAAGATCGCAACCGGCCTCGGTGTGGCCGGCACGCACCAGTACGCCGCCGGCCTTGGCGGTGATCGGAAAAATGTGTCCGGGCTGGACGATATCCTCCGGCCGTGCGTCGCGCGCCACTGCTACCTGAATGGTGCGCGCCCGGTCCTGCGCCGAAATGCCGGTGGTCACACCGCTCGCCGCCTCGATCGAAACGGTGAAGGCGGTGCTGAAATGGCTCTTGTTGTCGCGCGCCATCTGCGTCAGGCCGATCTGCTTGCAGCGCTCCTCCCTCAGCGTCAGGCAGATCAGCCCGCGCGCATGCTTGGCCATAAAATTGATGGCTTCAGGCGTAACGTGTTCGGCGGCCAGGACGAGGTCGCCCTCGTTTTCGCGATCTTCTTCATCAACGAGGATGACCATGCGCCCGGCGCGCATATCAACGATGATTTCTTCGATCGGCGCAATGGCGGATCGGTGTTGTGGTGACATTTATCCAGCCTCGGACGCGTCGCAAGCGTCAGGATTGAGCATGCGCTCGACGTAGCGCGCGATCAGGTCGATTTCGAGATTGACCCGGCTACCCGCTTTCAGGCAACCAAGCGTCGTCGCCTCCAGGGTGTGCGGAATCAGGTTGATGGTAAAACAGGCACCGCTCACCCGATTGGTGGTCAGGCTGACGCCATTGACGGTGATAGAGCCCTTGCGCGCAATGTATCTGGCCAGAGCCTCAGGCGCGCGGATTTCCAGCAGGCGATTATCGCCAACTGGATCGAAGCGCAGCACCTCGCCAACGCCATCGACGTGACCGGAGACCAGGTGACCGCCAAGACGATCCGCCAGGCGCAACGCCTTTTCCAGATTGACCGGGCCGGGAGCGTCAAGCCCGATGGTGCAGGACAACGTTTCCGGCGAGACGTCGACAAAGAAGCTGTTCTCCTGCGTATCGACGACGGTCAGGCAGACGCCGTTGCAGGCTATCGAGTCACCCAGCGTGACGTCGTCGAGGTCGAGTTGTCCGGCATCGATGCTGAGGCGAACGGTCGGCGTGCCATCGTTGCGCGGCGTCAGTTCGGTAATCCGTCCAAGTGCGGCAATGATTCCGGAGAACATATTGAAGATCAATCAGATGGGTACAGGCAGGGGGCACGATTCTACCACGTTGCCACGCTGGCCCGTCGGCAACAAGGTAACGGGCAGGCAAGGAACGGCGATTCGTGACGCAAGAATTCACTCTCTCAGGTATCCGGCAGCAAGCGTTGCGCAGTGTCAACCGGCGCTGCGACGACTTCAAGCACCTTGCGCCGCGAAGTCTGGCCGCTTTTAAGGCGGATTGCCGACTTTGCCAGCCCCAGCCGATCAGCAACAAACCCGATCAAAACGGCATTGGCTTTGCCATCCACCGGCGCTGCGGCCAAGCGAATTTTCAGTGCATCGCCATGGATTCCGGCAACTTCAGTTTTACTTGCGCCCGGCTGGATGTGCAGCGTCAGCCGCGTATACCCGTCACATTCACGCAGCCACTCGACGATCATTGGCGTGAAAGTCGCGCCAGCGACTCTCGAACCTCCCCTCTGGGAGGATTGGGGTGAGGGCCAAACGCTCGACAAACTGGATGTTTCGGCCAATTGCTCGTGCTCAACTGAGGTTTTGAGTATCAACGGGAGTTCGTCGCCTCGACGACAAAGGCAGCGCCGGCCTTGACACCGACGCGCTCAAGCGAGGTGACGACGCGTTCGCCGGCATTGAGACCTTCCAGCACTTCGGTAAATTCCCAGTTGGCCAGCCCGGTTTTTATCTTGCGTTCTTCAAGCTTGTCGTCGGCCCTGGCCACCAGCACACGAGCGCCTTCGAGCAGCGCCGAAGTGGGAACGCGTACCACGTTGTCGCGCACGGCAAGGATCACTTCGATGTCGGCGCTGTAACCGACCAGCAACCTGCCAGGCGCTTCGGGATTGTCGAAAGTGGCTTCGATGTCGACCGTACGCGCCTGTTTCTCGATCGCCGAAACGTAAGGCGCAACGCGCCTGACCTTGCCGGGAAAGGATTGTTTGGGCAACGCATCGAGGCTGATACGTACCGGCTGGCCAGTGATGATCTTCGGCGCGTCGACTTCATCCATCGGCGCCTTGACGTAAAGACACGAGTCGTCGATCAGGTCGATGGCCGGCGGCGTCTGCACACCGGGTGGCGAAGGCGTCGAGTATTCGCCTATCTCACCGACGATCTTGGCGATGGTACCGTCAAATGGCGCGTAGAGAATCGTCCGCCCCTGCTCGACGCGAGTGGCGTTGACCTTGGCCTGGAACTGCGCGACATCGGCCCGGGTGGCCTCGCAGCCGGCGCGCTTGGCCTGCGCCTCGGTGCGCGCCGATTCTTCACGCGAGGTGGAGACAAAACCCTTTTCGCGCAACGCGGCCTGGCGTTCGGCTTCACGTTCGGCGTTGGCCGCCTGCGCGCAGGCTTCGTTCACTCGTTGCCGGGCGGTGGCTACCTGCGCCATCGCCAGCGTGCTCTGCGCCTGCTGATCGTCGTTCCACAGCTTCATCAGCAACTGGCCCTTCTTCACGCGGTCGCCCTCCTTCACCGCCAGCACCTCAATGCGGCCACCCATGATGGTCGATAGCTTGGTGCGCTGGCAGGCTTCAATGGTGCCGGCGCGAGTATTGGCGATACTCGACTCGACCTTGCCGCGATCAATTTCCCTGACGACCACGGCAATCGGCTTCGGTCGACCGATCCACCAGAAAAGGACGATGAGGGCGGCGATGACGGCGAGGGTAATCAGCAGGCGGCGAATCAAGGGAGACATGGCGGGATAAGGGCGATCAACAACACGCAAAAGCAGACATGGTCGTGCAAATCACCCGGGCTGGCAAGGTCGGTGAAGGTTAAGGTCAGTGTGCTTCAAGGGAGCCGTCCGCTCGGGACTTAAGTCGCCCTCTGCGGAGCACTAGGACAGGCTTCGGGTCAAAATGACGTATTGGCAGGGCTTGCTTTGGCACGGGCAGCAAGATGAAGCCGTCCTGACGACAGCCAGCATCAGCGTAGTTATACAATACGCCAACGTGCCGGGCGGCAATTTCAGAATGATTCCCGGAAATGCTGTGCCGGGATAATGATCGCAGTATAACTTTCAAGAGGGGAAACACCATGCGTAGCTTAATCGCAGCCCTGCTTCTGTTCTGTTCCTCACTGGCCTCGGCCGTGGTGCTCAACATCGAATTCAACTTTTCACCCTTTGTCGGCGATCCGCTAAAGTCAGACCATGTGGAAATCGTGGCCGGCAAGGCGAACGTGTTTATCAACAATGTTCCGGTCGCCGAACAGGAAATCCAGAAGCGTGAAGTTCCCGTCCTGTTCGACAATCGTGAAATCGGAAGCGCCGTGTGGGTACCGGCCAGTTCCATGGGGCCAGCGCTACGCAAGGGCAAGAACAAAATCCGTATCGAGTTTGTACCCGCCAACGCCAAGACGCCCTACGATGCGCAACTTCGCTGGGCGTTAGTGACCGATCAGGTGACGCGCACGGAGAAAGGCCCGGGCCAGATGAGCGCGACCAACCAGAGCGATGAAGGCGTAGACAACAGGAAAAAGAACGTCGGCAAGATCGTTTTGGAGCGCGAGTTTGTCGCAGATTTCGCTGCCGACCGACCGTGGCACCACTATACGCCAATCACCGCGCTGACTGACGCCGACAGGCAGGATCTGGCGGCGCTGGTCGCAGCGCGGGCGGAGACTTTCAAGCCGGAATTCGCCAGCGCTTACCAATTGCTGAAGGACGCCAGCACGCCAGGGCTTCAGCTTGACCTGGCCGGGATTCAGAAATCAAAGATACTCAACAAGGGCTACGCGGCGGGCATCCGGGTCGTCCCGGTCAGCACCGACAAGCTCGATTTCGTTATCACCGGCAATCCTGAAGTCGTGGTGCGCAGCAAGACGGGCAACCTCTATACGAGCGACGCCAAAGCCTTCGCACGGATCAAGGGCGACGAAGTGCAAATGGGACTGGCCATGGTGCTTGGCGTTCTATACCCGCCCCAGCACGTCGCCGTGCGCGATTCCGCCGGGAAATGGGCCGTAGTTCAATGATGACGGCCGCTATATCGTCGGGAGGAAAGGAATGACCCCGGAGGATCACGGCATCGGTGCAGAGCACCAGCAGCTTGATTTCATACAGCGCGTCGGACGTGTCGGGTATTGGGAGTACGATCCGGACGCCGAAAGTTTCTGGCTGCCAGCGCAGTCATTGAGTCTGCTGGAGTCTATTGCCGGCATCACGGGCCTGCATCCGGGATCGTGGATCGAGGTTCTGCTGGACGGTGAACGCAGACGTTTCATGAATACGCTTGAGGCGGCGGTCAAGCAGGGCCTGTCGCTGCACCAGGAACTGCGTCTGAAACACGGTGAGGGTGGCAAGGCCAGCATTTCGGTGCGTGGCGCTCCGCTCGCTGCCGAGGGTCAGGCCACCCGTTACGCCGGCACCTTCCACGACATCAGCAGAGAGAAACGCGCCGAGGAAGAGCGCGAGGATGTCATCAGCCAGTTCAACGCCCTGCTCGAAAGTCTGCGCGTCGGCGTTACCGTATTCGATCAGGATCTGCGTCTGATGTTCTGGAACGAGCAGATCTACAACATTCTTGGTCTGCCGCGCGGTGCAGTGTACAAGTACGTGCACTTCGAGGAACTGATCCGCTACCCGGCCCGGCGCGGCGAGTACGGCCCTGGCGATCCCGAGGAACTGGTTCGCCAGCGCGTTGCACTGGCCCGCCGCTTCGAGCCTCATCGCTTCGAGCGCCAGGCGCGCGATGGCCGCGTACTGCTCGTCGAAGGTTACCCGTTTGTTCTCGGCGGCAATCAATCCGGTTTCGTCACCACATACACCGATATCACCGAGCAAAAGAGTAACGAAGAAAAACTGCTGCGGCAGAACCACGTGCTGTCGACCATCATCGAGAATTTCCCCGGTGCCGTCTCCGTGTTCGGCGCTGACTTGCGCTTGGTCGCCAGCAACGATCAGTTCAAGGAATTGCTCGAACTGCCCGACGCCCTGTTCGACAAGCCGGAACTTCATTTTGAGGACCTCATCCGCTATAACGCGAAGCGTGGCGAATACGGCCCTGGCGACCCCGATCAGCAGGTGGCCGAGATCGTCGCCCGCGCCCGCAACTTCCAGCCACACACGATCGAGCGGGTGCGTCCCAACGGAATGGCGCTGGAGATTCGCGGCATGCCATTGCCTGACGGAGGTTTCGTCACCATCTACATCGACATTACCGAACGCAAGCTGATGGAAGACCAGGTGCATCAAATGGCCTTCTATGACACACTCACGCGACTGCCCAACCGCCGCCTGCTTGACGACCGCCTGAGCCAGAGCATGGCCGCCAGCAAGCGCAGCGGCTGCTATGGCGCACTGATGTTCCTGGATCTGGACAACTTCAAGCCGCTGAATGACCTGCACGGGCATGCCGTAGGCGATCTGTTGTTGATTGAGGCGGCGGAGCGCCTGAAATCCTGCGTGCGCGAAATGGACACCGTCGCGCGCTTCGGCGGCGATGAATTTGTGGTGATGATCAGCGATCTGGATACGGATAAAAGCGAATCAACGGCGCAAGCCAGGCTCATTGCCGAAAAAATCCGGCTCACCCTGTCGGTACCCTATCGACTGACAATCCGGCAGGAGGGCAAGGTGGAGAGCAGGGTCGAACATCTGTGCACCGCAAGTATTGGCGTGGCCTTGTTTGTCAATCATGAAGCCAGCCAGGACGACGTCCTGAAGTGGGCTGATTCGGCAATGTACGAAGCCAAGGAGGCGGGGCGCAATCTGGTGCGCTTTCATGACGCTAAGCCGGGGTGAGCAAAATCTGTAGTTCGATCATTGTAACGAGGCGCATTGCGGCCGCCTGGCTTGCCTATGGGGTACAAGCACTTGACCGGAGAATCAGGGATAATTCGCTTTCCGGCAGTCTGATCAATCGGAGCTTCCTGCAGTGACCGTCGAGCACGCCAAACAACTGGTCGATAACGGTGCCAATCCCAGGCTGGCGGACGATATGGAGCTGCTGCTGGCGATCAGCCAGGACTTCGTCGGTTCTCCGGCGATGAACGAAACCCTGGCCAACGCGGTTCGCCAGATCATGGCCTACATGGATACCGAAGCGGCTTCCATCTTTCTGCTCGATGAAGCGAACGAGAAGCTGACCTGCCTGGCCTGCGCCGGACCGGTCTCCATCGGAGGCCTGACCATCGCCAGAAATCAGGGCATTGTCGGTCGCGCGCTGGCCAGCAATTCCGTACAGTTGGTGCGCGACGTCTCGGCCGACAGTGACTTCAGCAAAGCCGTCGATGACAGCACCGGCTTCACCACCCGCTCCATCCTGTGCGCGCCCCTGATGGTCAAGGGGCGCATGCTGGGCGCCCTGGAGGTGATCAACAAGCGCAAGGGCGACGGTCTGTTCGATGTAGCCGACAAGCGTTTCCTACAGGTGCTGGCCGGTCTGGTTTCGCTGGCCGTTCACAACGCGCAGATGACCGGGGCGCTGGTCGAGCAGGAGCGCATGCGCCGCGAACTCGATCTGGCGCGCGAGATTCAGCGCAATCTGCTGCCGGATCAGCCGGCCGCCGACTTCCCGGTGCACGGGCTGAATCTTTCGGCGCTGGAAGTTTCCGGCGACTTTTACGATTTCTTCCCAATCGCCGACGGGCGCATCGCCTGGGGTCTGGGCGACGTGTCGGGCAAGGGCATGAACGCTGCCATGCTGATGGCCAAGACGATCAGCCTGTTCCGTTGCCTCGGCAAAACGGTGCTCGATCCGGCACACCTGCTGACCATACTCAACGACGAAATTTCGGAAACGGCCAGCCGCGGGATGTTCGTCACGATGGCGGCCGGGGTGTTCGATCCGACGAGCGGAGAAGTCATTTTTGCCAACGCCGGGCATCAGCCGCCGCTCTATCGGACCCGGACGGGCGCTTATAGCGAGTTGGAGGAATCCTCGCCGCCGCTCGGCATCGTTCCCGGCATGGCGTACTTTGAGCAGCGTCTGCAGCTCGATGGCGGCCGGCTTTTTATTTTTACCGATGGTGTGACCGAGGGCTGGGCGGCGGAGGGCAGGATGCTCGAACTATTCGGCCTGAAAGCCCTTCTCGACAAACACTCCCTCTTGCCGCCAGCCGATCAACTCGCTCGCGTTGCCGAGGCGCTGGTGCGCCCCGGTGAGCGCCTGCACGACGACCTGACCCTGCTGGTGATCGGCTGATGGTCTGGCTGCTCGATCGGTGCTTCCCGGCGAGTACCGAGGTGCTTTCCGAGGTGCGTCTGGCCGTTCGCGATGCCTGCCAGCGAGCACGAGGTGACAAGAAATCCGGCGAGGGATGCAGCGAACAGATGGTGCTGGCGATCAATGAAGCCTGCATGAATATCATTCAGCACGGCTACGGGTTTGCCGACGGGAATCAGTTCACGCTGCGTCTGGGCGTTGATGACGATGTTTTGGTAGCGCTTTTGCTGGATAATGGCTTGCCGGCTTGCGACGCGGATTTGTGCCCAAGGAATCTCGACGAACTGCGCCCCGGCGGGTTGGGAGTGCATTTCATGCGCGAGTTGATGGACGGTGTCGCTTACGTTCAGGCACCGGAAGGTTTTGCCAACTGCCTGCAACTGAGCAAGCGGATTTGATTAAAGGATGCCCATTGGAAATTCAGATTGAAGACCGGCCACCCTACAAGCTTGTGCGACTCTCCGGCGATGTTGACCTGCATTCCTCGCCCAGGGCACGCGAAGCGATCCTCGATTGCCTCAAGCTGAAAGCGCCGCTGCTCGTCGACCTCTCGGCGGTGAGCTACATGGACAGTTCCGGCGTGGCGAGTCTGGTCGAGGGCTATCAGACGGCCAAGAAGCAGGGTCTTGAGTTTGCTCTGGTGGCGGTGGCGCAGTCAGCGATGAACGTGCTCAAACTGGCGCGCCTGGACAAGGTGTTTCCGATCCATGCGTCGCTTGACGAGCGCATGGCGCAGCAGAGATGAGAAGATGCGGGTCGGATCGGGCCGTAACCCGACGTTTGTGGTGCGACAGCCCCGGGGTTTCGGCAGCATCCGGATAGCACCAGAAACAATCGATGACGGATCCTGAATTTTTATTGATCGGATGACCTTGAATCCGCTACTTTCCTTCGTTTCCCAGGTTGGCCAGCGCAGCCTGCAATCGGTCAGGGAGGTTGGCTACCACGCCGCCCTGCTGGCCGAAGCGTTTTACTGGCTGCTCTTCGGGCACTGGCGCCGGCAGCCGGTGCGTCTGGGTGCGGTTTTCAAGGAGGCGGTCGGCGTTGGCGTTAACGCCATACCCATTGTCGCGCTGGCGTCATTTGCCACCGGCATGATGCTGGCCATTCAGGGCATTTATACACTGCGGACGTTTGGTGCCGAGGGGCAGGTGGTGCTCGGCATTGCGCTGTCGGTAACGCGTGAATTCGCACCGCTGATTACCGGCATTTTCGTTGCTGGCCGTTCGGGTTCGGCGATCGCCGCGCGCATCGGTACCATGCAGATTTCGCAGGAGATCGACGCCTTGCGCGTGATCGGCATCAACCCGGTGCGCTATCTGGTGGCGCCGTTGCTTGCCGCCATGTTGCTCACCCTGCCGGCGCTGACCATTCTTTCCGACCTGGTCGCGCTGTTCGGCGGGGCGCTGTACTGCGCCGGCGAATTGAGTCTGCCGATGGGCATTTTCTTCGAGCGTACCTTCGAAGTGCTGGTCGCCGAAGACGTGATTCACGGCGTCCTCAAGAGCTTCATCTTCGCCGTGATCGTCACCCTGATCGGCGCCGGCAATGGCTTCAACGTGAGTGCCGGCGCCGAGGGGGTCGGGCAGGCAACAACGCGCGCCGTGGTCCTCGGCTGCATCGGCATCATCCTCGCCGACATGGTCTTTACTTTTCTCACGAGCCGTTAAGGGCTTGCGTATTCCATGAACGCTACCGACCTTGCCATCGACGTCAGCCATCTGGTCACCCACTACGGGAGCAGGAAGATCCTCGACGACATCAGCTTTCAGGCGCGGCAGGGTGAAATAATGGTCATCATGGGTGGCAGCGGTTCGGGCAAGAGCACGCTGCTGCGCCATCTGCTCGGCCTGCATCAGCCGACCTCGGGCAGCATCAGGTTGCTCGGCAAGGACATCACTCAGCTGAGTGCCGACGAGATGTACGACCTGCGCAAGAACATGGGCGTGGCGTTTCAGGGCGGCGCGCTGTTCAACTCGATGACCGTCGGCGAGAACGTCGAGCTGCCGCTGCGCGAACATACCCGGCTCGACGAGAACACCATGCGCATCATGAGCCGCATGAAGCTGGAGGTGGTCAATCTGGCCGGCTTTGAAAACCTGATGCCATCCGAGTTGTCGGGCGGGATGATCAAGCGCGCGGCGCTGGCCCGGGCCATCGTCATGGACCCGCGCCTGCTGTTTTTCGACGAGCCTTCGGCCGGGCTCGACCCGGTGGTTTCGGCCGAACTGGACGAACTGATCCTGATCCTGCGCGATGCCATGAACATGACGATTGTCGTGGTTACGCACGAGCTGGAAAGTGCCTTCAAGATTGCCGACCGCATCACCGTGCTCGACCAGGGACGCATCCTGATGTCGGATACGGTCGCCGCCGTCCGCGCCAGCAGCAATGAGCGAATCCAGTCCCTGCTCAACCGCAAACCGAGAAACGAAGCCATCAACCCCGATGAGTACATGGAACGACTGACCCGGGAGATTTTCTGACCATGAGGTTTTCAGGATGAAACCACGATGAAGCGCGACAACGTCAATTACCTGCTGGTCGGCAGCTTCGTGCTGCTGATGGCCGCCGTGCTGTTCTACGCGCTGTACCGGATTACCGGGCATAGCGCCAAAGGCGATATTTACTTTACCCACTTCCCGAATGTGGCGGGAATCAAGGAGGGTTCAGTAGTGACTTACGAAGGCTACGAAGTGGGCAACGTGACTCTGGTTGCGCCGGTGACGCGTGACCAGCGCACCAGGTATCGCATCACGCTCAACCTGAGAAAACCGGTGAATATTCCTGTCGACAGTCGCGCACTGATCGCCACGCCGGGTTTGCTCAGCCCTCCCCTGGTCGAGATCAAGGAAGGCAGTAGCCGCGACATCGTGGCGGTGGGCGGAGATATTCTCGGTGACAGCAGCGTCAACCTGATGGAGTCGGTCGCTACGCTGGCCAGCGAACTCGGCAAGATCACCGAAACCAGCATCAAGCCGCTGCTCGCGCAGATCAACCAGAACGTTGCGCCGGCGATGGCCGACATGCGTTCGACCATAGAACGCATCAACCGCACGGCGGGGCGCGTCGATGCCCTGTTCAGTGACGAAAACGTCAAGCACTGGAACCGGATGCTGCAGAACGCCGATGGCGCTTCGGCCAACGCGCTCAAGTTGTCGAGCGATCTCTCCGGTGTTCGTGCCGAGGTCGAAGGGCTGGTCAAGGATTCGCGCGGAATCGTCAACAGCAGCGGCAAGGATTTGAAGGAATCGTTGCGCCGCGTCGATGCGACGCTCTACCAGCTTGAAGCGGCTGGACGCAACCTCAATGAATTTTCCCGCACCATTCGCGAGAATCCGGCCGCGCTGATCCAGAGCCGCCCGCCAACCGATGCCGCCGCAGGAGCAGCGCAATGAACCGACTGCACGCCACCCTTCTCAGCTTTTGTCTGTTGCTTGCCGCCTGCGGCAGTGTGCCGCCGGCACCGAGCGACCGCTTTTACCGCCTGCAGCCGGTGAGTGTTTCGTCTGCGGGCAAGGCCTTGCCCGGTGCCGTTGCCGTACAGACATTCCGTGCTGACAGCCTGTATGCCGAGCGCCCGATCATCTACGCCGAAGAAAGCAGCCTGCGCCAGTTGCGCCAGTATCACTATCACCTGTGGCTTTATCCGCCGGCACAGATGGTGCAGGGCCATTTCGTGAGCAGCCTGGGCAGCGCGCTTGATCTTTCCGGCGGCAGCAATGCGCCCTACGTTGTCGACGGGCGCATCCTCGGTTTCGAGCGCGTGCTGTCCGGCAAGAACAGCAAGGCCGTCGTGGCGCTGGAACTGCGCCTGCTGGCCGGTGGTAAAACACTTCTGAACAGGACGTATCAGGCCGAGCAAGCCGCCGCAGACGACTCGCTGGATGCCTTCGCCGTGGCGATGGAACAGGCGCTGGCGAAAATTTACACCGAATTTCTCGCTGACCTGGCGCACACACGTTAGCCACAAGGATCAATGCGGTTCGCGCCTCTCCCGAATATAGTTTGTCCGCCTGTTAGACCTGGCTGGATTTGAGAGGCCTGCGTGTCGGCGCGGCAACAGCTTTGTTTTGTCGATTAACCAAGGTGCACGACCGACGCGACGCTGCGCGCAAGTCGGGCAAATTCGGGAATCACTTCTCCAGGCTGATCTTGACGCCTTCTGCGGCCAGCTTCAGGCTCAGACCCTTGGCCGTCGTCTCGATCTTGATCTCAACCCCCTTGTCGTTTTTCATCGAGGCCCGGGTGCCACCGCCAATCAGGGTGCCGCCCGCAGCACCTGAGCGGAACGTCCCCTCGATGTCCCCGATCTGCTTGAGGTTGTAGACCGTGCCCTTCGCCGAGAGCTTGGTTCCGCCAACTTCGCCAGCCGACAGCCCCTCAATCTTGATTTTGTAGGTCTTGCCATTGAACTTGACATCGCCGCCACCCCAGGTAAAACCGATGCCGATGGCAACAGAGCCGCCGGAGAACTCGATCGTCGCATCCGGCTTGGCGGCCTTCTGGTGTTCGTTGGCGCCGACACTGCCGGAGGTGGTCAGGCATAATGTGGCAATGGCAATGATTCCGGTGATCTTTTTAAACATGATGATTTCCTTCACTCGGTTGAACAAGATCGGATTGTAGAGCGAACTGACCAATAAAACTAATGGGAAATGAAGGTGCAAGTGTCTCGAAAGTGGCAATGGCCACTTTCGGAAGATGGAATATCATGGAGTTGCCCGAATGATCCGTAAAACGCTGATCCTGATCACGGCCTTGATGGCCGGGATCGCCTTTGCTGCGTCGCCCGGACCGGCGGAAGCGCCAGTCGAAATCATCAATGCCGAGTTTGGCCTCTTCGACGTCAGCAATCCGGAGGAACTGGTCTTCGAGCCAGGCGATACGGTTCCGCACAAGGTGGGTCAGCGCTACGGCTGGATCATCGAAGTAAAAACCGCCCGGCGCACCCTGAGCGTGCGCGAGGAATATCTGCTGCCTGGCCCGCCGAGGGCCGGGAATGCCGCGGATTCCTTAAGCGAAAGCCTGAACATCCCCATCGAACGACGCAACCAGGTCAGCCAGAGACAACTGGTGCCGGTGGACGGCAAGATTTACGGCGAATGGGCTGTCGGTCAGAACGAACCCGCCGGCCACCGGCGACTCCAGGTGGTGATTGAAGGCCAGGTGGCGGCACGCTTCGAGTACGACGTGAAATAAATCCGCCGCAGGGCGGACCGGCAAGCGAAGCGACACTCAGCGCGTAACCAGTGGAGTGGTATCTGCTGCGTGTTTCTTGGCCTGTTTGGCGGCCTTCTTTTCCTTCGGGGTTTTTGCGGGTTGTTTCTTGGTTTCCTTGCTGGTTTCCTTTGCCTTACCCATGATCCTTCTCCT
The DNA here is from genome assembly GCF_016790145.1 of Propionivibrio sp. Taxonomy (GTDB): domain Bacteria; phylum Pseudomonadota; class Gammaproteobacteria; order Burkholderiales; family Rhodocyclaceae; genus Propionivibrio. The sequence goes on along the minus strand of NZ_JAEUOI010000049.1, from coordinate 51,721 downwards.
CGAAATGGCCTGCAAACGCAGACGACGTTCAAGTTTAGCCCGATAAGGCGCGGGAAACCAGTTGCCAAACGACAAACACAATTTTACGGTGAATGGTCCGTGCTGTTGAAAGGCATTGAAAAAGCCTTACCAGCAGGCCAAAAGGGACTCAAATATACACCCGTCCAAAAAGTCCTGGTTTCACGATAAATCAACAGCTTGTCAATCGTATAATGATTCTGCACAGGGCTTGCTTTCGCAGATCGGTCCTGCCGGACTTTTTCATCGACAATAATGAGGAGACATCATGATCTACGCATTCCCCGGTCAACCCGGCGCCAAGCTTCAGTTCAAGGCCAAATACGACAACTTCATCGGCGGCAAGTGGGTGCCGCCAGTCAAGGGTCAATACTTCGATGTCATCACACCGGTCTCCGGCAAGGTGTATACGAAAGTGGCCCGCTCGGGCGCCGAAGACATCGAGCTGGCGCTGGATGCGGCCCATGCCGCCGCCAACGCGTGGGGACGTACGCCGCCGGCTGAACGTGCCAACGTCCTGCTCAGGATCGCCGATCGCCTGGAACAGAATCTGGAATTGCTGGCCTACGCCGAAACCGTCGACAACGGCAAGCCGATCCGCGAAACGCTGAACGCCGACATTCCACTGACCATCGACCACTTCCGCTACTTCGCCGGCTGCCTGCGGGCGCAGGAAGGTGCGCTCAGCGATATCGACGAGAACACCGTCGCCTACCACTTTCATGAACCGCTCGGCGTCGTCGGCCAGATCATTCCGTGGAACTTCCCGATCCTGATGGCGGCGTGGAAACTGGCGCCGGCGATTGCCGCCGGCAACTGCGTGGTGCTGAAGCCGGCCGAATCGACGCCGATCAGCATCCTGATCGTCGCCGAACTGATCAACGACCTGCTGCCGCCGGGTGTGCTCAACATCGTCAACGGCTACGGCCGCGAAGCCGGCATGCCGCTGGCCACCAGCCGCCGCATCGCCAAGATCGCCTTCACCGGATCGACCACCACCGGCCGCCTGATCGCGCAGGCCGCCGCCAACAACCTGATTCCGGCGACGCTGGAACTCGGTGGCAAGTCGCCCAACATATTCTTCGCCGATATCGCCGACGCCGACGATGACTTCTTCGACAAGGCCATCGAAGGTCTGGTGCTGTTCGCCTTCAACCAGGGCGAAGTGTGCACCTGCCCGTCGCGGGCGCTGATCCACGAATCGATCTATGACAAGTTCATGGCGCGTGTCCTCGAACGCGTTGCGTCGATCAAGATGGGCAACCCGCTCGACAGCGACACGATGATGGGTGCCCAGGCCTCGCAGGAACAGTTGACCAAGATCCTGACCTATCTCGATCTCGGCCAGCAGGAAGGTGCCGAGTTGCTGATCGGTGGCGCCCGCGCCAAACTCGAAGGCGATCTGGCCGACGGATATTACGTCCAGCCGACGCTGTTCAAGGGCCACAACAAGATGCGCATTTTCCAGGAAGAGATCTTCGGGCCGGTGCTCGCCGTGACCACCTTCAAGACCGAAGCCGAAGCCCTGGAGATTGCCAACGACACGCTCTACGGCCTCGGTGCCGGCGTCTGGTCGCGCGACGGCAATACCGCCTACCGCATGGGCCGCGCCATCAAGGCCGGTCGCGTATGGACCAACTGCTACCACGCCTACCCGGCCCACGCCACCTTCGGCGGCTACAAGGAATCCGGAATCGGTCGTGAAACGCACAAGGTGATGCTCGACCACTATCAGCAGACCAAAAACCTGCTCGTCAGCTACAGCCCGAAGAAGCTGGGTTTCTTCTGATTTAAATACAAACAAGGCCCGGGGGCGGCCAAGCGCCCCTCATTTTCGGAGACGAGCATGGTAGAAAAAGTCGTTGCCACCCAAGCCGCCCTGGACTTGATCGAACTTCTGAAAAGGAAGCATGGCGAACTGATGTTCCACCAATCCGGCGGCTGCTGCGACAACAGCGCGGCCAATTGCTACCTGCCTGGCGAAATCACCATCGGCGCCGGTGACGTATATCTCGGCGAAATCGGCGGCTGCCCCTTCTACATCGGAAAGTCGCAATACGAGTACTGGAAACACACGCAGTTGATCATCGACGTGATCGACGGCCACGGCGGCACCTTCTCGCTGGAAGGCCCGGAGGGCAAGGCCTTTCACACCCGCTCGCGGATTTTCAGCGATGCCGAATGCGCTGAATTGGCCGAAGAAGACTCGCAAAGAACACACCCATGGCCGTTATGAGAAGGTATGGGAAATTGCATGTTGTTGGAAGGCGTCGGATTTCCTGTTCTCATGAACCATCGGGTGTGACACAGGTCACAGCTTTGCTGCGTAACAGTTCGCTTGTCCGTGTCCCCACAGCGCCCTATCATGGCCTTTCCGTTTAACCCGAACACCGAGGAGGTGACAGATGGAAACGAATACGATTTCGGCTTTTCTGAAGAAAGCAAGCGAAGACGAAGGTTTGCGCAAGGAACTGGTGGCGCTGGCCGGGCGTTACGGGATTGCCCTTGGTTCGGACGAACTGAGCGACGCATCTCTCGACCAGGTGGCAGGCGGCCTTATACAGGGCTTTGACCTGAGCAGCCCGAAGCTGCAGACGACCCTGCTCCGGCAGAGTAAAGTCTCTATCGAAGGACCGCCCATCAAAATGAGCATCGACGGGATCTACAAACTCGGCGATGGCTCCGTCTGAATCTGTCGTTTCCCGGCGCGCCCTGGCGCTTCGCACCGCGGGTCATTGTTTCAGCAAGGCATGCCGGGCCATATGGCCAAGCGTCTTTTCCAGCAACTCCGCACTCAGCCACGGGCATCGCGCCAGCAGCTCACGGCGGTCCTGTGTGCCGTCCAGCAGGCATAGTAACTCCCGCTGCGTCGCGTCAAGTTCGATGGTGTCGTGCCGCAGGCTGGTCACCCGCGCGCCTGTTCGCGCCTGCTCGCGGGCGAGGGGGCTTGCACGCGGCGTCGTGCCGGCCTCGGTAGCAAACGCGATGTCCAGCGTGTGCAAGCTCAGCAGGCTGCCGCGATGGAGCCTGAGCAGCGCCTCCGCCAGCGGCACCGGGTCGTCTTCGCGATAGCACGCCGGCCAGGCGCCCGCAAGCATCTCCCGAACTTCGTTCTGTAACGCGGCAAAGCTCAGCATGCCCGGTGCCCGTCGTCGCAGGGCAACGAGCATGGCCTTGATCAGCGGATCGGTGCTGGAGGCGGCGTACCCGTCTGCCGTGCGAAAGTTCTCCACTACGATTTCCCTTACCCGCGGCTGCTCCGAAACCGGCGTGGCGCGCGCACGTGCCAGCAAAGACTGAACGGTTTCCAGCGGAGTGCGCTCACGCGGCGCAGCGTCGGCACGGCAAAGTAAGGTGCGGTGAAAGGCGCGCCCTAGGAAGCAATCCAGGTACTGGCCCTGTGCCAGTGGGTCGTCGGCGAGTCCTGCCAACGCCGCTCCGAGATCGCCCGGCAGATCGCAGAGCTGGGGCTCAGGAAGCGCTTCGCCCAGGTACTCAAGGCCGTGTTGCCGCGCCCGGGCGACGAACTCAATCAGATAGAGCGGCTCGTTGACCGGATCCAGGTGCTCATGGGCGATATAGCTGTCCAGCGAGTCCGCCAGAATGCGTGCCTCGTCGCCAAGCGCTCCGGCATACCAGCCACCGGGGGGTTGGGCCTGGCGTGCGAGCACCTGCATGAACTCCCGCGCCCGGGCGACCTGCTGCGCCAGTTCGGGCGTGTCGCGAACGTGCCAGCGCAACAGGTCGCGAATCATGCCGCGCAGGTACCAGCCGGGATAGGTGTTGTAGCTTATGCAGGCGACACCATTGGGCGCCAGGCTGTGGGCACAGATTGAAAGGATGGCCTCCTGCACGTCGGCCGGTACGTGCGAATAGACGCCGTGGCAGACGATGTAGTCGAACTCGCCCAGCGTCCCGGCGAGCGAGCGCAGGTCGGCCGCCGCGAAATTCACCTGCTCGAGTCCCAGGGTTTTGGCGAGCGACACTGCCGAGTCGATGTGGGCGGTGGACAGGTCGATGCCCGTGTAGCGTCCGCCGGGGATGGCGACGGCCAGGGCGATCAGGTTGACTCCTGTCGAGCATCCCAGTTCGAGCACCCGCGCCGTGGCCACCGACGGCACCTCGAGACCGCGCAGGCGCGCGGCGGTCGCCAGGCAGTCGGGGTGGGTGGTGTAGCGCGGCAGGTTATCGTAGGGCAACTCGTCGTAGCTTTTGCGCAGGGCGTCGGTGTCGGGGGATGGTGTGGGGGCGTTGTTCAGCATGGGGGTGGGGAGTCGGGTCGGTTGTCAGGGTCTGCTTCAAATTGCTCTCGGGATGCTTCACGACAGGAAACAATACAGATTCAGGGCGGGCAGCTTGCGACAACAGAACGGATGCACTCGTTTGACTTTTAACTTTTCTCGCAGGGACCGACTGCTCATCGTCATCAGGCGATACTGAGCAGATGCGGGTCGTCGAAGTGATCGACGAGAATCCGCCGCACGCGATCCTGCCACAGGGTGGCAAAGACTTCGCCGACCAGCGGATCGCGTTCGCCGGCCAGCAGGCGTTGCAGCAGCGGTCCGCTGCGCGGGTCGGGGGCGACCAGCTCGAGATGCAGCGTGGCGCTGAGGCTCTGGCCATTGTCCCGGCGCGTGAAGCGGATCTCGCCCGGCTGATCGAGTTCCTCGAAGCCGAGCAGGTGGCGGCGCGAGAAATGTCCGGCGATACCCTGGAAGCCGCCGATGCCGGCTGCACCGGTAATCAAGCCGACGACGGTGGCGGTTACGCCGACGCCGCCGGCGTCCTGAGCAGCACGGAAGTCGACCTGAATCTCACCCCGCTCAGGCAGTTCGTCCGGGTACAGGGCAGCCAGTACGCGGCTGCAAAGCAGGTAGGCGCCGGCCACCGTCGGGCAGGAATGTCCGGCGAGTTTGACCGCATCGGCATAGCGATATTCGATGATGCCGCCATCGGCGGCGCCGAGAAACTGGGCCAGCCGGTCATGCATGACAATGGGCAGGACTTCGGAAAAGAAGGACGGGAAGGCCATGCGCTCAGTGCGTCATTTTTTTCTGGATCAGTTCGATCTTGTAGCCGTCCGGGTCTTCGACGAAGGCGATGACCGTGCTGCCGTGCTTCATCGGCCCCGCCTCGCGCGTGACCTTGCCGCCCCTGGCCTTGATCTGCGCACACGCCGCGTAGGCATCGTCGACGGCCAACGCCACGTGGCCGAAGGCATTGCCCAGCTCGTAGGATACCGTATCCCAGTTGTGCGTGAGTTCGAGAACCGCGCCCTCGCTTTCCTCACAATAGCCGACAAAGGCCAGCGTAAAGCGACCCTCGAGGTAATCCTGGCGGCGCAGCAGGCGCATGCCAAGTACTTCGGTGTAGAAAGCCAGCGAACGTTCAAGGTTGCCGACGCGGATCATGGTGTGCAGGACTCTCATGAAATTTCCCCAGGGTGGTTTGAACACGGTGCGAAGCGGTCCGCAAACAGGAGTGCGTGCGCTCCAGAGTGACCGTCGACGGGTCGATTCTATCGCGTTTAATTCCGGCGCCGCCCGAAATCACGCCGATCGGTTTGCGCAAGCGTGGCCTGGGCATCATGATTTATACTGGATTCCCTTTCCTGTTGAATGAGGCAATCATGTCTACTCGCATCGCCGCCGCCCTGGCAACCGTTCTGGCCCTTCCCCCCCTTGCTGCGCTGGCGCAGACGAAAGCACCCGTCGCCCAGTTCTGGATGGATGTTGCCACCAACAGCATGTCGATTCCCGGCATGGGCGATATGGAGTCCGGTGAGGGCGCCATGTTCGGTGGCATGTTCGGCGCTACCAAAATGGGTGGTGGGGCGCCGGGGCAATGGCTGGACACGGCGCTCTACACCCGCCTGAAGGCCAGTGGCACTGAGGGCACGCACGCCATTCCGCCTGGCTTGCGCATGGGCAACAGCCTGCCCTTGATTCCGGTCGCCGGCGGGCGCTCCGCTGGAGAGCGTGAAGGCAGCGCGGAAAAGCCGAAAGGCAAACTGGTGTTTTACTGGGGCTGCAGCGACAAGGTACGTCCCGGCCAGCCACGGGTGGTTGATTTCTCCAGATCCAGCGCCGATGAATGGTCGCGCTTCATGACCGGCCGCTTCGCTCCCGACCGCGGTGCCAAGGCCGTTCCGGGGCGGTCGGTCTGGCCGAACGAGCGCGACCGTCAGCGCGTGCCGAACGGCGCGTCGCTCGAGGGCGATCACGCGGTCAGCGGCGAAGGCGTTCCGGCAGGGCTGCGCTTCAGCTTGCGCGATGCCTATGACTTCATGCCCAGAATCAGGATGAGCACGAGCGGCGACCCCAAGGCTTCGGTCACCGTCAGCTGGCAATCGATCAATGCGGCGCAGGGCTACTTCCTTTCCGCGACGGGCGCTCGCGGCGAGGAGGAAATGATCATCTGGAGCTCCAGCGAACAGCCCGATCCGGGCTGGGGCCTGATCGACTATCTGCCGCCGGCGCAAGTCAGGAAGCTGATCGGCGAGAAGGTCGTGCTGGCGCCGAACATTCAGAATTGCGCCATTCCAGCCGGCATCTTCGGCGCCGTCGAGGGCGCCATGGTGCGCATGATCGCCTACGGGCCGGAACTCGATCTCGCGCATCCGCCGCGCCCGGCCAATCCGAAAGCGCCCTGGGATCCCGAATGGGCCGTGCGCGTGCGCATCAAGTCGACCGGCATGACCGTCCTTGGCATGGACGAGCAGGGCGGTGGGCGCCGCTCTTCGGGCAGGAGCCAGGATGCCTCACCGTCGCAGGAAATACCCGGCATGGGTGTCGGGGGTGTAATCAAGGGGATCTTCGGTCTTTAGCCGGACGCGGCAACAGGATGGCCGGGTAGCCAATCAACATGAAACAGCACGACATGTGAGCCCTGAACAAGCGGCCTCAACTCAAAACTCCCGCAGAAGTGAGGATGTGCTTACCCAAGACGCCCGTCTCACAGTGACTGCCAGTCAGGGTTGCTTCCAGCCGGTGAATTAGGTAACGGAGAACAAACCGCCAAAATGCGACAAACTCCGGGAACCTTTCACCAGCGATGCATTCTTATTGTTTACTCGTAATCCAAGTTCCGATGGCTTCGCTGATATTCGCTATATACGACGAGCGAAAGTTGCCGTGAGGGCGCCTTCACACAAGCGTCTGTTTTAGCGATTGAGGATGCCGCATGAGCACTGACAGTGCCTTTACCGTGCCGCGATTTGCTGTTGAAAAACAGCGTTTGTTGGCACAATTGCGCGAGGTTTTGCCAGCGCTGAGCCTGCTGGTTGACGAGGAGGACTTGCGCCCTTACGAGTGCGACGGACTGATGGCTTACCGCCAGTTGCCATTGATCGTTGTTTTGCCCGAAAACGAGGCGCAGGCACAAGCCATCCTCAAAATTTGCAGTGCGCTTAAAGTGCCCGTCATTCCCCGTGGCGCGGCTACCGGCTTGTCTGGTGGCGCCATGCCGCATCGCGACGGGGTTGTGTTGTCGCTGGCCAAGCTGAAGAAAATCGTCAAGCTTGATGCCCTGGCGCGAACCGCCATCGTTCAGCCTGGCGTACGCAATCTGGCTGTTTCCGAGGCCGCTGCCGAGCACGGGCTGTATTACGCACCGGACCCTTCCTCGCAGATTGCGTGCACCATCGGCGGCAATGTGTCCGAAAATTCGGGCGGTGTGCATTGCCTGAAATACGGCTTGACCGTGCACAATGTGCTGCGCGTTCGCGGACTGACCATTGAAGGAGAAATTGTCGAATTCGGCAATGCGGCGCTCGATGCGCCCGGCTACGACCTGCTGGCGCTGATGAACGGCTCCGAGGGCATGCTGGCGTTGATCACCGAAGTCACGGTCAGGCTTACAGCGAAGCCGGAACTGGCGCAGGTGGTTCTGGCTTCGTTCGATGATGTCACCAAGGCCGGTGACGCGGTGGCCAGCATCATCGCGGCCGGCATCATTCCGGCCGGCCTCGAAATGATGGACAGGAAGGCCATCCACGCCGTCGAGCCCTACGTCAAGGCCGGTTATGACCTGAACGCCGAGGCCATACTGCTCTGCGAGTCGGACGGTACGCCGGAAGAGGTGGCCGAGGAAATGGCGCGCATGACGGCAGTGCTCAGGCAAAGCGGCGCATCCGGAATTCGCGTTTCGCAGAACGAGGCCGAACGTCTGATGTTCTGGGCCGGGCGCAAAGCCGCTTTCCCGGCAGTCGGACGTATAACGCCGGACTATCTGTGCATGGACGGCACCATCCCGCGCAAGAATCTGGCGCGGATGCTGATCGCCATCGCCGGCATGGAGGAGCGTTACGGCTTGCGTTGCGCCAACGTTTTTCACGCCGGCGACGGCAATCTGCATCCGCTGATCATGTACGACGCCAATGTGCCGGGGCAACTCGACCTGGCGACGGCTTTTGGCGGCGAGATACTGGAGTTGTCGGTCAAGCTGGGCGGTACGATTACCGGCGAGCATGGCGTTGGCATCAAGAAAATCGTCCAGATGTGTGCCCAGTTCACGCCGGCTGAACTGGCGCTTTTCCATGCCCTGAAGCGCGCTTTCGACCCCGAGGGCCTGCTCAATCCGGGCAAGGTGATTCCAACGGCTGCGCGCTGTCGCGAATACCGCCTGACCCGCAGTGCCGCCGATGGTGCAGACAACGCGTCAGTCAACGCGGCGACGAGGTATTGATGGGCGAGAAAGCCAATTCCTGCCTTGAGCGCTGGACCGGGCGCGTGCGGGCGGCGGCGGCCGAGAAGACGGCAATTCGTCTGCGCGGCGGCGGCAGCAAGGATTTTTATGGCCAGTCGCTGGTCGGTGAGCTGCTCGATACACGCGAGCACTCAGGCATCGTGGCTTACGCGCCGAGCGAGCTGGTCGTTACGGCGCGCTGTGGTACTCCACTCGCCGAAATGGAAGCGACACTGGCTGAAAATGCTCAGTCGCTGGCCTTCGAGCCGCCGCATTTTGACCCGGGGGCGACGCTCGGTGGCTGTGTCGCCGCCGGGCTGAGTGGCCCACGCCGAGTGCAGGCCGGAGCCGTGCGCGACTTTGTGCTCGGCGTGAAGATGATCAACGGCCAGGGCGAATTGCTCAACTTTGGCGGGCAGGTGATGAAGAATGTTGCCGGTTACGATGTTTCGCGACTGCTGGCCGGAAGTCTGGGCACGCTTGGCCTGATTGTTGAAGTATCGCTCAAGGTGATGCCGGTTGCGTTGGCTGAGCAGACCTTGCGTTTCGATCTGGATCAGGAGAAGTCACTCAATTTGCTTAACCAGTGGGGCGGGCAGCCGCTGCCCATTTCGGCATCGGCCTGGGCCGCGAACAGTCTGCATGTCCGCCTCTCGGGTGCCGCAGCGGCGGTCAGCGCGGCAACGGCGAAACTTGGCGGTCAGCGCGTCACACCTGAGGAGTCGACGGCGTTCTGGCTCGGCTTGCGTGAGCAGAGCCATCCCTTCTTTGCCGGCGATGCGCCGCTGTGGCGGCTTGCCGTGCCTGCAACAAGCGCAGTACTGGCGTTGCCCGGCGAGCAACTCGTCGAATGGGGCGGCGCGCAGCGCTGGCTGCGTGGACTGGGTACGCCAGCCGATCAGTCGATTCGTATAGCCGCAGAGCAATCCGGCGGCCATGCTACCCTGTTTCGGGCGGACGCGGCGCAGAAGGCGGCACTCGGTGTCTTTCAGCCGCTTGCCGCACCGCTGGGGCGCATTCACCACAATCTGAAACTCGCTTTCGATCCCCTGGGGGTGTTCAACCTCGGTCGCCTGTATCCCGATTTATGAGCCTCTACTGATCATGCAAACCAATCTCGCCGGTTTCATCAAGGACACGCCCGAAGGCAAGGAAGCCGACGCCATTTTGCGCAGTTGCGTGCACTGCGGGTTCTGTAACGCCACCTGTCCGACCTATCAATTGCTGGGTGACGAACTGGACGGGCCGCGCGGTCGAATCTATCTGATCAAACAGATGCTTGAAGGCCACCCGGTCACCCGCCGCACGCAAGTGCACCTCGATCGCTGCCTGAGCTGTCGCTCGTGCGAAACAACCTGTCCATCGGGAGTGAACTATCACCGCTTGCTCGATATCGGACGCGAAGTCATTGAGCAACGCGTCGCACGTCCTGTCGCGGAAAAGGTCACCCGTTATCTGCTGCGCGAGACAATAACGCGTCCCGGCGTTTTAAAGACGGCGATCAACATCGGCCAATCGATGCGTGCACTGATGCCCGCTGTGCTCGCCGACAAGCTGCCGATGCCGTCCGCCGGTGCAGGTACGGCGTTGCCGGACAGGCCGTCCGTTGCGCTGCAACGGCACATGATTGCGCTCATCAGTTGCGGACAGCACTCGCTGACGCCAAACACCCATGCCGCCGCCGTACGGATTTTCGACAAGCTCGGCATTGAACTGTTCGCTCCGCCCCGTGCCGCTTGTTGCGGAGCACTGCGCTACCACAGCAACGCGCCGGAAGCGGCGCTGGACGATATGCGCCGCTTGATCGATGCCTGGTGGCCGCATATCGAACCGCAACAAACCGGAGGCGTCGAAGCCATCGTGATCACGGCCTCGGGCTGTGGTCTGCAGGTCCGCGAATACGGCAAGCTGTTGCAGCACGACCCGGCTTACGCGAAGAAGGCAGAACGTGTTTCTGCGCTGGCGCGTGACGTATCGGAAGTACTTGTAGCCGAGCAGGAAAGGCTGGGCGAATTGTTGAGCAGGGCCGGCGTCGGCATCCGTCGGCGGGTCGCTTTTCACTCGCCCTGTACATTGCAGCATGGGCTGAAAATCCGTGGTCTCGTCGAGTCCTTGCTGGCCGCCGCCGGCTATGAGTTGTCACCGGTCGCCGATCCGCAGCTGTGCTGCGGTTCGGCGGGAACGTACTCATTCACCCAGCCCGAACTCTCCAGGCAACTGCGCGACAACAAGCTGGCGGCGCTCTACGCCGGTTCGCCGGACATCTTCGTTACCGCCAACATTGGCTGCCAGACACAATTGCAGAGCGGTACGGCGACGCCTGTTCGGCACTGGATCGAACTGATTGACGAGCGCCTGAGGTCGGATAGATAGACGATCTACAGCCTGGCATCTTGTTGAGTGGCGTATTTATTGGCTGACCAGCCTGCATTGCTGCAGATCTCACGTAAACGAGGCTTACAGCCAGATTTCAGGCCGGCTTACAGGCCGCAAGGCTGCGCCCCAGGTTGATTTGCTTCGGGATAGCCCGACGAACCTGCTCTGATCGGCGTCATCCTGGGCGGTAGAGGGCCGGGTGCTATAATCGCCTGCTGACTTCGGCACTCTCCGGGCTGAACGGAAAACTCCTGACCTGCACATTTCATGGCTCTTTTTACTCTCGGCATCAATCACCGCATGGCGCCGCTCGCAGTGCGCGAGCAGGTGGGTTTCCATGCCGAGGAGTTGCGCCGGGCGCTGACCGACCTGGCGAGCGGCGGACGGGTGCATGAGGCGGCGATTTTGTCGACCTGCAACCGGACCGAGCTTTACTGCCAGGCCGAAGCGCCGCAGGGTGCCCTCCAGTGGCTCGAGCACTACCGCAGCGTGCCGCACCATGCGCTCGAGCCTTATCTCTATACCCACCCGGATCGCGAAGCGGTGCGCCACGTCTTTCGCGTTGCCAGCGGGCTCGATTCGATGGTGCTCGGAGAGCCGCAGATTCTTGGCCAGATGAAGGAAGCGGTGCGTATTGCCAGGGAAGCGGGAACGCTCGGCGCGACCTTGAACAAGCTGTTCCAGAACTCTTTCGCGGTGGCCAAGGATGTGCGTTCGACAACCGCCATCGGCACCAACATCGTGTCCATGGCCGCTGCGGCGGTGCGACTGGCGGAGCGTATCTTCGAGCATATTGCCGGGCAGCGCGTGTTGTTTATCGGTGCCGGCGAGATGATCGAACTGTGCGCCACCCACTTTGCTGCACAGAAGCCGAAACAGATCGTTATCGCCAACCGGACGATTGATCGCGGCCGCGGCCTGGCCGATCGTTTCGGCGCGACGGCGATCCGTCTGGAAGAGGTCGGCGAGCGCCTGGCCGAATTCGATATCGTCGTTTCCTGCACTGCCAGCCAGTTGCCGATCATCGGCCTGGGGCTGGTCGAGCGGGCGATACGGGCACGCCGTCACCGCCCGATCTTCATGGTCGATCTGGCCGTGCCGCGCGACGTTGAAGTCGAAGTCGGCGAACTGGACGATGTTTTTCTTTATACCGTCGATGATCTCGCCCAGGTCGTCGAGTCCGGACTGGAATCGAGACAGTCGGCGGTGCTCGATGCCGAGGCGATCGTGGCCGCGCGCGTCGACCGCTTTCTGCTCTGGCTGCAAACGCGCGAAACGGTGCCGGTGATCCGTTCGCTGCGCGATACCGCCGAACGCACCCGTCGCCACGAAATGGAGCATGCGCTCAAGCTGCTGGCCAAGGGAGAAGATCCGGCGAGCGTGCTTGATCAATTGTCGCACCGGCTGACCAACAAGTTCCTGCATTCGCCGACGCAGGCCCTGAATCAGGCCGAGGGCGACCGCAGCGAATTGCAGGCGCTGGCAACACGCTTGTTTCACCTTCATCCCGACGCCCACTCCGGCGAGTAGATCAATCGTGTTGCCTTCCCCATGAAACAAAGCATTCGCGACAAACTTGAGAATCTTGCCGGACGCCTGGACGAACTGGATCGCATTCTGGCCAGCGGTGAGGCGACTCGCGACATGGATCAGTACCGCAAGCTGACGCGCGAACACGCCGAGCTGGGCCCGGTGGTCGCGCTCTACCAGACCTGGTGTCTGACCGAGGCCGACCTGCAGTCGGCCCTTGAAATGATGGCCGATCCGGAAATGAAGGAGCTGGCCGAAGCGGAGATGAAAGCGGCCAGGGAGCGTCTGCCCGGGATCGAGATCGAGTTGCAGAAGCGTCTTTTGCCGAAGGATATCGACGACGAGCGCAATGTGTTTCTCGAAATACGTGCCGGAACCGGCGGCGACGAGTCGGCGCTGTTCGCCGGCAATCTGTTCCGCATGTATACGCGCTTTGCCGAGCGGCAGCGCTGGCAGGTCGAGGTGGTTTCGGCGAATGAATCGGAAGTCGGCGGCTACAAGGAAGTGATCGCTCGCATTGTCGGCAACGGAGTGTATGCAAAGCTCAAGTTCGAGTCGGGCGGGCACCGTGTGCAGCGCGTGCCGGAAACCGAAGCACAGGGTCGCATCCACACCTCGGCGTGTACCGTCGCCGTGATGCCGGAGGCCGACGAGCTGGAAGACGTGCACATCAACCCGGCGGAAATCCGTATCGATACCTTCCGCGCTTCGGGCGCCGGTGGGCAGCATATCAACAAGACCGATTCGGCGGTACGCATCGTCCATCTGCCGACCGGCATCGTCGTTGAATGCCAGGACGGACGTTCGCAGCACAAGAATAAGGCGCAAGCGATGTCGGTTCTGGTGGCGCGCATCAGGGACGCGCAGCAGCGCGAGCAGAACGCAAAAATTGCTTCGACACGCAAGAGTTTGATCGGCAGCGGCGATCGCTCAGAACGAATCCGTACCTACAATTTTCCGCAGGGGCGGGTGACCGACCATCGCATCAATCTGACGCTGTACAAGATCGACTCGATCATGGACGGCGATCTCGACGAACTGGTCGGTGCGCTGGCCAACGAACATCAGGCCGAACAACTCGCTGCCCTGGCGGACCCGGAGTAAGCGGATGGGCGGGACGGAGCAGATCGGCGCAGCCTGGCGCCGGGCCAGCCAGCGCATCGACCGGCGGGATGCCAGGCGGCTGCTGGAACATGTCGGTGCCTGCACGCATGCCGACCTGATTGCGCATCCTGAACGTGAGCTGTCGACTGCGCAGGCCGCGCAGTTCGCTGATTTGCTTGTGCGTCGTGAGGCCGGCGAACCGCTCGCTTATCTGCTGGGCAGCGCCTTTTTCAAGGGGCTTGAATTTACCGTCTCCCCGGCCGTGCTGATTCCAAGGCCGGACACGGAAGTCCTTGTCGATGAGGCGCTGAAGCGGGCACAGGCCTTTGCCGCGCCACGCATTGTCGATCTCGGCACCGGATCAGGCATTATCGCCATCCTGCTGGCACGGCTCTGCCCTTCGGCCGCAGTAAGCGCAGTTGAGGTGTCTGCAGCAGCGCTCGAATGTGCTCGCGTCAATGCACGGCGGCACCGTGTGGATATACGCTTCCTTGAAGGGAACTGGTTCGATCCGCTTGCGGCGCAGCGCTTTGACCTGATTGTCTCCAATCCGCCCTATGTCGCCGATGGCGATCCGCACTTGCAGCAGAACGGATTGCCGTTCGAGCCGCAGGATGCGCTGAGCGACGGGGTTCCCGGGGGTGACGGGATGGCGTGCATTCGCACCCTGATTCAGGGCGCGCGCAAGCATTTGTTGCCCGGCGCCTGGCTATTGATTGAACACGGCTACGATCAGGCGGTCGAAGTACGGAATCTGCTGCGTGCGGCGGGTTTTGCCGATCCCGCTTCCTGGCGTGATGGTGCAGCGATAGAACGAGTCAGTGGCGGGCGCCACCCGATACGCTGATCAATGATTTTCTTCATCCAACCCTAAAGAGGTTTTCAATGGACGTGCAGCAACTGATCAAGGAACAGGTCACCAGCAACCCGGTGGTGCTTTACATGAAGGGAACGCCGAAGGCGCCGATGTGTGGTTTTTCGGCTACGGTCGTGCAGATTCTGCAAGCTTGCAATCTGCCGCTTTTCTTCAGCGTCAATGTACTCGAGGATCAGGCGATTCGCGACGGAGTCAAGGTATTCTCCAATTGGCCGACGGTTCCACAAGTCTACATTCGCGGCGAATTCGTCGGCGGCTGCGACATCATGCGCGAGATGTATCAGAGCGGCGAACTGCAAAAGTTGCTCGAAGGCATCGCCGTACCGGACTGATCGTCAGTCCGCGCCTTGACCGGTTTTCCCATCGCGTCCAGCGTGGCGCCGCTGACAAGCACGATCAATGCGTGGATAGCGGATCCGGGAAAACCATCTTCCTGTCGGCCTGATGCTTCGCTATGTCGTTTTGCCGACGGTGAATTCCTCGTAGGCACGTACCGCCTCGGCAGCGTACATGAGCGACGGACCGCCACCCATGTAAGTGCAAACGCCCAGCGTTTCCATCAATTGCTCGCGGCTGACGCCCAGGCGGATCAGCGCCTTGACGTGGAAACCGATACAGGCGTCGCAGCGGCTGGCAACACCGATGGCCAGGGCAATCAGTTCCTTGTCGAGAGCGGAAAGCGCGCCGGACGCCAGTGCCGCCTTGGACAGGGCATTGAAACCCTGCATCGTTTCAGGGATTTCCTTGCGCAAGGTACCCAGTGTCTTGGCGACGTCACTGGTGATCGTGGTGAAAGACTTGCTCATGACCGCTCCTTTGTTTGATAAATTAGCAATTGCTAATTTATCATATGCGCGTCAATTTCCAAAGGGGAACAATGTGCCGGGCGCATGAACTGCGGCACCATGAGCGGAGTTGAATGAACGCTTGCTTATGCGTTGATGAGGGCTCGCAAGATGGGTACTTGTGTGAAAATAGGCCATGCTTTTCAAAGCCTGGAGGCGGTATGCAGAATGGTTTATCAGTTTTGGGCCGCGTGGTGGCTCTCGCGATTACGGTGCTTCTTTCGGCCTGTGCCGGTTATAGCGGCAGCAACCTGAAACCGGGCGTAGCGACGTTGCCCGAGGTCATGGCCTCGATGGGTGAGCCGGCAATGCGCTGGAAAGACGACGATGGGCGCGAGCAACTGGCCTATCCGCGCGGTCCGGCCGGTAGTCAGACCTTCATGGTGTTCATTGGGAAGGATGGCCGGCTGGAACGGATCGAGGGTGTTCTGGACATGGCGCACTTTGCGCGCATCGAACCCGGCAAGAGTGATAAATCGTCCGTGCTGCGTCTGCTCGGGCCCTCAGCGCCACTGCGGACGCAGTATTACCGGTTGAGCAACGAACTCGCCTGGGAATGGCGTTTCTGCGACGGCGGGAGCCGTCTGGCCTTTTTCGATGTCATGTTCGACGCCAGCACCGGCCTGGTTCGCACGACCTACCAGCGCCCTGATGACTCGGGGCGGGATAGCTCGCCGCCTTTCTGTGGCCACTGACGACTAGAATGCTGCCAGCCGGGCGTTGGCGAGTTCCAGGCGACTCGACAGAACATCAAGGAAGGATTGGTAGAAGTGCATACGGCAGGACTCTGACGCTTGCCGCAAGGACTCACCCTTGATCGTGAGAATTTTGGATTGGGTCAGCGCGACGACATCCGCACCGCGGGTCTGTATCCTTTTGCGGATAACCGCCATTTCGCCGAAGCAGTCGCCGGTGGTCAGCAGGTTAAGAATCCGGCCATGCTTGGTGACTTTAAGTTCGCCCTCGGCAAGGAAGCAGAAGAAATCTCCGGAGTCTCCGTCGTGCATGATAGCCTCATCGGGAGCAATGCTGCTCCAGCGCGAAAAAAGCAGTACTTCCCAGAGTTCGGCGTCGGAGAAGTCACCGAAAAACGGTAGCCCGCGCAGAGTGTCGAATTTCTCTGATTCGGAAAAATCGCGAGCGGGCGCCTTCAACTGCTTGTTGCGGAAAGCCTGAGCCAGATCGTGCGCGAATTCTTCCCAGTGCTGGTAACGATGCTGCGTATCCTTGCACATGGCGCGGGTAACAATGGTATCCAGCACTTCAGGAATTTTGCTGCGCAGATTTGAAGGCCTGGTGGGCTCGGTGTTGATGATCTGGTAGATGATGTTGTAGTTGGTGCTCGCCTGAAAGGGGAGTTGGCCGGTGAGCAACTGATACATCACCACGCCGAGCGAATAAATATCGGTCTGGTGGTCGAGCGGTAATTCCCTGACCTGTTGCGGCGACATGTAGGCGGGTGAGCCGATACCCGATACCTGGGTACGTTCCGGGTTTTCGATAATGGCTGCACCAAAGTCGGAGATTTTGATGTCTCCCGAGTTCGGGTTGCTGCCGGCAAACAGGATGTTGGCCGGCTTGATGTCACGATGCGTAATGCCGATGCGGTAGGCAAAATCAAGAGCTCGGGTGCACTTGAAAATTATTTCGACAACGCGCTCGATGGGCAACAAGCTGTCCGGTCTGGTAAAGTCTTCCAGCGTGCCGCCCGGCACGTATTCCATAACGATATAGCAGAGATCTTCGGCAACCACCGCGTCGAAGATCTGCACGATATGCGGGTGCAAGAGCTTGCCGACCAGCGACGCTTCGTTGAGAAACAGGTGGGTGTAAAGTTTGCCGCGTACCGGATTCTTCAGGATTTCCGGGAAGGCGACCTTGATCGCCACCTCGCGTTGCGTGAACGGGTCATTGCCCAGATAAACCGTCGCCGTAGCGCCTCGGCCGAGCTCGCGAACAAGCTCGTATTTGCCGATCTTATCCATGCTGAAGCGCTCGGGTCGCCGGCCTCACCGAAGCCCCCGGGCACGCACGATGGCAGCACGAACCTGGTCGGGGGCAGTGCCTCCGATATGGTTACGCGCGGCCAGTGAACCCTCGACTGTGAGCATGGCAAAAATGTCGTCGCCAATGAGCGGAGAAAAACCTTGCAGTTCGGCAAGCGAGAGTTGCGGCAGATCGATACCAAGTTCCTCGGCACGGCGCACGGCCAGCCCGACAGTCTGATGTGCATCGCGGAAAGGCAGACCCTTGCGCGTCAGGTAATCGGCCAGATCGGTGGCCGTGGCAAAGCCCTGGCGCAGCGCATCGCGCATGCTGTCCGGGCGTGCCGTGATGCCGGTGATCATGTCGGCATAAATGCGCAGCGTGTCGGTTACCGTGTCGACGGTATCGAACAGGGGTTCCTTGTCTTCCTGATTGTCCTTGTTGTAGGCCAGCGGCTGCCCCTTCATCAGGGTCAGCAGTGCCGTCAGGTGGCCGTATACACGGCCGGTCTTGCCGCGCGCCAGTTCGGGCACATCCGGATTTTTCTTTTGCGGCATGATCGAGCTGCCGGTGCAGAAGCGATCGGCCATCTTCACGAAAGCGAAGCGCGGGTTCATCCACAGCACCAGCTCTTCGGACATGCGTGAGAAGTGCATCATCAGCAGGGCGCTGGCGGCGCAAAATTCGATAGCGAAATCGCGATCGGAAACAGCGTCGAGCGAGTTTTCGCACAGGCCCTCGAAACCGAGTTCGGCGGCGACGAATTCGCGGTCAATCGGGTAGCTCGTTCCGGCCAGCGCTGCCGCGCCGAGCGGCAGGCGGTTGGTGCGCCGGCGCACGTCGGCAAAGCGCTCCGCATCACGTCGTGACATCTCGAACCAGGCCAGCAGATGATGGCCGAAGGTGATCGGCTGCGCGACCTGCAAGTGGGTAAAGCCCGGCATCGGCGTCGCTGCTTCGCGTTCAGCGAGTTCGAGCAGATTGCTCTGAAACTGCCCGAGCAAGACGAGAATGTCGTCAATCGAGTCGCGCAGAAAGAGCCGGATGTCAACCGCCACCTGATCGTTGCGCGAACGGCCGGTATGCAGGCGCTTGCCGGCATCGCCGACGAGCGTGGTCAAGCGCTTTTCGATGTTGAGATGCACGTCTTCAAGGTCAAGCGACCAGACAAAGGCACCCGCTTCGATCTCGCTGACGATCTGCGCCATTCCGCGCTGAATGTCGGCGAGATCCTCCGGCGCAATGATGCCTTGTCGGGCGAGCATGCGTGCGTGCGCAAGCGATGCGCGAATGTCCTGCCGCCACATGCGCCGGTCGAAGCCCACCGAAGCCGTATAGCGCTTGACAAGATCGGACATCGGTTCGCTGAAGCGGGCAGCCCAGGTGTATTGTGCAGAGGGTGTCGGCGAAGAAGGTTGCGCTGGGTTCATGATGAAAGCAAGTTCGTGGGCTAGAATGGCATATGGAACCCTGACAGGCACCACGACCACTATATGCCCAGTATAAAGCAAAACACTGCGCGCCTGCTGCCGCTGCCGGACTTCCGTAATTTCGGTGTCATGCTGCGCATTCTGCTCGGCGCAAACCTGATCGCCCTGGCGGCGGCGCTGGTGCAGAGCACGGGAATCGGCGACTGGATGCAACGCTATGTCGATATGGCGGCCTGGGTGCAACCCTTGCTGCTTTTCAATCTGGCGTTTCTGGCGCTGCTTGGAAAGGTGTTACGACGTATGTGGCCGTCGATCGGGCAGGCCGTGGTGATCCTTCTGGCCGCTGTCACGTCCGCCCTGTTACTCGATTTCTGGCGCTTCATGGGAATCGATGATGGCGGCTGGCCGCGCCTGGCACGTGCCGCAGCGTTGGGTGGGCTGCTGGCCGGCACCCTGCTGCTGTATTTTGCCTTGCGCGCCAGAGCCTTTTCACCGGCACTGGCCGAGGCGCGACTGCAGGCACTGACCGCGCGTATCCGTCCGCATTTCCTGTTCAACAGCCTGAACGCCGTGCTTTCCTTGATCCGTTCCGAACCCAGGCGCGCCGAAACAGCGCTTGAGGAACTGGCCGAGCTTTATCGCGCACTGATGCGCGATCACCGCGATTTGTTGCCGCTCGCCGACGAGATTGCCCTCTGTCGCCAGTATCTCAATCTGGAAAAGCTGCGCCTGGGTGAACGGCTCAACGTCGAGTGGGAAATCGCCGATGTACCCGTCGATCTGAAGGTGCCGCCACTGATGTTGCAGCCCTTGCTGGAAAATGCCGTATATCATGGCATCGAACCGTCAGGCGAGGCCGGTACGGTGCGCATCTGCTTTACCCGGTACGCCGACGAACTGCACATCGATGTCGCCAATCCGTGCTCCGGGCGTTATGCAGGACAGGGTGGCAACCACATGGCGCTGGCCAATATCCGTGAGCGACTGGCGCTGTATTATGATCTCGAGGCGCGTCTGGAAACGAAAGAAGTGACGCTCGCCAATGGTTTGCAGGAGTACCGTGTGCATATCGTTTTACCTTGCCGGAGTACTATTCCGTGAAGACTCTTTCCGTGATGATTGTTGACGACGAGACGCCTGCGCGCCAGCGTTTGCGCGATCTACTTGCCGACGTGGCGACCGAGGTACCGAACGCCGTCGTCGCCGAAGCGGCCAACGGACTGCTTGCGTTAGCGGCCATTGAGGAACTTCCCGTGGATGTGGCACTGATCGATATCCGCATGCCGAAGATGGACGGCATCGAACTGGCGCGGCACCTCGCTCAGCTTGAACATCCTCCCGTCATCATCTTCGTTACGGCCTATGATGCTTATGCGGTGCAGGCGTTCGAACTCAACGCCATCGACTATCTGGTCAAGCCGGTGCGTGCGCAGCGGCTGGCGGCGGCCTTGCATAAAGTCAACTACAGCCGGCCACCTATGGCTCCTCAGGTTCTGGCGCAAATCCAGCAAGGCGCACGCACGCATCTCTCCTGCCACGAACGGGGTCGGCTGCTGCTGATACCGCTGCCGGAAATCCTCTACCTCAAGGCCGACCTCAAATACGTGACGGCACGCACTGCCAGCCGGGAATACCTGCTCGACGAATCGCTGACGCATCTTGAGCAGGAGTTCTCCGAGCGTTTCATACGGCTGCACCGCAGCGTGCTGGTCGCCAGGGAGGCTATTGCCGGCTTTGAGAAAAGCGCCACCGACGATGCCGAGACGCAGTGGCAGGCGCTGCTGCGCGGTATCCCGGAGAAACTGCCGGTCAGCCGTCGACAGTGGCCGCTGGTCAAATCCTACGCCAGGCAGTTCAGTTCCTGAGCATGGCTGGCGCTATTGACGAACCTGTACTCGACGAGCAACTGCGCCGCCGGCTGGCGCTCATTGCCGACAGCTTCCTGCGCCTGACCGGGCAAGCGCTGCTCAACGACCCTACCCCCGAACGCCTGTGGAACGCGCCGTGTGTGATCGTCGCGCATGGCAGCGAGGCCGATCCGGTATTCTTTTATGGCAACCGGCTGGCGCTTGAAGTCTTTGCTATGGACTTTGCCGGCTTTACCCGCCTGCCTTCACGCTATTCGGCCGAGCCTGTGATGCGGGAAGAGCGGGCACGATTGCTCGAACGAGTCAGTCGAGACGGATTTATCGACGATTATGCGGGTGTGCGGATCTCGGCAAGTGGCCAGCGCTTTCGCATCGAACAGGCGGTGGTGTGGAACCTGATTGACGAAGAGGGCGTGTGCCACGGCCAGGCGGCGACCTTTGATCGCTGGCAGATGATCTAAGCCATTCCTCCATCTATACCACGCCAAAACACGCCGAATCCGCAGATTTCCCGATACGCACCCATGCCGCCAGGTGGATGACTGCACATCGGCGTCAGCATACCAACGTCGCCCTGGCCCAGGGTAGCGATTCATGCACAATCGCGTTCTTGCGTTGCAAGATCAGTTGGCGTCGGGTAGCATCCTTTTTGCGGGCGTTATGATGTTGGCTTCGTGATCCGATGCCTGCCGGAAATAGTCACACGCACATCCCGCGTAAGCTACTCCCCGAGAAAACAGCAGGCTTGCCGAGCAAGTTTCCGGGAGGCTCGGGAAATTGTGAAATAATGTAGTGTCCTTTTTGCCGGATCAATGACACCCCCTCCATGACCAATGCCCCGGAAACCAACTTGCCGGAAAAACCACTGTTGCTCATCGTTGACGATGACCCGCTGATTTCCGACACGCTGAGCTTTTCGATGAGCCCGGTGTTCGAAGTGATCACCAGCCACTCGCGCACGCACTGCACCCAACTGCTCCGTCAGTTGCGCCGCAGCCCGGAGCTTGCGCTGATCGACCTTGGTCTGCCGCCGTTGCCTCACCGTCCGGACGAGGGATTCGCGCTGATTTCGGATCTGCTGAAGCTGTCTCCGGATATCAGGATCGTCGTCCTCTCAGGCCAGAGCGATGCCGGCAATGCCCGCCATGCCCGCACCCTGGGGGCCATAGATTTTGTCGCCAAGCCGTGCAACCCTGCCGAACTGCACAAGGTTCTGCAGCGGGCATTGGGGTATCGCGCAATGGCCGAAAAATACACACCGGGACTATCGGCGTCGCCGCTGATCGGCAACAGCCCGGCAATCCAGAAAATGAAGTTGCAGTTGCAGCAATATGCCGATTCGCCCTTCCCGGTTCTGATCGAAGGCGAGTCGGGTTGCGGCAAGGAAATCGTCGCCAGCACTTGCCTGCACAACGATACGAAACGCCGCAACAAGCCTTTTTTTGCGCTCAACTGCGCGGCCATTTCACCCGGCCTGGTCGAACCTACCCTGTTCGGTTATGCCAGAGGCGCGTTCACCGGCGCCGCCACGGCAAAATCAGGTTTTTTTGAAGACGCCGCCGACGGCACGCTGTTCCTCGATGAGATCGGCGAGCTACCGCTCGAACTACAGGCCAAACTGTTACGTGTACTCGAGAACGGCGAATATCAGCGGGTCGGTGAAACGCAGAAGTACATCAGCCGCGCACGCATCATTGCCGCCACCAACCGTGACCTGCGCAAGGAGGTCCGCTCCGGCAACTTCCGCGCCGATCTCTATCACCGTCTTTCTGTTTTCACGATCAGCGTACCGCCCTTGCGTGACATGGATGACGACAAATTCCTGTTGCTCGAACACTTCAGCCGACGCTTCGCAGCGCCTGCGCAGCAAGCGCCATTTGTGCTTTCCGGCGAGGCACGGGTGCTCTGGTCGCGTTACAGCTTTCCCGGCAATGTGCGCGAACTGCGCAACATCGTCATTCGCCTGACGGCCAGGTATCCGGGGCAGACCGTACCGAACAGCGCTCTGGAAGCCGAACTGGATCTTCATGACGAACCTCTTGCGCCGATCAGCGCTCCACCGTCGATCGTCAGCGCCGATAGCGATGCGCTGATCGTGGCGGCCAGTCGGCGCCTGCAACAGTCTGATCCTTTCAATCTGGATTGCCTGCTGGCCGAAACCGAGCGCAATTACATCGAGGCCGCACTGCGGCTGGCGCATGGCAACGTCAGCCAGGCCGCACGTCTGCTCGGAATCAACCGCACGACGCTCTACAACCGCATGGAATCCTTTGCCAGGGAGCAGTAATGTATCTTGACCATTTCGGACTCCGTGAAGCACCGTTTCGCATCACGCCGCATACCGAATTCTTTTTTGCCGGAGCCAACCGCGGAGCCACGCTCGAAGCCCTGATCTACGCCATCACGCACGACGAAGGGATCGTCAAGGTCAGTGGCGAAGTCGGTAGTGGCAAAACCATGCTCTGCCGAATGTTGCTGGAGAAACTTCCGGACAACGTCGAGACGGTCTACCTGGCCAATCCTTCGCTGTCGCGCGACGAGATTCTCTACGCCATCGCCGAGGAATTGCAGACACCGCTGCCGGAAGCCCGCTCGCACCTGCTGTTACGATCTCTTCAGGATCGTCTGCTTGAAATTTACGCCGCCGGTCGCCAGGTTGTCGTCATGATCGACGAGGCGCATGCCATGCCGCCGGAAACGCTTGAAGAAATCCGACTGCTCTCCAACCTTGAGTCAAACCGGCACAAACTGCTGCATATCGTCCTTTTTGGTCAACCGGAACTGGATGACCATCTTGGTGAAAAGAACATGCGTCAACTCAAGGAACGGATTACGCATAACTTCGCCCTGGAGCCCCTGCGCCGCAGCGACATCGGGAGCTACCTGATGTTCCGCATCCGCGCCGCCGGCTATCACGGACCGGATTTGTTCACGCCGGGCGCCATACAACTGATCAGCAAGGCCTCGGAGGGGCTGACGAGACGCATCAATATCCTCGCCGACAAGGCGCTGCTCTCGGCTTTTTCGGAAAACAGGCATCAGATTGACACCAGGCAAATCAAGGCGGCGATCCGCGATGCCCAGTTCAACCCCATGCGTGACGGCAACGCCAAGCCCATGACCTGGATAGCCGGCGCCGGCGCCATTTCGCTCATTGCGGCATTGGCCTACTTCGCCGGAAGCTATACGTCGGCCAGCGCGCCGGTACCGGCAAGCACTGTTGCAACCCCAACGCCAGCGGCAACGGCTACCGACGCGCTACCCCAGGCTACCGTAGCGAGCGCCTCGACGACCTACGCACCTTCCATGCCGCAAATCCCCCCCGCACCTCTCCCGGAGAAGCCGCCGACCCTTGCCGAACGCATTGCCGCAAGCGAAGACTGGTTGAAAAATACGCCGGATACCCACTACTTCATCCAGCTCCTGAACACCGATGGGAACAATCAGCGTGAGGTGGAGATTTTTCTGGAAAGCAACACCGGGTCGCTCGACCCGCAGCAAATCCGTGTCTATCGCTCAAGACTGAGCGGACGCGAGCGGCTCGGCGTCATCTACGGCGACTACCCCACCCATGAAGCTGCCAGGGCAGAGCTGCACACCCTGGCCAAGACAAGCTCGATCAGCAACCCTTATATTCGCACCGTGAGCAAGCTGCGCTGAAGAAAAAACAACAGCATCAATGATGATATTCATTCAATACAAATCAGTGACTTGAAGAATACTCCTTACGTGATATGATAAATTCAACCCAATAACGAACGAGACAGAGCATGCTGAGAATTGTTGGCGCCACACTGACTGCGCTCCTGCTCACGGCCTGCGCATCGTCGACGCTGAGCGGCGGGCCATCGAGTGGACATCTGCGTGCCGAAGACGTCGCCAAATCACCGGGCGCGATCCCGCAGCCTGTACAGCAGATTGCTTCTCTGCCCAGACCCAAGGCGGTCGGCAAAACGGAGACGTACAGCGTGGTGGTCAATAACGTCAAGGTTCAGGATCTGCTCTTTGCCCTCGCTCGCGATGCCAAACTGAACGTCGATATCCATCCCGGAATCAGCGGTTTTGTCAGCATGAACGCCATCGACCAGACACTGCCGCAACTGCTCACCCGCATTTCAAAACAGGTCGATATGCGCTTTGAGCTTGACGGCCCCAATCTCGCGGTGATGCCCGACACCCCCTACCTCAAGAACTATAAGATCGACTACGTCAACATGGCGCGTGACGTTACCGGAACGGTATCGACCAACACCCAGATATCGACCAGTGCGCTGGCAACCGGCAGCGGCGGGGTCGCAGGTACCGGCAATACGTCCCGGATCCAGATCGAGAACAAGTCGAAAAACCACTTCTGGGAATCGCTTGAAAAGAACCTGAAGGAGTTGCTGTATGAAACAGACAAGATATTCCCAGAGGGCTCTACCGAGACAGTGACCGAGCAAAACACATCACAAAGCACCACCGGAACGGGGGCCACTACACCAACGGTCAACGCCGCCCGTGGCAGCCATGTCAACCAGACGCTGGCCGGCAGCCCGAATCCGGCTTCCCTTCAGAACAGCGGTGCTTTGGTTGTCAAGCGCATGACCTTCCGCGAAGCGGCATCGGTGATTGCCAACCCGGAGTCGGGAATCATTAACGTTCGTGCCACCACGCGGCAACACGAAAAAGTGCAGGAGTTCATTGATCGCGTGATGAGCAGCGCCCGGCGTCAGGTTTTGATCGAAGCCACCATTGTCGAAGTCACCCTGAGCGATGGCTACCAGCAAGGTATCGAGTGGAGTCGAATAACCAGTGGCTCCGAATACAGCATCACCCGGCCGACACTGACGACCAATGTTCCCAATGCCGTTTCGCCTTTCGTCCTGAAGTACAAGAGTCTCAACCCGCTCAATCTGTTGGCGACGGTCGAGTTGCTGCGCTCCTTTGGCAACGTCAAGGTACTCTCCAGCCCCAAACTGACTGTCCTCAACAACCAGACCGCAACGCTCAAGGTCTCTGAAGACTATGTCTATTTCAACGTCAAGTCGGACACAACAACAACGGTCAATGTGGGTACCACGGTTGGGGTGACCACCACGCCGCAATCCGTTGCGGTTGGTTTCTTCATGAGTCTGACGGCACAGATAAGCGATGGCGACACCGTCACGCTTAACGTGCGACCGTCGATCTCCAGCATCTCCGAACTGAAAAGGGATCCCAACCCAATCATCCCCAAGGACATCCCAAACTTCGTTCCGCAGATTCGCACGCGCGAGATCGAATCGCTGATGCGCATTGAAAGCGGCGACATCGCGGTACTTGGCGGGCTGATGGAAGACCGCATGGATAACAAGACCGGCCGCCTGCCCATTCTCGGTGACATCCCGTTCCTTGGCGAGGCATTCAACACGCGTGCCAACTCCTCGGCAAAGTCGGAGTTGGTCATTCTGCTGCGCCCGACAGTCATCAGGGATGCCTCGATCAGCGGCGATTTCAACGTGTTCAGGGACACCCTGCCGGGCAAGGAATTCTTTGTACCGGAGCAGGTTTTCCAGCCCTTCACGGTGCCTGAGCGACGTTCGGAGCAAGGCCAGTGAGCCTGCTCATGGAAGCCCTCAAGAAGGCCGAGGAAGCCAAACGGCTGGCCGGCGAGGGCAATGCGCCAGGAGCCGCGCCCGTTGCCGTATCCGAATTAACGCTGCAAGAAATGACCCCGCCTGCGTCTTTACACCATTCGTCGACATCGCCGCTGCCTGATCTCTCGTTGCATAGCGATTCGCTCGACGCCGATCTGGCATCGGTATCAAGGCCAGCACCCAACAACGCACGACGCAAGCCAGATACCGTGTCAGGGTTGTCCGATACACACCCTCGCGAAGAGCGCGAGCGCAGTACCGTACGCAACGTCTTTTCTGCAAAACAGGCGCCCACGCCGCGTACCGGACTCTGGCTGCTCCTTGGGCTGGCGGGGTTTGTTGCACTTGGGATCGCTGGTTATTTCTGGTGGCAATTGCAATCCGTTTCCGGCAGTTCTCTGGCCCGGCCGGGACCCGCGCTGCCGCCGACGCAGCCACTGGCCGCCGTCGCACCGCAACAAGGACCGGCGCCGGCCACCGCTCAAACGGAAAAGCCCTTGCCGGCCCTGCTGCCGCCACCGGTGTCGTCGCCCTCCAGGACAGCGCCTGCACCCGCACCGACATTCGAACGTGCGACTCGCCCGCCGAGGCCTTCGGCACAGGCCGTGCCGGACGGCACGCTTCGTTTGAGCAGAAGCCAGCCCGGATCAAACCAGACTATTGATCGTGCCTATGACGCCTTGCAGGCAGGCCAGCTCGACTCGGCACAGCGCGACTACCAGCAGGTGTTGCGCAGCGATGCGAATAACACCGATGCGCTGCTCGGCCTGGCCACCATCGCCGCACGCCAGGGGCAAGCCGAACAGGCGCAGTCATTTTATCAGCGCGCGCTCGAATCCGACCCCAACAACGCCACGGCCCAGGCCGGCCTGCTCAATACACGGGGCCAGGCCGATCCCGTGCATTCCGAAAGCCGCCTGAAAACGGCTCTGGCAAGCCAGCCGGATTCGTCTGCGCTGCATTTCGCCCTGGGTAACCTCTATGCCCGCCAGCTTCGCTGGAGCGAGGCACAGCAGGCCTACTTCCGGGCCTATTCCGGCGAACCGGACAACGCCGATTTCATCTTCAACCTCGCCGTCAGCCTCGATCACCTGCGCCAGAACAAGCTGGCCGCGCAATATTACCGCATGGCACTGAGCGCCGCCGCACTGAACAACAACTCGCAGAACATTTCATTTGACAGAAACCAGGTCAAAAACCGCGTCCTTGAACTGCAACCGTGATTCTGGCACGCTGCAATCCTCTTACTTTGCGTTCGCTCCAAAACGACCAATGAACGCCCCTGCACCCCGTCCGCGACAACTTGGCCAGGTTCTGATCGCCAAAGGCATTCTCAGCGAGGATCAGCTCAGGATTGCCCTGCTCGAACAGATGAAATCCAACCAGCCGGTTGGCAAGTTGCTGGTTTCGCTCGGCTTCGTATCCGAAGCCACACTGCGCGACGCGCTCTCCGAGAGCCTCGGCAAGCAGAGCATCGACCTCTCCAACGCGATCATCGACCCTTCGGCACTGGCCCTGGTGCCGCGCGATCTGGCCAAACGCCACCACCTGCTGCCCCTAGACTACGATGCCGAACATCAACGCCTGACGCTGGCGCTGTCCGACGTAAATGACATCGTCGCACTTGACAAGATCCGGGGTCTGGCCAGCGATGCCATCGAGATTGATACCCTGCTCGCCGGCGAAACCGAGATCGACCGCGCGATCGACCAGGCCTACGGCTATGAATTGTCGATCGACGGCATCCTGCACGAGATTGAAACGGGGGAAATCGACTTTCGCGGGTTGCAATCGTCGGCCGACGAATACAGCCAACCGGTCGTCCGGCTGATCGACTCGATCCTGACCGATGCCGTAAAACGCGAATCCTCCGACATCCACTTCGAACCCGAAACCGGCTTCCTGCGCATTCGCTACCGCATCGACGGCATGCTCAGGCAGGTACGCTCGCTACACCAGTCCTACTGGCCAGCGATGGCGGTACGCATCAAGGTCATGAGCGGAATGAACATCGCCGAGACGCGCGCGCCACAGGACGGCCGCATCACACTCAACATGCGCGGTCGGCCGATTGATTTTCGTGTTTCCGCCCAGCCGACGATTCACGGCGAAAACATTGTCCTGCGCATACTTGATCGCCAGAAAGGCCTGGTCCCGCTCGAAGGTCTGGGTCTGACTGAAAAGCAGCTCGATCAGCTCAAACTGATGATTGCCCGCCCGGAAGGCATCATCCTGGTCACCGGTCCGACCGGCAGCGGCAAGACGACAACGCTTTACTCGGTGCTCAACCACATCAACTCCGAGGGCCTGAACATCATGACCCTGGAAGACCCGGTCGAGTACCCGATGACCCTGGTTCGCCAGACCTCGGTGGCCGAAGCGGCCAAACTCGATTTTGCCAACGGCATCCGTTCGATGATGCGTCAGGATCCCGATGTTATTCTGGTCGGTGAAATCCGTGACGCGGACACCGCCGAAATGGCGCTGCGCGCGGCCATGACCGGCCATCAGGTTTATTCGACGCTGCACACCAACTCGGCCATCGGCGCCATCCCGCGACTGCTAGACATCGGCATTCTGCCCGACATCATGGCCGGTAACATTATTGGCATCGTAGCCCAGCGCCTGATTCGTCGCCTGTGCCTGCACTGCAAAACGCCCTACCAGGCAGAGGCGCACGAAGCGCGTCTGCTCGGCGGCACCCTCGACACACCACGGCCGGTGATTTTTCGCCCCTGCGGCTGCGAACGCTGCGATTTCCAGGGTTATCGCGGCCGCCTGGCGATCATGGAACTGCTGCGCATGAACGCCGACATGGATGAACTGATCGCCCGTCGCTGCACCGTTCGCGAGATCCGCCATCTGGCCGACCGCCAGGGCTTCGTTGCGCTCGCTGACGACGGCTTGCGGCGCGTTCTTGACGGCTCCACCTCGCTTGAGGAACTCGGCCGCGTTGTCGACCTGACCGACCGCATGTGAGGCACTGACGCTCATGTCGCTCTACACCTACAAGGCGGTCGGCCCCGATGGTCGTTCGATTGCCGGCCGAATCGACGCGCTCAATATCGTCGACCTGGAGATGCGCTTGCGGCGCATGGAACTGGATCTGATCACCGGCGAACCGATCAGCAATCGCCGCCTTTTCGCAGCCGGCGGCGTTCCACGTCGCGAGATCATCCACTTCTGCTTTCACCTCGAACTCCTGGTACGCGCCGGTGTGCCGATCCTGGAAGGTTTGTCGGATCTGCGCGACAGCCTTGAGCACCCACGCTTTCGTGAAGTGGTCGCCAGCCTGATTGAATCGATCGAGGGCGGCCAGAAACTCTCACAGGCCATGGACGAGCAGCCAAAAGTCTTCAACAAGGTCTTTGTCAGCCTGATACGCGCCGGCGAAACCACCGGCCGACTGCCGCAGGTATTGCAAAGCCTGACCGAATCCCTGAAATGGGAAGACGAACTGGCCTCGCAAACCAAGAAACTCATCATGTACCCGGCCTTTGTCGGCACCGTTGTCCTCTCGGCCACCTTCTTCCTGATGATCTACATGGTGCCGCAACTCAAGCAGTTCGTTAAAAACATGGGGCAGGTTCTGCCCTTGCAGACCCAGGTGCTGTTTTTTGTTTCTGACCTGCTGGTGTCCTACTGGTATGTCGCTCTGCTGCTACCCATTGTGCTGGTACTCGGCCTGAAAATCCTGCTGCACCACAATCCGCTGGCGCGCGTTCGCTATGACGGTATCAAGCTGAAGCTGCCGCTGATTGGCGAGATTCTGCGCAAGATCATCCTCTCCCGCTTCGCCAATACCTTCGCCCTGCTCTACGCCTCCGGCATACCAATTCTTGAATCGATCCGCACCACGCAGGACGTGGTCGGCAATCTGGTCGTTCGGCAAGGGCTGGAACGCGTCGAACAATTGATCGGCGAGGGCCAGAATGTCACTGCGGCTTTCCACAGCATCGGCTTTTTTCCGCCGCTGGTGATCCGCATGCTGCGCGTCGGAGAAAGCACCGGCTCGCTCGACGCTGCGCTGATCAACGTCAGTTACTTCTATAATCGCGATGTCAGGGAATCAGTCGAACGGGCGCAGCAACTGATTGAACCTATTCTTACCGTTGTTCTTGGCTGCCTGCTCGGATGGATCATGCTTTCGGTTCTCGGGCCGGTATACGACGTCATCAGCAAGATAAAAACCTAGCCACTCATGATGATAGAGAGCAAGGGCAAATGATTCACCACCAAGTCACCACGTTCACCATGGGGCACCAGCGAAAGGCATTTTTATCTTTCTGTATTCCTGGTGAAACCTGGTGCTCTTGGTGCCTTGGTGGTTCGCTGATTGGTATTAACTGATTTCGCCATAACCTGACTACCAATGAAAACCAGCCGCCTGCTTTACCTCAGTGCACATCAGATGAGCGCCTACCGCTGGCAGTCGGGCGAGCTGATGAGTGAAGGGCAGTTCGCGGCAACCGAACCTGGTCACCAGGATTTTACCGCCTATCTTGAGCAGAATCCCAAAAGCGTTTTTTCGATACTGGTCAATGTCTCCGAGGAAGGTTTCCAGATCGAGACCATTCCTTTCCTGCATGGCGCGGATCGCAAAGCCATCATTGCGCGCAAGCTAGGGCAATTGTTTTTCAACGCTGAACTGACCGCCTCGCTGTCGCTGGGCTACGAAAAAAACAAGCGCAAGGATGAGCGCATCATGCTCGCCGCGCTGACCAATAACGATTTCTTTGCCCCCTGGCTGCAGGCCATCGCCGACGCCGGTGCAGCGTTGTCCGGCATTTTCTCGCTGCCGCTGCTCGCCCCCGCGTTGCTGAAAAAACTCCAGCTCACCGCCGATCAGTGCCTGCTGCTGAGCGTCCAGGATCAAAGCATCCGGCAGAGCTATTTTGAAAAGGGCGAACTGCATTTCAGCCGACTCACGCCATTGCAGAACAGCAGTATTGGCGGCATTGCGCAAGCATTTTCCGGCGAAGCGTTCAAGCTCCAGCAATACCTCGCCAGCCAGCGTCTGATCGGTCGCAACCAGCCGATCCAGGCCCACATTCTGGCGCACCCTGGCGCACTGAAAGCCATCCAGAACAGTTGCATCGACACCACAACGATCAGTTTCAACATCCTCGATATCGAGGACTGTGCAAAAAAAACCGGGCTGAAAATACCGCCGCCCGATACGCATTGCGAGCCGCTCTTTCTCCATTTGCTGATCATCGCACCGCCGCGAATCCAGTTTGCCAGCGACGACCAGCGTCACGATCATCATCTCGGGCAGATTCGTTCCGCGCTCCACGGCCTCGGCGCGCTCGTCCTGCTCGGCTGCCTGCTGTTCTCCGGAAAACTTCTGTTCGATTCCTATGCCATCAATCAGGACGCAGGAGCGCTCAGAAGCGAGGCCAGCCTGTCCCGTCAGCGCTACAGCGACATTGTCAAAACCTTTCCGCCGATCCCGACCAACAACGAATCGCTGCGCCGCATTATTGACCGTTATATTGAACTTGAAAAAATGAGCGCCTCCCCCAACGGCCTCTATCGCGAGATCAGCCGCGCCCTGCAGGCCGCTCCGGCAGCAGAACTCGACAGCATTGACTGGAAGGTGGGTGGCCTCGACGTTGCCGCCGTCAAGGCCACAGGCCAGGCGTCTGGGTCCAGCGCCATTGCCGACGACAACGAAGCTGTCCTGGTGCGCGGCACCCTGAAGCTCGGCGCCAACGCCAACGCACGGCAAATGCTCGGCGCCTTCAATGTTCTGGTCGATGCGCTGAAAGCCAATCCGAAATTGCAGGTTGAAGTGCTGCAACGGCCCTTTGACATCGAATCCGGCAAGTCGCTCAAGGGCGGCGACACCACGCTCGAAGACAACAAGCCGCGCTCTTTCAGCCTGCAAGTCATCAGGAAAATCGGATCATGAAGATCGGCAGCGCTGACCTCCCCAAACTGCAGTTCAGCCTGCTTGCGGCATTGATGATGATGGCTATCGGCGCCGGCACCGTCTACCTTTCTCTGAACCTGATCAAAACGGCAAAACTTGAGCAGGCCGCCGCCCAGGCGGAACGCAACGATTTTGACGGCAAGCTCAAGCGGGTACGCAGCGAAGAAGACGAGATCCGCCAGAAATCCGCCATATTCCACAAACTCCAGGCGCGTGGTGTGGTCGGCGAAGAACAGCGGATCGAATGGGTCGAACTGCTCAAGGAGATTCGCGACCGGCGGCGACTGCTCGACCTGCAATACGAGATCGCACCGCAACGAGCGCTCGACACCACCCTGGGCAGTGGTTACGCCTATTTTTCCAGTTCAATGAAAGTGCAACTCAAGCTGCTGCACGAGGAAGACCTGACACGCCTGCTTGACGACCTGCGCCAGCAGGCCAGAGCCTTGATCCAGGTCAAGAGCTGTAACGTCTCGCGCCTTCCGCGTGGCGGCGCCGAAGGCGGAACCCCGGCTCAGTTGCAGGCCGACTGCCAGATCGACTGGGTCACGCTGCACGAAGTGGCGAGCAAATGAGGAAGGCGAACATCCCGATGAATACGCCCCCGCTGCGAACCAGACTTTACACGAACCTTGCCGGGCTGCTTGCCGCCCTGGCACTCGTTGCCGCCTTCTGCACGAACGCCAGTGCCCAGGAATCTTCGGACGAACTTGGACGCCTGTTCTTCACACCTGAACGCCGGCAGACCCTAGACCGCCAGCGGCAACTCAACATTCAGGAAAAACAGGAAATTCCCGAAGACCCGACGCTGACCATCGACGGCGTCGTCACGCGCAGCAGCGGCAAGCGCACGGTATGGGTCAACGGCGTCGCACAAAACGAGAATGAAACACCGAGTGGCGTAAGCGTCACACCGAGACGAAAAGATCCGGGCAAGGTCGTCGTTCAGGCCAGCGAATCCCCGGCAGGTAACGCCAGGGTGGGTGGTACGATCAATAGAAATACGGGGGTAGCGACTGACTTGCTTAATGGTGGGCGGATCAGCACCAGGTCGACTGCCACGAAATAAGCCATGGTTCGAAACATATCCCCATCCTTTTCAATCCCTCAGCATGGAGCAGCGTTGCTCATTTTCATGCTCTTCATTTTTCTCGCCGCTACCACCTGGATCTTGGGACAGAGCAGCGGAACAAGCGCACGAAACCAACGGGACAAGGCGACGGCCACCGCCATGGCACAGGCCAAGGAAGCCCTGATCGGACGAGCTGCCACCGACGCCAACCGACCCGGTAGCTTGCCCTGCCCCGACGTGGATAACGACGGGGTTGCGGATGGTGTCGGAGGAAATTGCACATCCTATGTCGGACGCTTTCCATGGAAAACGCTCGACTTGCCCGAGTTGCTTGATGGCAACGGGGACAGGCTGTGGTACGCACTTTCCCCAGGATTGCGCGACAACGCAGCGGCCCAGCCGATCAACCCCCAGAAGGCTCTGGAACTCACGCTTGACGGTGCCTTGAATATCGCTGCCATCGTTTTTTCCCCTGGTGCCCCCTTGGTCAACCAGAATGGCCGCCCGAGCAATGCCGTCGCCGACTACCTCGACGGTAACAACAACGACGGCGATAATGCCTACATTTCAGGGTTACCGTCAGCGACTTTCAACGACAAGGCATTAGCCATCACCCGCGACGACATCTTTCGCACCGTTAACCAGCGGGTCCTGGCTGAAATCCGAGGCCCTGACGATAATGCGCCAGGATCCCCGCAATGGGGATTGCGCCGTTACTATGCCGACAACGCGACTTTCCCTTGGGCCGATAGCGGTATCGATGGCAACGGCGACCCTGGTACGGCAACTGGTAAACTGCCCTACAACGACTTCAGCATAAATCCAGCATCTCTTGTAAATTGGCTCAACCCAAATGCTTGGCTTCCGCTAGTAACATACCAGCGTCTCAGCGCGGGTACGGCCAGGATCACAATCGGCACAAGCAAGTTGGACGTCATCCCATGCCCAAGCTCGCCCTGCCCCTGACCGCTTTCACTCGGGAACGCGCTCCCGAACAAGGCCATGGGGGCTTCACAATGGTTGAAATGGCCATCGTTCTCATCATCGTCGGGCTGCTCCTGAGCAGCCTGATGTCCCCTCTTTCAGCGCAGATCGATCAGCGGTACTACAACGAGACTCAGCAGCAGATCAACGAGATTCGCGAGGCGCTGATCGGCTTCGCCGTCACCAACGGTCGGCTCCCGCGACCGGCAACCTCGTTAGCCGACGGCACGGAAAATCCAGCGTTATGCGCGGACGATGCAGCTTGCACCGGCTTCATACCCTGGACAACGCTGGGCGTAAAGAAAACCGATGCCTGGAACAAGATGATCCGCTATAGCGTTACCCCACTTTATGCCAATGCCGCTTTCACCCTGAGCACCATCGGCAGAAAGAAGGTTCAGACACGTGACAACGCCGGCACAGCCAGCTACCTCATCGGCATAGCTGGCGCTTGCAGCGTTGGATCGCCATGTGCTCCGGCAGTCATTTATTCCGCTGGGAAGAATAACTGGGGCCTCACTGAGGACGGTACGGCATTAGCGGACGGATCAACCACAAACGCCGACGAGGATATCAATGCCAGTGCGACGATAAGCTTTTTTTCCAGGAACCAATCGACTGTCCCTACCGGTGGCGAGTTCGACGACATTGTCATCTGGATTCCACCTTACGTATTAATGAACCGCATGATCGCGGCCGGCAAACTTCCCTGAGAATGCCGCTGCCAGATACTCGCCTCCAAGGGGGCCAAACCAGTCCAATTCATTTGCGGAATCAAAGCATGCTACCCAAATGCCATGTACAGATCATTCGCGATGCTTCCAATCTAGTGTTGTTTATACCAAACGTATTTGAAATTCCAAGCAATGGGGTGATTGTAAAGAGGGGCGGCGGTCGACTGATTATTTTTCCAGTCAAAACAAAGGATCTCCTCGGGCTATAGGCGATCTGGGAACCAATTGATATTGCCTTTCCCTTGAGACTTGAAGCACTCTGCTTTATCGATGGCCTCCCGATCCGCTCTAAATCCACGGAAAATTAAACCACGGTTTTTCAGCCTCTGCCCTGCAACACCCGTCGATTGGCGATCCTGGAGCATCTTTACGTGAGCAGCGCACAAACATGGCCTTCTGCGAGCGAGCATTTGCAGATACTTGCCCTTCCTGGCATGCAGACCGTTTGAAACACTCAAAGCTGAAAAATTGGGAGCCACGCGGGGCAGGCTTCCAGTACCGTATTGATCGCTTCCGCTGACATGAACAGAGAACTGCACCGGAGAATTCGCCTTGAGCCAATCGCGCACAGCGCGATGATTACATTCCCCCGCAGTCAACACTCAGGACGCTCATGAGTTCGCTTTGGCCGAAGCGGCGAAGAGGGCGTGGATAGCCGTCACGCGCTCACGATTCACGCCGAAATCGGAGTAGCCGAGGCGCGACGCCGAGCGAATCTGAATGGTGCCGGGCGGATCGAAAAGAAATTCAACATCGTCCACAAAGCCGAGCAGCGCCGAGCGGAATTCGGCATGAATATAAGCTTCTTCGACGCGCACAATGTGCACTCTCTCCATGCCCTTCAGCACGCCAAGCAGCCGGCTTTGCGCCTGCGCCGCATCGCCGCTGTAGGGCAAGGCTGCAACCCGCTGGCTTTCAGCGCTGGCCAGTGACGACACGCAGTTTGGCGAAGCCGGGCAGGGCGCAAGCGTGCTACCGTTCTGGCCCGTATTGGCCGGTATTCCACCCGAACAGCCGCCCAACGCCAGCACGACGATCAGCGTCAGTTTGCACGTCCATTGTGTAGTTGCCATGTGTACTCCGCGCAATGCCTCAGATCATCATACCTGTATGCCGGGCCCGCATACATTCGCCATGGCGAGCACCAAAAGCTGGCGCTTCACAGCTCCCGAAAACCTGTCGGTCAATAGTAAATTTTCCATACGCTATAATCCAGGAAATACTACCCTATCCTCTCGATCCTTATCCTTGATTGCAGGAAAACAACTGAATACAGCGTACCTCTGGAGCGTCCTCACTCACCTGGGTTCGACTGGCCTGATGATGCCTGTTCTGGTCATTTCAGCAACAGGTCTTTGGCAATCTTTCCAGAAGGAGGCCGTCCGCATCTGGCTGATAGCGCTTGCCCTGGCCGTCATGGTGACTTTGGCCACCAAGGTACTTTTTTTTGGCTGGGGTTTCGGCATTTCATATCTCGACTTCACCGGAATCAGTGGGCATACCTTGCTTGCAACTTCAGTGTTGCCCGTGTTTTTCAGTTGGCTTCTGGCGTCTGAGGAGCAGCGTATCAGCCTTGCTGGAGCTGGCTTTGGCCTGTTGCTTGGAGCCGGCGTAGGTGTTTCACGCGTTGCTCTCGACACGCATACCCATAGCGAAGTCGTTTCCGCCTGGATACTGGGCATGGCGGTGAGCGTTTTAGCGCTGAATGCGATGAAAGGTACTATCCAGCGGCCCTGGTTTGCTCGCCTTTCCCCACTCGTTCTGTTATTGGCGTTTGGCACATCCACTTCAGAATATCTGCCTACGCATGACTGGGAAGTCAAAGCCTCCTTGCTGCTGTCCGGGAATAGCAAGCCTTATACGCGTCACCATTTGCAGAAACAAGCGAAGCTGGGTCAGTCATCGCTTGGCCGGTTCATGGCTGATTGACATGCCAGCAACCCTTGACGATTCTGTATCGAACGCGTACTTGAAGGGTTTAACCACCAGCCAACGGAGTGGAAGTTAATCATGCGCAAGCGCAGCGAAAATGCATTTCCTTGTTATTTCACCCTTGTATTGCTTCTGGCTTGCATCGGATCCGCACATGCAGAAGATCTCGACGAATTTGATGATCTCACATGCGTAAAGTACGTCGTGATCGTTAATAAGCTGGCCCAGCTCAGAGATGATGGATTCCCGAAAAGCATGGCTTACCAGGAAGCCAACGATATGAATGTAATGATGTTCTCGCAAGCCGTTGCGTCTGTCTATGAATTCCAAAAGGGAATGAACCGTGACGAACTTGATATTTATGCTTTGGGGTGGTGTGAAGGCCAAAGCGACGCCATCAATGAGGATGATAACGGGGTAGCCCAGGAGCCTGACCTGGTGAGACTCAAATCTCACCGCCCCCGAAAATCTGTCAATCGATAGTTCATTTGTTCTATCAAAGGAATCCGAATTCGATTTTTGGCCAGGCTGATCTCGTTCTCTTCCACCGGCCTGGCCACAGAGCAACCCAGGACTGGGCTTTTCTGGTGCAAACAGACGCAGCCCAGGCCCATGCTCATGTGTGCCGTCAGCCTGTATCATGGATACCTGACTGATCGGACCGGCAGAACGCCCAGGATGCTTGAATTTCTATCTTCGACGCAGGAGTTTCTGATTCCGCTTGTGCAGATCATCGGAATTGACATCGTGCTCTCCGGCGACAATGCACTTGTAATTGCCCTGGCCGCACGCGCATTGCCGCCCGAGCAGCAAAGAAAAGCGGTGGCCTGGGGTGCCGCTGCCGCGATCACCATGCGCATCGTGCTGACCCTCACGGCAGTGACATTGCTGACCATGCCCTACCTCAAGCTGATCGGCTCCGTTTTTCTGATGTGGATTGGCATCCGGCTTCTCGATTCAGACGAAGGCGAAAGCGATATCGAACCTGGCCGCAGTCTCGCCGCCGCCATCCGGACTATACTTTTTGCCGACATGGTGATGAGCCTGGACAATGTTCTGGGTGTCGCGGCAGCAGCCAGAGGCAGTATTCCCCTTCTGGTCATTGGCCTCGGCCTGTCGATTCCACTCGTTGTTTTTGGAGCGAACATGCTGCTTCGACTGATGCAACGTTTTCCGGTGATCATCACCATCGGTGCCGGTCTGATTGGTTATGTCGCCGGTGAAATGGCCGTCACCGACCCCGTCATCAAGGACTGGGTGGATCTCGAATTTCATGTCTTGCAGCAGATCGTGCCGATCACCTTTGCAGCGCTGACCCTCATCATTGGCAGGGTTCTGGTCGCCCGCAAGACAGCGGCCGCATGACCCAGGGGAAAATGGTTCAAGCGAAGAAATCTTCACACTCCTGTTTTCCTGGTTTCCGATTTGCGGTACAAATGGATACAGTCACCCCAAGGCAGGGATAAGTCGATTTTCCTGCCGGACAATTTTTGCCTGCCTGCGTGCTAGTCACGCTTCTTCACCGACGAAAGCCATTTTATGAAACGGGTACTTCTACCGATTGACGGTTCCGAATGCGCTCTACGGGGCGTGGCATTGCTTATTTCAAAACGCGCCCTTTACCTCAGCCCCGAAGATCTCGAGATCCACCTGGTTAACGTTCAGACGCCCTTTTCGCACGATGTCAGCCGTTTCGTCAGCCACGAGCAGACGGCCGCCTTTCATCGTGAGCAGAGCGAGCAGGCCTTGCGCGGCGCCTGCGCGCTGCTTGATGCGGCTGGCGCCCGCTATGTCTG
The DNA here is from genome assembly GCF_016790145.1 of Propionivibrio sp. Taxonomy (GTDB): domain Bacteria; phylum Pseudomonadota; class Gammaproteobacteria; order Burkholderiales; family Rhodocyclaceae; genus Propionivibrio. The sequence continues at coordinate 12,931 of NZ_JAEUOI010000049.1, read as the reverse complement.
TCACCTGGAAGTCGGCAGGGTGGCTGAAGTGATCACCGGCCTGGCCAAATCGTTGCAGTGTGACCAGATCGTCATGGGCACGCACGGCCGGGGGGCGCTCAAGGAGTTGCTCCTGGGGTCGATTACGCTGAAAGTCCTGCAGCTTTCGGATATCCCCGTATTGCTCGTCAAGTAAAGCGCTAAAGAACGTAGCGCGACAAGTCCTCGTTCTTGGCCAGTTCTTCGAGTCGCCCATCAACATACTCGGCGTCGATCCGGATCGTTTGCTCCCCTGCGCTGCCGGCACTGAACGAAACCTCTTCAAGCAGCCGCTCCATGACGGTGTACAGGCGGCGTGCGCCGATGTTTTCGGTGCGCTCATTGACCGACCAGGCCACCTCGGCCAGGCGCTGGATGCCATCCGGCAGGAATTCAAGCGAGACACCCTCGGTGGCCAGCAGCGCCTGATACTGCATGGTCAGACAGGCATCGGTCTGGGTCAGAATCTGCTCGAAATCGGCCACCGAGAGTGAATCGAGTTCAACGCGGATCGGAAAGCGTCCCTGCAATTCCGGAATAAGATCCGAGGGCTTGGCCAGATGGAAGGCGCCGCTGGCGATGAACAGCACATGATCGGTGCGGATCATTCCGTATTTGGTTGAGACTGTCGTTCCCTCGACCAGCGGCAGCAGGTCGCGCTGCACGCCCTGGCGCGAGACATCGGCACCATGCGAATCGCTGCGCGAGGTAATCTTATCGATCTCGTCGAGGAAGACGATGCCGTTCTGCTCGACGTCACGCACGGCATCGTGCTTGACCTCTTCGTCGTTGACCAGCTTGCCCGCTTCTTCTTCGACCAGCAGCTTGCGCGCTTCGCTGATCTTCAGCTTTCTCGACTTCTTGCGCGCACCGCCCATGTTCTGAAACATGCCCTGGATCTGCGAAGTCAGTTCCTCCATTCCGGGCGGGGCAAAGATCTCGGCCTGCATCGCCGGCCCGGCCAGCTCGATTTCAATCTCCTTGTCATCAAGCAGTCCTTCGCGCAATTTCTTGCGGAACTTCTGCCGTGTTGCTCCCTCGTCGGCCGCTTGCGTATCGTTGAAAAAATTTCCCCGTGCCGGCGGCAGCAAGACATCGAGAATGCGTTCCTCGGCTGCATCGTCGGCGCGCACGCGAACGGCCTTCATTGCCTGATCGCGACCGTTCTTGATGGCAATTTCGGCCAGATCGCGAATGATCGTTTCAACATCGCGCCCGACATAACCGACCTCGGTGAATTTGGTCGCCTCGATCTTGATGAATGGCGCGTGCGCCAGCCTCGCCAGACGACGCGCAATCTCGGTCTTGCCGACACCGGTCGGCCCGATCATCAGAATGTTCTTGGGGGTGATTTCCTGGCGCAAGGGCTCTTCAACCTGCGCGCGCCGCCAACGGTTGCGCAGCGCGATGGCAACGGCCTTCTTGGCCTTTCCCTGCCCGACAATGTGCTTGTCGAGTTCGTTAACAATGTCCTGCGGAGTCAGTTGAGTCATGTCAATCCTGCGCTGTGATCAGTGGCCACAAGACCATTCAGTCAAGCGTCTCGATGGTTAAGCTGTGGTTGGTGTAGATGCACAGATCGCCAGCGATGGTGAGCGACTTGCGGATGACCTCGGCCGGATCGAGTTCGGTATTCTCGATCAACGCACGTGCCGCCGACTGGGCAAAAGCGCCGCCTGAACCAATGGCGACAATGCCGTACTCAGGCTCCAGGACGTCGCCGTTGCCGGTAATCACCAGTGAATTTTCCTGATCGGCCACAGCCAGCATCGCCTCCAGCCGGCGCAGCGCCCGGTCACTGCGCCAGTCCTTGGCCAGTTCGACCGCCGAGCGCAGTAAATTACCCTGATGCTTGTCGAGCTTGGCTTCGAAACGCTCAAAGAGCGTGAATGCATCCGCCGTGCCGCCGGCAAAGCCGGCCAGAATCTTTCCCTGATGAATGCGCCGAACCTTGCGCGCACTGGCCTTGATGACGATGTTGCCGAGCGTGACCTGTCCGTCGCCGCCCATCGCCACCCGCTGGCCTCGACGCACCGACAGGATCGTCGTGCCGTGGTATTGCTCCATGACTAAACCCTAGTGTTTTGCAAAGATGATGCTCGCTACCGCTTTCAGTCCAACGACACCGAATAGCTCGGCAACGAGATGGTTGGGGTAGCGAAAGACGATCTGCTTGCCGCTGCGCCGGATCGTCGTCAACACATTGAGCAGCGCACCGGCACTGATGAAATCGATACGTTTCAGGGCAACGCAATCGATGAGCACCGGATCGTGCACCCCGGCATACGCCGCCAGATCGCCAAAACGAGACGCCTTGATATCGCCATGCAGCCCGTAGGCGTCAACGTCCACCTCATCGCCAACCGGATCCCTTGCTATCTGAGCTACCGGCTCGGGTGCGGCGACCCGTTTGGCCTCCCAGGACGGCGGCGAAACCTCGAAGGTCACCGCATAGTTTATTGCCAAATCCTCGAATCTCTCGTACTGCCCCTGCAGCTGGCGCAATTCCAGGAGCATAAGCCAGCATTCCTTGTCTTCGCTCCGCCCACTCTCGACGCACTTTTCGAGCAGCGCTTGCAGTGTGTCTCGACCCAGCAACTCGATTTCGCGCCTGGCTTTTCTTGCCTGCTGCAAAAGGCTCAGCAAGCGAGCACACCCTCCGGCATCGAGGCGACTGACCTTCGAGAGATCGAGACGCAGCCTCGGATTCTTTTCGAGCGCCTGGCTAATGGCGTCGAACGCCGTGTTGTTATCGCCGGTCAGGGTTCCCCGGAACAAAAAGCTTCCGGCAAGCACTTCCTTGGTTTTTGCCTGCCCGCTGGATTTGTCGCGCCAGCCGGGCGGCGATTTTTCAAAGGACTGGGCGTAATCAATCTCCAGCGCTTCGAATGCCGCCTTTTGTCCGCTCAGTTTGTAGAGGTCGAAAAGCATCATCCACAAGCGCTCCCCCGGACCGAAGTGATGAATGCGTACGGCATTCTCAAGCAGTGTGCGAACCATTTCGTCCTGCCCGTTGGCATAGAGAATCGCTGCTTCCTGGGCTTCGGAATCGACCGGGTCAATTTCAGCTTCTGTGTGGAAATCCGGCGAACTCTCACTGAATACGAAATCACTGAAGTCGAGCGATGAAGGGTCTTCGATGGCAAGCTTTGGCGCAGGCGTGGTACTGGACTTGGCCGACGCGCCGGAAGGTACGGGCGTATCAGCGGGCGCACTTTCCCTTGGCGCCAGAGGCGCTTCCTGACGCGCCTCTTTGGCACGAGGTACGGCAGCCGGCCTGGAGACCATTTTTTCCGGCGTTTTTTTGAAAAAAGAGAAAACCATAGTCCGCAGTGACAAACCGACTTGATCGACAGGCGTCTGTTTTAACACATCCCCCTGCACTCTGCAATTTCAGCCCGTTTTCTGGTTTTGATGCCCTGATCAGTGACGAGCGCCTAAGCTGCGTAGCAGAGCGCTCAACACACCCATGCCGACCAGGAGCAAGCCAAGCAGAGGCCCAAATGGCTGGTCCAGCAATAGCGCCAGCGCAAACGCCACGACATGCGCCAGAAGGCCGCTCAGCACCGCCAGCAGCAAGGCCCGGTGCCAGCCGTCGGCCCAGTTGAAGGCGATCAGCGGCGGCACGAAGATCAGCGCGAAAGCGCCCATCACACCGACACTCATGGTCGACAGCGCCAGCGCACCGGCCACCAGCAGGTCGAAGGCAAAGTGCGCACGGCGCTCGGACAGACCACGCGCGCGGAAAAAGTCGGGGAAGAAGTGCGCCAGCAGCAGACGGCGCGACAGCCAGTACAGGCTGAAAAACGACAGCAGCGCAAAGACCCCGGCGTTGATCAGATGCGAGCGGTCCGTGAAGTAAAGCTGGCCGTCGAACAGTGCATGGCCCATGCGTTCGGCGAGCGGCAGGTTGGCTACCAGCAGCACCGAAACGCCCCAGCCGAGCAGCAGCAGCATCGCGTAGGCGGCACCCTGGGTGCCACGTGTGGCGCCTTCAAAGGCGTGCTTGAGACTGGCCGCCAGACCGGCGGCGACCAGCCCGCCGAGTACCAGCGGCAACCCGAAGAGCATGGCCAGCAACGAACCGGCGGCAGCGGTCTGGGCGAAAGCCAGTGCCGCCAGCCACTCGTCGCGCAGGCGTAGATAGCAACCGAGCAAGGGCAACAGAATGGCGAAGACAAGACCGGTGACAAAGGGCTCGGCAAACAACGGGTCGAAAAGTAATTCAGTATTCATCCGAGCACCACCGTGCGATCACATACCGCATCAATAAATCGCGCGTCATGGCTGACGACGAGCAGACTGGCTCCTTCGCCCGCTCGCCGACGCAACGCTCCTTCGAGAAATGAGATGCCATCCGGGTCGAGATTGTTGGTCGGCTCGTCGAGCAGCACGACATCGGCTGGCGCCTGGAGGCAGGCCCACAGATAGAGAAATTGCAACTGCCCGCCGGACAGGCGATCGAGCCGCTCGGCGAGACGCGATTCCAGCCAGGGCGGCAATCCCTCGGCGCTGGCGCCGGTCAGGGACAGTAGTTCGGCGCCGTTGAAGGGGATACCCTCGATGGCAGGTGCCTGCTGTTGCTGCAGGGAAATGCGCAGGCCCGGCCGCTTGTCGATGCGACCCGAGAAAATCCGCGCCGATCCGGTCAATGCGGCGAGCAGGGTCGATTTGCCGCAGCCATTCGGGCCGACGATGCCGAGCACTTCACCGCCGCCCAGGCGCAAGGAAACCGGGCCTACGACCGGACGCGCATAGCCGGCGCTCAGGGCATCGACTTCGAACAGGGTGGCGGCGCTCATCCTTGCCAGCCCTTGAGCAAACGGCGAATCGTATCCTCATACAGCGAGAACAGGTCTTTCGCTTCCGGCGTGCCGCCAATGGTGAACGGTAGTGTTACCGCGGGTATTTTGGCGCGCTCGGAAATCCACAGCGAGGGGGTGTCATACTGATAGGCTGGGCGGATGACCATTTTTGCCGGTTGCACCGCCTGTTGCGCCAGGATCTCGGCGAGGTAGGCGCTTGACGCCTCGACCCCGGGTTTGGGCTCCAGACTGCCAATCTCCTTCAAGCCGAGCCAGTTTTGCAGATACGGGAAAGCCCTGTGCTGAACGAGGATGGGCACGCCCCTGAGCGGCGCGGCTTCCTTCTCCCAGCGCGCAATCGCGCTGCGCAGCTTGTCGGCGAACACCTTGTAGCCGGACTGATAGGCCGCTGCATTGGCCGGATCGATCTCGGCCATGCGCGCGCTCAGCGCTTCGCCGACCTTGAGCAGATTACGCGGGTCGGTCTGGATGTGCGGATTGCCGCCGGCGTGCACGTCGCCGTGCGCCCGGTCGAGAACTGCCGGGATATCGAGCATGGTCACGTAGCGTGCCGCTTCGAAGAAACCGGGCTGGCCGGGCTGGATGCGTGCGTTGCCGGATTCGCGGATGACCACCGGCAGCCAGCCGATTTCGAGTTCGGCTCCCGTCGCCACCACCAGTTGTGCCGAACGCGCCTGGGCGATCAGCGAAGGCTTGGCATCGATGCGGTGCGGGTCTTGCAGGCCATTCGTTGCGGTGTAGACCTTGACCTGCTCGCCGCCGATTTCCTGCGCCAGCGCGCCCCACTCGGGAACGGTGGCAAAGATCTTGAGGCTGGCGTGAGCGGGCAGCACGAAGGCTGACAGCAGCACGGCGAGGACGATTGCGTATAGGCGTTTCATTGGTTGATCCTTAATATTTGTGGGCGCCGTGGGCACCCAGACTCATGATGTACTGCACCCAGAACTGATTGTCCGTTGCCTCCGGCCGCGTCTTGTCCTGCGCGTATTGCAGGCGGAAGCGTGAGAATTCGTCCGGCGTCCAGTCCACCATCAGCGTATTCCGCTTCGGGTTGAAATCCTTGAGCGAAGGGAATTCACTGGTGAGCGGGTCGTGTCCGAAACTCGGGTTGCCTGAGTAGAGCTGGTCGTAACGATAACCGATGCGCCAGTGCGGCATGAACTGGTAAACGGCCTGCGCGTAGAAGCCCGACTGGCGGTTGTTGAAGCTGCCGCTCTGCGTACCCAGGGCGGTACCGTGCACATCGTAGACCAGCGTCCCGTCTTCCGACTGATTGAAGTATTCCCCTTGCAGCTTCAGGTTCTGCCTGCTGGCGTCGCCGTTTGGCGCCCACTTCCAGACGAAGTCGGCAATCCAGGTTTTGCTGCTACCGGAAAAGCTGTAAGTGGTGTCGTTCAAGGGATCGTCATAGTCACGGCCATTCGGTTCGGCATAGAAATACGAAAGACCGGCACGCCAACTGTTCGAGACATCGAGATCGCCGCCGACATGCGCAAAGACAGCGCCCGACATCAGGCCGTTCTTGTTGCGCGTCTCGTCAGCCGCCGGGAAGCTGAGTGCGCGCGCCGCCTCGACACCGACTTCGAAATAAGTGTCGCCGGGTGCCAGCCAGCGCGCCTGCACGCCGTCCATGCCGAGTTGGCCGCCGAAAAAGGCCTGGTAGGGCAGCGGCGCGTTGGAGAAGTCCCAGGCGTGTGCGTGAATGTCGTTGAGGTAGCCGACACTGGAGAAAAAACGGCCGGCCTTCAAATTGAAACCATTGCCGAGACCAAGCGTCTGGAAGTTCGCTTCCTCGACGCCAAGCGTGTTGTCCGGCGCGATGGCCAGGATCAGGGTGCCGCGGAACAGGTGATTGATATTGCCTGAAAACGTCAGCTCCGATTCGCCAAGGTTGAAGCTGCGCTCTGCCGGCAACAGCTCGCCGTTCGACGGCATGAAACCCTGCAGACGGCGCTGGTTGGGGTCTTGCGACAGATTGGTGTAATTGCCGACCAGAATCAGTGAAAGTTCCGGGTTGAAGCTGTTCGCCGACGCCGGCCGCTGGCTGGCCTGCTGGGCGGCAGCCTGGGCTTGTGAGGCGCTGGCCTCGGCCTTGTCGGCCACGGTCTCGGCCTTGCTCGCCGTTGATTCGGCTTGCGCCAGACGATTTTCGAGCGCGGCGATGCGCTGCTCGTAGTTTTCCTTCATTTGCTTGAGTTGTTCGCGAATCTGGGCCAGATCCGCATCATTGGCCGCCTGGGCGGGAAGCGCCAGCGACAGCGCCAAAGCGAACGCCGACAGCGTGAGGATGCGAGGGGTACGCATGATGTCTCCTGAAAAGAATGCAGAACACCGCCCGGCGGGCGGCAGGTTTGCGCTTCAGTCAGGCGAGGGGCGGGGCGCGGGCGCGCGGAGAAACAGTACTGGGGATTGGAGCTGCAACACTCTCGCCCATAGGTGGCGCGAAGTTGGCCGCAGACAAGGCGAAGTCTGGCGCTACGGATGCGAGTGGCGCATCGAGACCCTGGGCTGCAATGCACAGTGCGCAGGCATGACTGGGCGGTTCCCCGGCATCGGGGTGCAGATGGTCGAGCGCATGCGTCAGGGCTCCGCTCTGCGCGAGCAGCAAGAGGACGGCGAGCAGCAGATAACGAAGCCGCTTCACCGCCTGGCCTCCATCACTTCAAGCGCGCAGAGCCTGGCGCAGGCTATCTCGACGTTGTTTCTGGCCAGCGCCGGCTGCTGCAGCAGGGGCTTAAGTTCAAGCCGCTTCGTCTTGTCGACGCCTGGCAAGCCGGTGAGGCGGGTGACCGGGATCGGCGTCCGGGCGCTCATTGCTTCGTCCCGGCGCAGTGCGCACAACGTCCGCGCAGATCAAAATCCATGCGCGACAATGTGAAACCTGCTGGCAGGCTTGGTGCGGCCGGTGGTGCGGCATCGAGACAGAACACCCCGCCGCAATGCTCGCAACGAAAATGGATATGCGTCGTATGCTCGCCGGCGACCGAGGCCGAAAAACGGAAAACGCGATGGACATCGGCATTCCTGTGCGCCAGCCCGCTCTCGACCAGCCAGTCGAGAACGCGATAGAGCGTGACCCGGTCGATGGCTGGGGCGCCCAGCGCCAGCTCGATCTCGTTGTGCGACAGCGCTGTCGGGGCGGCGTGCAGCAATTGCATGACTCGAATTCGCGCTGGTGTCGCGCGCGCGCCGGCACGGCGAATATGCCCGGCGACAGCGTCATTACTGGGAAGATCAGGAGAGGACAAGGTATCCGGCCAAAGGATTTTGAGCGGCGATTAAACCATAGCCATGCTTCAGATGCAACATTGTTGCAACTGCGACAGCAGATCAATCGGCACTGCCATCATGAGTTGGGATCGCCTGCAAAATCAGGGCAAGATTGATCTCGCTTGCCGATATTTAACGGTGAAACCCGTTTACCCAGACTATTCAATAACATCTTTGAAGTTTAATGACCGCATCAAGGGCGAATGCTGACAAAATTGCTGCCGAATCACTATGGCCTGAATACATGTCCATTCAAATGGATCAGAATAATTACTTTGCACTTGCTGTGACCTCACTCGCCATTCTTCTCGCCGGCTTCTCGATTTTCAGCGCGATCACCCTTGCGCTGACCCACTTCCGCAGCGATCAATATCAGGATCAGGCGATGTCGAGAGTCATGGGTCTTACACTCCTGTTAGCGCTTAGCGGCTTGCAGATTGCGCATTTCTTGTGGCTTTACCTCGACCAGGCGTGGGTTGTGTCGCTTCCTTACCGAATGACCCTGTTTGCCGTGGCACCGGCCTTCTTCCTGTTCAGCCAACCCTTACTGCACCCACAAACCCTGCCTTCGATCAGGCCGGCGCTGATGGGGCATGCGGTGCCAGTCTTGATTTCCCCCTTGTTGCCTGACGACCTGGCCTTGCCGTTGGCGTTCATGCTTGGCGCCGGCTATTTGTTGTGGTTGGCGCGCAGCCTCTATGCCCTCCGCCGTGAGCGAGCCAGCTTCAATCGGGAAATGATTCTGCTGGGGAGCGTTTTTGCCATTGCGATCGGTGTTTCAATCCTTGGGTTGGCCCAGGCGGCGCTGCCGGACAAGCTGTTTTTCAGCCTCTACGCGATATCGATAGGCGCGGCTTTCTTTCTGGTACAGACAACTCTCGGCCTGCGGCCCAAGTTGAGCGCGGAGGTGAGGGAAACCGTTCAATCCGCTTATGCCAGCTCGACTCTCGCCAATGTGGATTGCGATGCCGTGCTGTCCAGGCTGGATGACCTGATGCTGACCGATCGAATCTATGTGGATTCGGAATTGAGCCTGCCAGGCCTGGCGAAACGTCTGGAACTCAGTACCCACCAATTGTCGGAGTTGATGAACACCCGGTTGGGGAAAGGATTTTCCCGCTACCTGCGCGAGCGGCGTGTCGGAGCCGCTAAGACCATGTTGTGCGCCGAATCCTCAGCTTCCGTCCTGTCTGTCGGTCTCAGTGTCGGATTCACCTCGCAATCGAACTTCTACGAGGCGTTTCGCGAGATTGAGGGCATGACCCCCGGCCAGTACCGCAAGCTGCACACCAAGATCGCCGCTTCCAAATAGTCGCCTGTTGCTCCGAAATGATCTTTCCGGAGCCGAAATGTGTTCCGTTTCGATCAGATCGGAAGAATTTCAGGTCGCCAATCTACACACTGAGGGCTCCAATCACAAATCAGGAGTCTTTCATGAACGCCTATTCCCTTCTTTTTGCCGAATCCCTCATCAGCGTTGCCTTGAGTTTCGCAGTGCTGTACGTGCTTTCCGGTCCGCTGGTGAATGTCCTCGGCCGAATTTGCCCGGATGAACAGGCCGCCGTCTTCTGGTTGAGTTACACGAAAGTGATGCTGATGATCGCCCCTCTGCTCCTTGTGCTGACGGTGGATCTGTTCTCGCACTTCAGCGACCCGATGGACAGCCTGCGCCTTGCGCTTATGGCGGCGTTGGGCGGTTTGCTCATCGGCCTGCATTCGATCGGCAAGCGTTTGGGCCAGTTCGTAGCAACTCCACAAAATCCAGGGAGCGCAGCATGAACATCCTGCTTGCCGGCGCCAGCGGTTTCATTGGCCGCAACGTTGAAGCTGCGCTGACCGCTGCTGGCCACCAGGTGAAACCGCTGTCACGTCGCCACGGCATCGATGTTTGCCGCATGCAAGCCCCGGCAGATTGGTTGCCATATCTGCAAGGGGTCGACGCGGTCATCAACAGCGTGGGCATCATTGGCGAAAGCGGCTCCCAGCGCTTTGCACCCCTGCATACCCTTGCCCCGGCGGCATTGTTTCGCGCCTGCTCGCACGCAGGCGTTGGTCGAGTGCTCAGATCTCTGCGCTGGGCGCCGATGAGAAGGCGTTTTCGGCCTACCATCTGAGCAAGCGTGCTGCTGACGATTGCCTGCGCAGCCTAGATCTCGACTGGTTCGTGCTGCGCCCGTCGCTGATCTATGGCCGGGGAGGCAAGAGCGCAGACCTGTTCATGCGGCTGGCGGCATTGCCGCTGATTCCTGTCATCGGCGACGGTCAGCAGAAACTGCAGCCGGTACATATTTACGATGTGGTGGCGACCGTAATGCAGAGCCTCACATCATCGGAGGCAAGGCAGACGCTGGACATCTCCGGCAACGAAACGATCACGTTCGCAGAATGGCTGCAGTGTTTGCGTCAGGCCCAAGGCCTGCCCAAGGCAAGACTGTTGCACATCCCGTTTCCGATGGCGATGGCTTTTGCACGGCTGGGGCGCCACTTCAATCCCCTGCTGCAAGCGGAAAATCTTCGCATGCTGCAAAAAGGCTGTTGTGCCGATGTCCGCCCGCTTGTGCAGTTCCTGGGGCGTATGCCGCTGACCGTCGAACCGCGCTTGCTCTTCTCCGATGCCATGTCCACAGGGAGTTGCTCATGACCTACACAGTTCTCAAAACAGTGCACATTCTCAGCATGGTGCTTCTATTCGGCACCGGCCTTGGCAGTGCGTTCTACAAATGGATGGCCGACCGCAGTGCAAATGTCGCCCATATTGCCGCCACCAATCGGCATGTTGTCCTGGCCGACTGGATTTTTACCACGCCGACGGTGATCTTTCAGCCCATCAGTGGACTGTGGATGGTGTATCTGCTCGATCTGCCGCTGGCCACGCCATGGATAGCGGCCAGCATCTTTATGTTCGTCTCTGCAGGCGTTTGTTGGCTACCGGTGGTTTACTTGCAGATCCGCATGCACAAGATCGTCGCCGATGCCGTCGCTCATGAGTCTCCTCTGCCCGCGATCTACTGGCGAATGGCGCGCTGCTGGTTCTGGCTGGGCGTCCCTGCTTTCACCTTGATGGTGCTTGTGGTGACGTTTATGGTTTTCAAGCACATCCCGGGAACGGGATCATGAAAAGCTTGATGCAATCAGCGCTTGGTGCCGACTGGGACAAGCTGCCAACGGCCTTGCAGGCGCACTATCGCTTTGGCACAACGACTGACACCGGTCACATGGATATCGAGTATCCGCAGTTCATGCAGCCCTGTCTTAGCGTGCTGCGGGTCTTCGGTGCGCTCGTAAATCGAAGCGGCCGGCGTGTATCCACGCGCGTCGAAAAGAGCGTTGTTGGCGATAGGCAGTATTGGCGGCGGACCCTCACGTATCCCGAAGGGAAGGTAGTCTGCTTCAACAGCTTCTGGGTCGCGGTCGGTAGCAATCAACTCATTGAGTTCGTTAATCCGGTGCTCGGCTTACAGATGGCCCCGCGCGTGGAGGAGGGCCGGCTCCATTACCGCGGTGTTCAGTTTGTTGTGAAGCTTGGCCCACTGTTGCTGCCCATCCCGGAATGGCTGGTTCTCGGACGTACCACCATCGTAGAGGAAGCCGTGGACGACAGCCATTTCGCTATGGATTTTCGCCTGACACACCCGCTTCTTGGCCAAGTGTTCCGATATTCAGGCAAGTTCAGGGCTGCCTCAAGCTAATCCTTTAGAAAATGCTTGAATGGCGCAATGCGAAGCGGAGCAGTTACCCGGCGCCAAGCCCTCAATGAAAGCTTTGGCCAAATTAGCGCCAAAGTGATGCCTTTGATCACCGCCTGGAAAGAGGTGCATTATGATGCTCATCGTTATTGAAATTGAGGACCAAAGCGAACAAGTCGTAGCATCCAGTCCCCTGGGTCTAAAGTGATCATTTATTTCCCGAGTTCATGCTGATGGAACGTTGTCCCTGGAGCGAAAGTTTCGAGCTTTACCGTGAATACCATGATCTGGAATGGGGTGTTCCGCTCCACGACGATCGAGCCTTGTTTGAGCTTCTGATCCTGGAAGGCGCACAGGCCGGTTTGTCTTGGGCGACGATCCTCAAAAAACGGGAAAACTATCGGCACGCCTTCAACGGTTTCGATCCGCTGCTCATTGCCCGGTATGGCGATGAAAAAGTAGCCGCCCTGTTGGCCGATTCAGGGATCGTCCGAAATCGTGCCAAGGTGGCGGCAAGCATTCAGAACGCCAAAGCCTACCTGGCGCTCACGGCAAGTGGCCAGTCATTCAGTGATTTTCTATGGCAGTTTGTTGAGGGTGTTCCGATTCAAAATCGAAGGATCTCGATGGCTGAGGTACCGGCCAGGACGATACAGTCGGATGAGATGAGCAAGGCCCTGGGGCGCGCAGGGTTCAAGTTTGTCGGTTCGACGATCTGTTATGCCTTCATGCAGGCCACAGGTATGGTCAATGATCATATAACGAGCTGTCCGCGGCACGACGAAGTCCAAAATATCCTCTGCTTATCACGCCGCTAACCATGAAACTCACCCGCTTGCACTGCCCCCTGATTGTTGGCCTCATGTCGGCAATCCTGGTCGCCTGCGCGCCGCTTCCACACCAGCCGCGCACAAGGATGCAGATCGATCAAGTGGCCTCGCCAAACTTCGATCAACGCCGTCCGAATCTGGTGATTATTCACCATACCACTGACGACACCCTGGACGAGGCATTGCTCACGCTAACCTCGCCTGAGCGCAAGGTCAGTGCGCATTATCTGATCGGCCGGGACGGCAGGATCGTCCAGCTTGTCGATGAAAATGCCCGTGCCTGGCACGCCGGAAAATCGTG
>NZ_JAEUOI010000047.1 GCF_016790145.1 Propionivibrio sp. | reverse complement strand
GAACCGACGACGAGCGCGTTGCCCTCAAGTTCGAGCAGTCCCGGATCGGCGAGTCCGAGGGCAAAATAGGCACCGACGCCGGCCGCCAGTCCGAGAATCGCTGCCGGTACCCGGCGGGTCAGGCGCGGTGCGCCAAGCATCACGACAATGGTCACGGCGCCGACCACCATGCCCTGCCACTGCCATGCGGCAGGCGCCGCGAGCGATTCCCAGAAATGGATGTCCTTGGGGACGCCGAGGAACCTCGGCACCTGGCCGGCGATGATGTAGAGACCGACGCCCGACAGATAGCCACTGACTACCGGATAAGGCATGTACTCGATCAACTGCCCCAGACGCAGCATGCCGAAGACGATCTGCAACAGTCCCGCTGCCAGCCCGAGCAGCGAGAACAGCAGCATCGCTGCGGCGAAATCGCCGCCGTTCAGCATGAACTCCAGCGCAAATGCCGCCAGCACCGCCGCCGCAGGCGCACAGGGTGCGGTGATCAGCCGTTGGGTGCCGCCCAGTGCCGACGCAATCAGCCCGAGCGCCGCCGCGCCAAGGATGCCGGCCAGCGCGCCCTGCGCCACATGCGCCGCACCGAGCGGTGAATAGATGGTGACCCCGAAGGCGATCGCGGAAGGCAGCGCGACCAGGATCGCGGCGAGTCCTCCCCAAAAATCGCCTGCTTCGAGTCTGGGCAGCTTCATGGCCTATGCTCGCTGATATTGAAATTTTTTTACCTTGGACCTGCGCACAGCCTATGTCAAGGCGGCCAAGGAACGAGTACGAAATAACTTCCCGACCTGCTCGTTTCTTGATGAACGCGGCTATTCTTTTTGCTCGGGATCCACCGGAACTGCCACAAAGCCGTAGCGCCGGGCAACATCCTTGCGCTGCAGGATGCCAACGGGGATGTGCCTGCCGTCCCATTCCAGCGAGAGCGTGCTCAATGTCCCCGGAGTCTGGTCGAGCACTGCGAGCAGGTCGGCATCGCTCGCCGCTTCACCGCCGGGTTGGCGCAGGCAGGCAAGCAGCGCGGGCAGATCGCGGTCGCAGAGCAGGGCGATACTGTCCAAGCATTCAAGCAGCAGATTGCCTTCTTCGTCAAAGGCAGCGCCGAGTATGTCTTCAACAGCGTCGCCGGTATGGGTCAGCAGGATGTTTTCAGAGCTCAGCCGCAGCACCCAAGGCGTGTAGTCGAGCTCGACAAAAACCCGCTGCGGGCCGTTCTGAATGAAGTAGTTGCCGTGTTCGTCGTGCCCATACTGGCGATTGAGAAAACTGGCCAGACCCGCGTGCGTGACGGGTTCGCCGCGCATGCGCCACTGACCGCGGCGGTCAAGCGAGAGCCAGCCGTAGCAGGCGGGAACGTTCGGCCAGCGCAGCATGCCGCTGAAGTCAGGCAGTTTTTCCGGTGTTTTCATTGGCACATGATCAGAGCAACGCCTCGATATCACTGGCCATGGCTTCCGGCGCCAGGGACGATGCGTATCGCTTGATTACATCGCCTGTGCGATTGACCAGGAATTTGGTGAAATTCCACTTGATGCCTTCGGTGCCGAGCAGGCCAGGCGCCGCTTTTTTCAGGTGCTGGTAGAGCGGGTGGGCGTTGTCGCCGTTGACCTCGATTCGGGCGAACATCGGAAAGCTGACGCCATAATTCTTCTGGCAAAAGCTGGCGATTTCAGCGGCCGCCCCCGGTTCCTGCGCACCGAACTGGTTGCACGGGAAGCCGAGGATCACCAGGCCGCGCTCCCTGTAGCGCTGGTAGAGCGCCTCAAGGCCTTCGTACTGCGGCGTGAAACCGCACTGGCTGGCGGTGTTGACGATGAGCAGAACCTTGCCGGCGTAGTCGGCAAGTGACTGCGTTCCGCCTTGCAGGCGTTCTGCCGTAAATTCAGATAATTCGTAATTTGAACCGCTCATGAGTGTTCTCCTTTTGCAAAGGGTGATCAGTATCTGGCTGTATTACACCCGCGTCAACTTCGCTGTCCACATCGCTGTCCACATGGCCAGGCCGCGTGGTAAGCAGAGATGCAGTCTATTGCTGCGGCCCGATGAAGTCAGAATTTTCCGTCATACCGGCAAAGGCCGGTATCCAGTGCAGGCGCTGATTCGCCTCCTGGACCCCGGCTTCGCAGTGCTGAGCGCGAAGCCGGGCCTGGGGCCACGATCTACATCAATTGATAGGCTTGACAACGGTGTATGCGTTCTGCCTCTTCCCCATCCCGAATTACAGCTCACAAGGTCATCGGTGAGACAAGAGGCAAGCGTCTCGCTATTGCATCGAGGTTTGAAGGTGTTAGTTTTTCACCCTGAATCAGCGAAAGCAACCACTCAGGAAATATCTTGCCAGCAAGATTTGCTTGCGGGCGGCTGGTCCCAGCGCCGTGGCGCTCTGAGAGGGGCGTGGGCGGGAGCCCGGCTCGAGGTGCCCAGGCTTTGATTTCCGGCTTGTGGGACTCGTGCCGATAGTGTGCCTATTGCATCAAATTGGTGCTTTTGCACCAATTTTTGTCTTGTCAGGTCGCCTGATCCAGCTTACTGCAGCCGCTGTGGCATAGGGCGCAACAGCAACAATAGTAATGATTGCAAGGATTTCGTTCCAGTCCATGATTGCCTCCGATTGTCAAAAATTAAACCAGATGAAGCAAGATAAATGCCAGCCATTAATAAAGCATTCGCTGGCCTCGCTTCAGGCCATAAAATCTGGTATCCGCTCAAGGGGATTGCAGCGATGCTTTGGATGATGTCGTTTCCCGGAACGGTAAACAGATCGCCAACAGACGGCACGGCCTGTCGGTGTTAATTCAGTTCTGTAACGATGAATGGAATACGCTGGATGCTTGGCGTGGTGCCTGAGCTCAGTTGGCACGAGTCTCGTCGATACAGTTACACTCGCTGCAAAGCGCCGGAAATCAGCGCCTGACCTGGACTGCAAAGCTTGCCTCAATGGCCGTCCGGCGTCCTCGTCATGTTCTTCGGAGGTTTCTCTTTCAGGTCCATGGATACTTTGATTATCCTCCTTGAAGCCAGCGCTTTCCCGCTGCTCTTCCTGGTCTTGTTCGGGTTGTTTGCGTGGCGCTACCGCAGAGCGGTTGCACTAGGCATGAGTCGGCGACGGCGCACTTCTGAATCCAGCGTTCCTGCTCCAGGCAACATTGTTCAGGGCGAATGGCCAGCGGGGCGCGCTCGCTTGCGCCTGCAGCCGATTGCCCCGTCCGTGGCGTTGCTGTCCTCCGCTGCCTGTGCACAGCTCGCGCAGGCGCAACACACAAGTTTGCTGGTGCGCCTTGCTTTCGCGGCGGCGGGCACCGTGCATATGGTTCTGACATCAGGCGTGCTGTGGTGGTCTTCTGCGGGATCCTTACCAACTGATCAGCGTGGGGTGATGGCACTTCTCGCGCTGGCCCCCGGCCTGCTCGTTCTTGGCGCCTTCCTGACCCGGCGGGCGCGGATACGCATCGCCATGGCACTGGCTTGTTTTCTGCTCGGCTTCGGCGCCCTTGTGCTCTTCGGCGACCCGCTGCGTGGTTTGCGAGCAGTTTGGGCATTCGCCCCGCTGATGGTCATCTTTCCGCTCGCCGGGTTGCTGTTTCTTCTCGTGCGTCAACTGCGGCCCCTGCTCGTGGCGCTGATGGCGGTGGTGGCTTTTTTAATCTGTGGGGTCGCGCTCGTGCTGCTGTTCGGCCTGGACGATATCCAGCCGCTGCAAACCGGACGACCCTGGCTGCTGTGGCTCGGGCTGGTCTATCCGGTCTTTGGCGTAGTCATCCTGATGCGCCTGTTGCGTCGTCGCAGAAAATACGTACCTATCGTCTTGCTCGGCGCAACGGCACTGGCAGGAATTCTCGTCGATCTGCTCTTCGCGCCGAAGTTTCCGCTCGGACCAATCCTCGTTGCTCTGCCCGTCAATGTCCTGCAGGCTTATTTCGTCTGGCTGACCTTCAAGTTTTTCATCTGGCTCGGAGATCGTCATTACCTTCCGGCCCAGGTGCTTCATTTTCACCTGTGCTGGTTGTTTCTTACGCTTTGTTTCGGTCTCATCGCGGCCAATATCGGCGCTGACCTCAGGCCGGCGGTACCGATCTGGGCGCTGCTCAGCGCGGCATTCGCCTGTTATGCAATTGTTCTGCATGCGGCCCTGCGCCATCAATGGTCGGCGCGCCGGAACGAAAGTGGCAAGCGGCTGCTACTGCTGCGTGTGTTCAGCGACCCGGAGAAGCGTACCCAGCTCCTTGACATGCTCGACGACACGTGGCGGCGCAGCGGGCGTATCGATCTGATCGTCGGCACCGACCTGGCCTTGCGCACCCTGAGCGCGCGCATGCTGGAGTCCTTCCTTCTGCGTCGGGCGGACCGCGAATTTCTCAAGTCAGGACAACAGGTAGAACGGCGCATCGCGGCGCTGGGTAGCGGTCTTGAGGGCGATCTGCACTATCCGGTGAATGATCTGTACTGCTACGCGGACGCCTGGCCGCATGCCGTGAGCCGGCTCGCCCCCGAGTCGGACCTGGTGCTGATGGACTTGCGCGGGTTCAACCGGGGCAGGCTGGGCTGTACATTCGAGTTGCACATGCTGCTCGACACTGTGGCGCTGCGACGCATCGTGCTGGTCACGGACTCGTCGACCGACGCGAGCGCTCTTGAGGAAACAGTAGAAGCCGCGTGGCGTGGTCTGGCGAATAACTCGCCCAACGCGGGTGATGAGAGTCCACTACTTAATACACTGGCGTTCACCGGGAGCAAGGCGATCGACAGTACAGCGCTGACGCTTGCCGTCTATGCAGCCGCCTGGGAAGCAAAGGAGGGGGAAAAATAAAACCATCGGATTATCAAAACGGGCCGGGCCAATCCAGTCGCTGTAGTTCTTGTATCGCTTTGGTTGTCTGTTGCTCGCCCATCTTGAAACCATGATCCCCAGATGGTGGGTGCCATTCTCAAGCTTTGTCCTGTTGCGTTTCAAATGCTTTCAAACAGGGCACGTAGGCCATATCCGTCTTGGTGATGTGATTGGTAAGCCAATCCTTGAGGAATTCCACGGTTTCAGAGGAAACATCCTGCCCGATGGCCTTGGCCTGGAGTTCTGCCAGCTTGACGCGAAACAGGGCATGCTCAGCCATGTGTTCGGCCAGATCGGGATAGTTCGCCGACTTCATCAGGGCTTCTTCAGCCGCGAAGTGCTCGTCAGCGTAATGCTTCAATCGAGCAACCGAGTACACGCCCAGGAGCCTGCGTTTGTCAGTGGCGGCAGCTTCGAGTTCGGCGAGCCAATGGAAAATCGACTTGTGGTGCTCGTCAAGCAGCTTTACGCCTGTGCTGAGAGCCGGTGTCCATTTAATCATTGTGAAATATTAGCACTTGCCGGCCCTTAATCGGGCAATCAATTCGCTAATTTTCACTTCGCCGTAACAATTTTCCTGCGCGCTCAGTTCCAGTCGCTGCTGCTTGAACTGCTGTCATCCCAGGACGACGTGTCCGAGACGCCAAAATCCGGTCCGCCCATGTCGTCGAAGCTGTTGTCCTGAAGCGATGGCCCCAGGTCGTTTGGAAGCAGAGACTGGGCATGCTGTTCTTTCCCATCCATGAAGCGGTGCATCAGTGCCTCGCCAGCCACCAGTCCAACCCCGACTGCCGCGCCCGTCGCCAGCCCGCCCATGACTCGCGAACCCATGCCAGGCCCCTGAGCGCCCGGTGTCCCTACGTTACCCGCCGCATAGGGTTGCAGCGGTGTTGAAGCATTGCCGGAGCCATATCCAGCTGCCAGGCCACCGCCTGAAGCCGACATCGCGTTGCGCTGAGACATTATGCGTACGGCGAACAGGATGAAGGCAATCAAGCCCACTCCGATCAGCAGCATTCCCCAAGGGACGGAAGATTCATGAACGGGCTGTTGCAATGCCTGGGAATGCTGTACCTCAAATGGCCAGGCGCCATGCGAGGAACCCAGTTGCCCCCTGAGATGCTGCACGGCCTCGGGCTTGGCGAAAGGCAGGCCGGGCGCGAGGCGCTCGGCCGTCGCCAGTTCGGCTTCGGCTTTCCGGAGCTGACCTTGTTTGACCAGCAGCTCAGCTTCGACAAAATGCGCCTTGCCGCTGTTCGGGTGCGCTCTGAGCACTTCCTGCATCATGGTCTGCGCTTCAGTCAGCTTGCCGGCCTCGGCCGCCTGATAGATCTGGTGCAGGCTAGGCTCATCGGCGAGCGCGGAACCGCTGATGAGCGCCGTCGAAGCAAACATCATCAGACCCAGTAGAAAATTTCTTGCCATTAAAGAATTCCTTCCGATAAATACGAAGTTCGAGGATGACCGGCTTCCGGCCCAGTCAGGGTCGATCGCGTCATTTGATGACACAGCGGCAAAATAGGGGCAGGGGAGAGAAGGTTCAAGAAGTCATTTGCAACAGAACGTATCCGTTTGTAGGCCGGAGTGTCCGCCATCAGCTTGCAAAGCCACCGCTCAAAACGTCAATTCGGCCTGATGTTCCGTCCGTTGCTGGCCGGTAGTGTCTTTGGGCCTATGCCAAGCGCGTGCGATTCAGCTATCCCGATCTTCGGCTCGGGTGCGTGACAAACGACGGGCTGCCCAGAAAAATGCCAGAGCGGCACCCGTGGACAGCACCGCCAGCGTGCAGGCCAGCCGTTTGCCTTGCCATAGCCCGGCAAACCATCGATTCAGTTCATCGGCCATGACCGCGGCCTTGCCGCCAAAACGTTCCAGATCATGGCGATAGGCCTTGGATTCATGCGCCAGGATGGGATAGGCCTTCCCATCCACGAATTCATAACCGACAGCGTCGCTGGAGTCATCCGTAGCCATCAGATAGACCGATACGGCGCCCATCAAGCCGGTGAGAAAGATGAAGGCGCCAATCAGATAAAGGCGTATCTGGAGAATTGCTGTCTTCCTGCGCATTCGGACTCCGATCGGCAAATCCCGCCGAGGTTGCGGATACCGATTAATAATCGCCCATCGGCACGCAGGCGCAGAACAGGTTGCGGTCGCCATAGACATCATCGATGCGGTTGACGCTTGGCCAGAACTTGTTGGTGGCGACCCACGGCAAAGGGAAAACGGCTTCCTGGCGGCTGTACGGATGCTTCCAGTCGGCGTCGACGATGTCGGCCTGCGTGTGTGGCGCGTTCTTGAGCGGATTGTTGTCTGATGGCCAGACGCCCTCTTCGATCTTGCGGATTTCCTCGCGGATGGCGCTCATGGCGGCGATGAAGCGGTCGAGTTCGGCTTTTGATTCCGACTCGGTTGGTTCGACCATCATCGTTCCAGCCACCGGGAAGCTGACCGTCGGTGCGTGGAAGCCGTAGTCCATCAGACGCTTGGCGATGTCGATCTCGGCGATGCCGGTGGCAGCCTTGATCGGGCGAATGTCGAGAATGCACTCGTGGGCGACGCGGCCGTTCTTACCGGTGTAAAGCACCGGGTAGTGCGGGCTGAGTTGTGCGGCGACGTAGTTGGCATTGAGGATCGCCACTTCGGTAGCGCGCTTGAGCCCCCTGCCACCGAGCATGGCAATGTACATCCACGAAATCGTCAGGATCGAGGCCGAGCCCCAGGGCGCGGCTGAAACCGCGCCCTGCCCGCGATGCAAGCGCTCGGCTCCCCCCGTAGCCTGTACCGCATGGTCGGACATGAAGGGTGCCAGATGCGCTTTCAGGCCGATCGGCCCCATGCCGGGGCCGCCGCCGCCGTGCGGGATGGCAAAGGTCTTGTGCAGGTTCATGTGGCTGACATCGGCGCCGATCAGACCGGGCGAGGTGAGGCCGACCTGGGCATTGAGGTTGGCGCCGTCCATATAGACCTGGCCTCCGTGCGCATGGACGATCGCGCAGATGTCCCTGACCGCTTCCTCGAAGACGCCGTGCGTCGAGGGATAGGTGATCATCAGGCAGGCGAGATGTGCTGAATGTTGTCCGGCCTTGGCCGTGAGGTCGGCGATATCCACGTTGCCGTTTTCATCGCAATCGACAACGACGATCTGCAGGCCGCACATCTGCGCAGTAGCCGGATTGGTTCCGTGCGCCGATTTCGGGATCAGGCAGATGTTGCGCTGGCTGTCACCCCGGCTGGCGTGATAGCGCGTGATGGCGACGATACCGGCGTACTCGCCCTGCGCTCCCGAGTTGGGCTGCATGCAGAGGGCGTCAAAGCCGGTGATCACCTTGAGCCAGGTTTCCAGCCCGCCGATCATTTCCAGGTAGCCCTGCGCCTGATCGAGCGGGGCGAAGGGATGGATATCGCCAAATTCCGGCCAGGTGACCGGAATCATTTCGCTGGTGGCATTGAGTTTCATGGTGCACGAGCCGAGCGAGATCATCGAGCGATCGAGCGCCAGATCCTTGTTTTGCAGTCGCTTGAGGTAGCGCAGCATCTCGTGTTCGGTGTGATGGGTGTTGAATACCGGATGCGTCAGAATGGCATCGGTGCGCAGCAGCGCTGCGGGCAGTGCCGGGTCGAGCTGCCGGATTTGCGTGTCAAAGGCTTCGATATCCATGCTGACACTGGCGATCAGCTTGATCAGCGCGACCACATCGTCGCGCGATGTTTTTTCGTTGAAGGCAATGCCGAGTACCCCGTGGCCGACCTGGCGGAGGTTGTAGCCGACACCGAGTGCGGCCTGATAGACGGTGAGTGCGCGGGTGCCCAGGTCGAGCTGCAGCGTGTCGAAAAAATGCTTGTTCACTACCGTGATCCCGGCGCGCTTGAGCCCCTCGGCGAGGATCGAGGTCAGCCGGTGGATGCGTTCGGCAATGGCCCGCAGCCCGTGCGGCCCGTGGTACACCGCATACATTCCAGCCAGGTTGGCAAGCAGCACCTGCGAGGTGCAGATATTGGAATTGGCTTTCTCGCGGCGGATATGCTGCTCGCGCGTCTGCAGTGCCATGCGCAGTGCCTTGTTGCCGCGCGCATCGAGCGAAACGCCGATGATGCGCCCGGCCACCGAGCGCTTGTACTCGTCACGGGTGGCAAAGAAGGCGGCATGCGGTCCGCCAAAACCCATCGGCACGCCGAAACGCTGCGCCGAGCCGAGCGCAATGTCGGCACCCATCTCGCCCGGCGACTTGAGCAGCATCAGTGCCATCAGATCGGAGGCTACGGCGACGATGCCGCCGCGCGACTTGACGGCGGCAATCGGGACGGTGAGGTCGGCGACCTCGCCCCTGTCGTTCGGGTACTGGAAGAGCGCACCGAAAACGTCCTGCATCGCCGCTTCTTCGGGTGTCCCGAAAACCAGCTCGAAGTCAAAGAACCCGGCACGCGTCCTGAGCACGTCGATGGTCTGCGGAAAACAATCGGCGTCGATGAAGAAAACATTCGACTTCGACTTGCTCACTCGTCGCGCCATGGTCATGGCCTCGGCTGCAGCCGTCGCCTCGTCGAGCAGCGAGGCGTTGGCGAGTTCGAGGCCGGTGAGGTCGATCACCATCTGCTGATAATTAAGCAGGGCTTCGAGTCGTCCCTGCGCGATCTCCGCCTGATACGGCGTATAGGCCGTATACCAGCCCGGGTTTTCGAGCACATTGCGCAGGATCACCTTGGGCATCAGCGTGTCGTAATAGCCCATGCCGATCAGCGACTTGTTCACCTTGTTCCGACCGGCGATCGCCTTGAGCGCGCCCAGGGCCTCCGCTTCCGGCCGCGCATCGGCAAGCGGCAGCGGGTCGGGCAGACGAATCGCTGCCGGAACCGTCTGCTCGATCAGGACGTCGAGACTGGGCGCACCAATGGCCGCCAGCATGGTGCCGATGTCGGCGGGTGAAGGGCCGATGTGACGGGAGATGAACTCGTCGCGTTGTTCGAGTGCGCTAAGGGGCAAATTCTGTGGCATGGCGTGATCCGGCAAAGTGTATCGGGATGGATTGGTAGTAGGTGCATTTGCTGGTCGGGTTAGCCCGCAGGGCGTAACCCGACGTTCGGTTAACTTGATCTGATGCTGAATTCCATGCTCGTCAGGCGAATGACGGGTTACGCTGAGCTAACCCGACCTGCGAAACTGTGCAATTTATTCGGCGGCGCTGGCGGTGTACTCGGCGGCGTCGAGCAGCGTCTCGAGGTCAGCCACATCGACAGGTTTCATCCTGAACAGCCAGGCGGCGTAGGCGTCCTGATTGACCAGTTCCGGGGCATCGGCAACCGCATTATTGAGCTCGGTGACGGTGCCGGCAACCGGTGCATAGACATCGGCCGCCGCCTTCACCGATTCGACGACCGCCGCTTCCTGTTCGGCAACCAGCACCTCGCCGACATCCGGCAGGTCAATGAAAACGAGATCGCCGAGCAACTCCTGCGCGTGGTCGGTAATGCCAACCGTGATCGTGCCGTCGGCTTCGGCGCGAACCCATTCATGGCTCCGGGTGTATTTGAGAGTGGCGGGGACGTTCATGGCGGGCTCCTAAAAAGTTAGAGGGGGAAGTAACAAAACTCGTCATTCCGGGCTTGGCCCGGAACCCAGAGATGCGCTATTCCGGCTGTCGCGGAAATGAGGATTCAAAATGCTTGTTCGGTACTTCATGAAAATTCCAGGGTGGCGTGATCGAGTTGGCCGGCTTCGATTCGCCGCAGATAAGCAAGAATACGCTCGCCGGTGACAAAGTGACCGTGCGCCTTCATGTCGTGTTCGCGCACGATGGGGAAAGTCGAAAGAATGTACTCGGCGTCTTTGCGGCCCAGACCGTAGAGATGGAAGAACAGCGCGTCGAGGCGGGCCAGGCGTTGGGCGCGATCTTCGGCATTCCAGACGAAGGGCGGCTTGACCTGGCCGTTTTCGTCGACGTAGCCCATGTCGCGGGCGAACGCGGCGAGGTCGTGCGCGGTGTAGGACAGCGCCAGGACTTCGGCGCGGATGAAATCGGCGATTTTGGTGCCGCCGATTTCGGCATCGAAGGCGACGGGGGCGATGACCGGGAGTTGTTCTAGGATGTACCAGCTCAAATGGGTGGTTTGCGCTTTTTGACGAGCAATATAGTCGAACGCCAAACTGTTCAGGTTTGCCAGCAAGAGCGGCGCGGCGGCAATATAGGTAGCTTCGTCCCCCGACTTTTCCGGAAGCAATAAAGGTAAGGTGTTGCCCGCCAGCGCTCCCGGTAGAACCGTAGCGATCATCGTACGGACATCGGTTGCGCGCGCAATGTCGCGGAAACCGATCGACCAGGCACGGGTGTGGTCAGCGCACGATTTGTCGGCGATTATCCAATATTGCGGTTCGGGGAAATGGTCCGGTTCCGCCCTGCGGGCATCCGTAAGGCAGGCACCGAACGCTGCGTTGTGCAGGTTGTCTTCATTGACTGTCACGCTGGCGTGACGGTGTTCGTATTGGTGGATCATGCGTCCAACGTAAAGCGGCCAGGCTTCCTCATTTCCACGAATCCAGCGGTTTAGCGATGTTTGTGCGAACCCCTGCTTTTTCAATGCGCTTCGTGTCAGGAATAGGTGCGAGTCATTGGTCATGTCGAACATGCGTACGTAGCGCAGCGGCCAGACGCGCTTTTCGGTCGAGCCGGAACGGTCGATCAAGACCGGATTCTTGCGGTAAATCCGCATCGTCAGGTCGGCGTCGCACTGGCTGCGGAAGATCGGCGCGGCGCCGGTATTGGGGTTGAGCAGGCGGAAGTCCCTAGCCGAAAGCTCCAGCGAACGCGCCGGGTCGGCCAGCTCGGCGGTATCGTGCAGGTAGAAAGCGCAGCGCGATTGCACGAAGAGGCGCGATTGACCGCCAAAAATCAGCGCGCAGAATTTGAAGCTGGCGTGGATGTCCGGGAAAAAGACCTTCTTGTTCTCGAAATCGAACAGCGCCGCCAGCCTGGCCGCGCCTTGTGCATCGGCCTCGGTCAGCGTACGGAAAAAGTCCGAGGCGCCCTTGTCGGCAGCGATGCCGGAGGGGGTGAGCAGGCCGACGATGCCTTGTGGCGAAACCAGCGCCGTGGCGCGCTCGACAAACAGGCTGTACAGATTGGTGTCGCCGCCAGAGAGCAGCGGGTACTCGCGGCTTTCGCGGACGGCGCGCGCGCCGGATTCGGCGGTATCGCGCGCCACAAGGTAGTCGTGCCAGAGCGGCGTTTTGCGTTTTTCTTCTTTTCCGATCAGCGCCTTGCGGTCGGCGGCGCGGCTTTGCAGGGCGATTTCCGGCTTGCGTTCGGCGAACCATTCGACTTCCTGCATCTTGATGCGATCCCATGGCGGGTTGCCGATTATTGCGTCGAAGCCGCTGATACTGTCGGCGCCCTTGGGCCAGACGGTAGGGAAAGCGGTTTGCCAGTGGAAGAAGCGTTCGCGCCGTACCAGCGTCAGCACTTCGGCGAGCAGCCGGTTGGCGGCGCTTATCGGCGCACTTTCTCCGTCGATTTTACCGGCGGCGATAACGGAGACAAGGTTGTAGCGGTCGGAGAGGAGTTCGCCGAGCGCGAGTCTGAGGTACTGACCCTTTTCGTCGTCTTTCAGCCTGGCGAACTTTGTTTGCGGCCAGCCGGGAACGCGCCAGCGCAAGCCGCGCCAGAAGTCAAGCAGGCCGTGGATCGGAGCCACCAAGGCCGTGGCTTCGTCGGCCAGCCGCTTCGATTCGTGCGCTTCGGCAATGCTGGTGTCGGTCAGGTCGGCGACGGCCTCCAGGCTCTTGGCGGCGATTTGCAGGCGGTTCATCTCGCCTTCCTGGAACAGGGCGCCGAGCGTGGCCAGGTAGTTGCGCACGCTGGCCAGTTGTTCGCCGTGCAGCGAATCGCCGCATTGCAGGTGGTGGTCGAGGAAGGAGAGCGGCGCGCCGACGGTGAAGGTGTGCAGCCACAGACCGACTTTGGCCAGTTCGACGGCCATCGGGTTTTTGTCGACGCCAAAGACGACGCGCTTGAGGATCATGCGGCGGATCAGGTGGCGGTCGTCGAGTTGTCGCAGATCGAGCGTCCAGCCGTGCGTTGCGGCGGCTTGCGCGATACGCCGGCGGATGTCGGCAATGCGGTTGACGATGGGCGAGACCCAGGGCCGGCCTTTTTCTTCGAGATGCGCGGCGAAGGCACATTCGCCAACGTGGCTGGCGGCCGATTGCGCCGCCTCCAGCGTGCGCTCGGCCAGCCAGTCGACCAGCGCGACGAGAAAATGCCCGCTACCCATCGCCGGGTCGCAGATTTTGAGGTCAAGAAAGCGGCTGGCCGGGTCGGCGGCGTCGAGCGCGTCCCATTCGTAAGGTTTGAGCTCGGCTTTCTTGCGGTATTTTGCCAGCAAGCGGTCGAATTCGCCTTGCCGCTCTGTGGTCAGGCGACCGACTGCTTCGTCGAGAATCAGACGCACCAGGGCATCGTGCGTGTAGTAGCTGCCCGAGCCTTTGCGCGCGAAACTGGCCTTGGTAACGAAGAGTTTGGGGCTCCATTGAGGAAATTCACCCTCCTGCTGCAACTTGTATTCGAGTAGCCGTTCATAGACGCCGCCGAGATGGGTGACGGACAGGTCGCGGTAGTTGATGCGCGCCTTGAGCAGGTCGGTACGGCGCGAAAGCGCATCGATGACTGGCGCGAGAGCGGCATCCGGTACTTTCACGCGCGCCAGGATGAACGAGCGTCCGCGCTCGAACAACCCGCCGTTGTAAGGCGGCATGCCCAGCGAGTCGTCGCCTTCGGCAATTGCTGAAAACAGGTTGTCAAGTTTGTACCAGTAATTGGCGATACGGTTGGCGAGCACTTTGCCGCTGTCCAGCGCATCGGCTATTTCGTCGCGCAGCGCCGAGAGCGAATACGGGGCGTAACGCGGGTCCATGATCGGTAACAGGCGGCGGTCTTCGGCGTAAAACAGGAAGAGCAGCCGGTAGAGCAGGATCAGCGCCGCTTCTCGCACTTCGTCGAGATAGGCGGGGGAATATTGCCCGCGCCGGTCTTTTTCGGACTGGAGATCGCCATCGGCCAGCGACTGACAGAGCGCCGGGAAGACATCGGCGAACACGCGCTGGCCGAGCAGGGCGGAAACAGTTTCTTCGTAAAGCCGCGCTTGTTCGAGGGCGATGGCGTGAAAGCTGCGCCGCTGGCTGTCCCACGCTTGCGGCAGGAAGGACGTACGGCCAAAGAAAAGCAGGAAAACCTTTAGCCCGTGGCGCGCTGCGAGTGCGCCGAGCTCGACCTGCGTGCCTGGTACGCCGATCAGCGCGGCGAGGTCGAGTTCGAAGAAATCTTCGGCGCGCGAACGGGCGTCCTGCCAGTACAGACGCCAGAGGCCGCCGTTAGTGAGTATTCCCCATTTGACGGCGCGCTCGCTCATCACGTCGGCGCGTGAGAGGTAGCGCAACATTTGCGAAGACGGCGCTCCGAAATCGCGCCGTTTGCGTGTGTTGCCTCCTTCTTCGCTGCGGTCGAGCGGGCGCAGCCAGCGTTTTGCTTCGAGCAGCGCAATGCCATACCGGGCCCGTTCCGAGTCGCTGACCTTGAGTGCGCTGGCTTTGGCCTGCGGGGTGGCGAAGAGCAGGAAATCGGGTACGTCTTCGCGTCCGCTCAGCGAAAGATTGACCTGCGATAACCAGGCGTTCTCCCAGCCCAGCAAGTCGAGGATCGGTTCGACAAGTTCGCTCTCGGTTTGCGCTTCGTTGAGCGCGCTATTGGCGGAAAACGGCACGAAGTGCGTTTGCAAGGCAACGATGAAGACATCGAGTTCGGTCTCCGGCAGCGAACGCCAGGCCTCGGTCTCCGTTATTCCGCGCAGCAGAAAATCAGAGGAGAAGAGTTGGCCTTCCATCGATTTCCCTTGTCAGGCTGTGCAGGGGTCGAGTAAGGCGATGCCGCAGCCGTCGAAGTCCCGGATGTTGCGGGTGACCAGGGTAAGGTTATGCGCCTGGGCAGTTGCAGCGATGAGCATGTCGGATTGATGGCGCGTAATTCCCTTGCGGCGAAATTCTCCACGCAGAGAGCCACAGCGTTGTGCAATCTCTGGCGTAATGTTCAGCAGGCTGGCGGTACTAAAGTAGGCATTCATGAAACGTTCGATGCGGGAATTCGGATGCCAAGCCAGGCCGAAACGGATTTCTTCGAGCGTGACAGTAGAAACGGCGTGTTCGTTTGCCAGCGCCATCCATTGACTCAGCACCGGATTGGGTCGAGGCCGGGATAGTTCGCTGACAATATTGGTGTCAAGCAGGTAGTGAATCATTCTCGTCATCTGAAGCAAGGCCTTCTTCTTCCATCATCTCGACGAAGGCATTGGGTCGATCCTGGCGCGGCGGTATTTCCAGGCCGTCAAGACCTTCTTCCTCCATGATTTTGCGTAACTCGGCGAACGCATCGAAAAGCGTTTGTGGCTTGGCATTCTGCTCCTTCCAGGCGCGATAGCCGGCCAGGTCTTCGGCGGCGATCACTGCCACCACCGGCTGCTTGTGCTTGTAAATGAGCTGCGGCTCGTGCGCGGCTGCACGAATCACTTCCGACAGATGTTGCTTGGCCTGGGCGACGTTCCAGTTCATGTCAAACTCCTTGTGTCCATTTAACATGATCATTATAGACATTTTTTCGGCATGAAGGGTCAGATCAACGCTTTTCCGTTGCGTACAAAGCAGGGTTTGACCACCCTGGCGCTTAATAGCTTGTCGCGGATCTCAACCTTCACGGTGTCGCCGATCTTCACTCCAGGCGGCAGACGGGCGAGCGCGATCGACTGCTGCAACGTGGGCGAGTAGGTGCCGCTGGTGATCTCGCCTGCGCCCTGCGGGGTGACGACCTGCTGATGGGCGCGCAGCACACCGCGGTCGAGCAGCAACAGCCCGAGAAACTGTTTCTGCTGGGGTGTGGCGAGCAGGGCGGCTTTACCGACGAAGTCGCGTGCTGCCAGAAGATCAACGGTCCACGCCAGCCCGGCATCGAGCGGCGAGACCTTTTCGTTCATATCCTGACCGTAGAGATTCATTCCCGCTTCAAGGCGTAGGGTGTCGCGGGCACCCAGACCGATCGGCTTGACGCCGGCAGCGAAGAGCGCCTGCCAGAGCGCTTCCGCCTTGCTCGCGGGCAGGGTGATTTCAAAACCGTCCTCACCGGTATAGCCGGTGCTGGCGACGAAATAATCGCCGACGGTGACGGCAAAGAAAGGTTTGAGCAGTTCACTGGCGGTGCGGGTTTCAGGCAGTACCTGCCATATCCTGGCCCGGGCGTTGGGGCCCTGAACGGCAATCATCGCCAGATCGCGGCGCGGGATGCAAATCGCATCGAGCTTCCATTCAACGAGATGGGTGCCCATCCAGTCCAGATCTTTCTCGGTCGTTCCAGCATTGATGACCACACGGTATTTGGTGTCATTGATGTAATAGACGATGAGGTCATCAACCACGCCACCGGTTTCGTTGAGCATGGCGCTGTAGAGTGCCTTGCCGGGCTGCTTGAGCTTGTCAACATTGTTGGCGATCAGGCGGAGCAAAAAAGGCCTGGCATCCCGCCCGATAACATCGACGGCGCACATGTGCGAGACGTCGAACATGCCGCAGTCGCGGCGCACGGCGTGATGCTCCTCGATCTGCGAACCATAGTGCAGCGGCATGTCCCAGCCGCCGAAGTCGACCATTTTGGCCCCACACCGGCGATGGGCCGCGTTCAGGGCAGTTTGCTGTGTCATATCAATGCCTTGTAAGAAGGTTCTGAATTTGGTTTCAGAAACAAAAAAAGGGCGAACTCGTCTTGAGTTCACCCCCCTGTCCTTGATACCTGAGAGATTACCGCGCCGGATCGATGCGTTCGATTGCCGGCACGTTGCCCCATCGGTGGGCGCTTCGCAGGAAGCGCCGCTCTCCAGAGTTCATTGCACGAACGGTCCTTTTGCCTGAGCGTTTCCGGGTGGATTGCGCCTTCGGCGGTGGGAATTGCCGGTTTCGCTTTTTACCCACTCTCTCCCATTCGCGGACGAACTATAACGCGAGGATGGTGCGGCTCGCAAGTACGATCAGGAATGTTCGGCTGTGCGCAGTGATGCCCAAGCTCGGAGGCGGCCTGATTCACTGTGCTATCATCGCAGGCTTGATTTTTCATCGATTACTGTCCCCATGCTCAACGCTGATCTGCACTGCCATTCCACCGCATCTGACGGTCTGCTGCCGGCCGCCGAGGTCGTGCGTCGTGCGGCGGAGAATGGTGTCGAACTGCTGGCGTTGACCGATCACGACGATCTGGGTGGTCTGGGAGAGGCGCGAAGCGTCGCCGACGAGCTCGGGATGCGTTTTGTCAACGGCGTAGAAATCTCCATCGAATGGGGCGGTTTGCAGGTGCACATTCTCGGTTTTGCCTTCGCTGCGGATGATGAGGTGCTCAACACCGGTCTGACTTCGATCCGTACCGGTCGGGTCGATCGCGCCCGGCGCATGGCAGCCGAGCTCGACAGGATCGGCATTCACGGTTGTTTCGAAGGGGCCATGCGTCATGCCGAAAACTCGAATCTGATCAGCCGCTCGCATTTCGCCCGTTATCTGGTCGAAGCCGGCGTGTGCAAGGATGTGCGCAGTGTTTTTGAGTCCTATATTGTGCCGGGACGCCCTGGGTACGTCGATCATTGCTGGGTGACGCTGGCCGATTCCATCGGCTGGATACTCGGCGCCGGCGGTATTGCCGCCGTCGCCCACCCCGGGCGTTACAAGCTCTCCCGGCTGGAAATGCGGCATTTGCTTGACGAGTTCAAGAGCCTCGGCGGACAGGCGATCGAGGTCGTGTCGGGCAGTCATTCAGCGGATAACGTTACAGTGTTTGCCCGTCTGGCGCGCGAGTATGGTTTCATGGCGTCGCGCGGCTCCGATTTTCACGGGCCGGGTGAGAGTTATGTCGATCTGGGCAAACTGGCGCCCTTGCCGCAGGGACTGACGCCGGTCTGGGAAGCCTTCTGAGCATGGCACGCTATCTTGTCATCCATCCGGACGATCCGCAGCCGCGCCTGGTCAGTCAGGCGGCCGAGGTGGTGCGGGCGGGCGGGGTGGTGGCCATTCCGACCGACTCCTGCTACGCGCTCGGCTGCCGGCTTGGCGACAAGGAGGCGGTCGAGCGCATCCGCCAGATCCGCGCGGTGGACGAGCGCCACCATCTGACGCTGATGTGCCGCGATCTCTCCGAGATCGCCCAGTTTGCGCGGGTTGACAACACCCAGTATCGCCTGCTAAAGGCCACCACACCCGGCAGTTATACCTTCATTCTCGAGGGAACGAAGGAATTGCCGCGCCGGGTTCTGCATCCCAAGCGAAAGACCATCGGACTGCGCATTCCGGCGCACAAGGTGGCGCTGGCGTTGCTCGCTGAACTCGGCGAACCCTTGCTGACTTCAACCCTGATGCTGCCCGGCGACGAAGAGCCGCTGACCGAGGGCTGGGAGATCCAGGAGCGGCTGGACGATTGTCTTGCACTCATTCTGGATGGCGGTTTTTGCGGTACGGAGCCGACCACCGTTCTCGACCTGACCCGTCTGCCGCCGGTACTGGTCCGCGCCGGGCGCGGACCGCTCGCCCCCTTCGCTCTGGAGTGATCGCCTGATGGATAGTCCTGCGCTGATCCAGACCATCGCCATCGCCGCGCTGCCGGTGATCTTTGCCATTACGCTGCACGAGGCCGCGCATGGCTATGCGGCGCGTCACTTTGGCGATCCGACGGCGTGGCAGGCCGGTCGGATCAGTCTCAATCCACTGCGCCATATCGACCCGGTGGGCACCTTGCTGGTGCCCGGCCTGATTCTGCTGACCAGCTATCTGGCCGCCGGGAGCGCCATGCTTTTCGGCTGGGCGAAGCCAGTGCCGGTCAATTTTGGCCGACTGCGCCACCCCAAGAGCGACATGCTGTGGGTGGCGGCGGCCGGGCCGGCAATGAATCTTGTGATGGCACTTGCCTGGGCGGGGTTGTTCAAGCTTGCCTTGCTCATCACTCCGAACATGTTCAGCCATCCACTGGCGGAAATGAGTGCGATCGGGATCAACGTCAATCTCGTGCTGATGGTACTCAATCTGCTGCCGCTACCGCCGCTCGACGGCGGGCGTATCGCCGTCAGCCTGTTGCCTCATGCGCTGGCCGTGAAGTACGCCCAACTCGAACGATGGGGTTTCCCCATCCTCCTGCTTTTATTGTTTACCGGTATTCTTGGTGACATCATGGGGCCGTTCCTGGCACTCTTCAGAAATCTGATCGTCATGCTCTTTCAATTGAATTAACACCATGTACGCACAACGAGTCCTCTCCGGCATGCGCCCAACGGGTAGCCTGCACCTTGGCCATTACCACGGCGTGCTGAGGAACTGGATCACGCTCCAGCACGATTATCCCTGCCTGTTTTTCGTCGCCGACTGGCACGCCCTGACCACCCAGTACGATGACCCGCAGGGCATCGAGAAGGCAACCTGGGAGATGGTGATCGACTGGCTTGCGGCCGGGGTCGATCCCGCGCAGGCGACGCTGTTCATCCAGTCGCAGGTACCCGAGCACGCCGAACTGCATCTGCTGTTGTCGATGATGACGCCGCTGGGCTGGCTGGAGCGTGTGCCGACCTACAAGGATCAGCAGGAGAAGCTGGAGAGCAAGGATCTGTCGACCTATGGTTTCCTGGGCTATCCGCTGCTGCAATCGGCGGACATCCTGATCTATCGTGCCGACAAGGTGCCGGTGGGCGAGGATCAGGTGCCGCACATCGAGTTTTCACGCGAGATCGCTCGCCGCTTCAATCATCTTTACGGCCGCGAGCCGGGATTCGAAGAGAAGGCGAAGGAGGCGGTGAAAAAACTGGGCAGCAGGAATGCCCGGCTTTACAGCCAGTTGCGTACGCGTTATCAGCAGGAGGGAGAGGCCAGCGCCATCGAGCGTGCGCACGCGCTGTTCGATGCGGCACAGAATCTCTCACTCGTCGAGCGCGAGCGCCTGTCCGGTTATCTCGAAGGAACCGGAAAAATGATCCTGGTCGAGCCGGGCGCGCTATTGACCGAAGCTTCAAGAATGCCCGGCCTCGATGGCCAGAAGATGTCCAAGTCATACAACAACACGATCACGCTGCGCGAGGACGAAGCTTCGGTGACGAACAAAATCAGGCGCATGCCGACCGATCCGGCGCGTGTCCGGCGCCACGATCCGGGCGATCCGGAGAAGTGCCCGGTATGGCAGTTGCACCAGGTGTATGCGGACGCTGCGTGCCGGGACTGGGTGCAGCAGGGCTGCCGCAGCGCCGGCATCGGCTGCCTGGAGTGCAAGCA
Organism: Propionivibrio sp.; assembly: GCF_016790145.1. Classification (GTDB taxonomy): domain Bacteria; phylum Pseudomonadota; class Gammaproteobacteria; order Burkholderiales; family Rhodocyclaceae; genus Propionivibrio. Next base: position 62,142 of record NZ_JAEUOI010000047.1, on the reverse strand, counting down.
ACCGGTGATCGACGGCATCCTGCGCGAACAGACCCCGATGCGTGAGCGTGCGCAGACCTACCTCGACGATCCGAAGCTGGTGCGCAACATCATCGCCGACGGCAACGATAAAGCGCGTCAATTGGCTCAGGAAACGATGCGCGATGTTCGCCAGGCGATGGGCCTGAATTACAGTTGAACTTAATGAGCGATCCCGCTACCCTCGAACACGCCGCAGAGCCCTGGAGCGAAGGGGTGGAACCGCTGGCGCGGATTTACGGCGAGCCGATGGTGCAGTTGCCGCTCGATCTGTACATTCCGCCGGACGCCATGGCCGTCATGCTCGACGCCTTTGAGGGGCCGCTCGATCTGCTCCTCTACCTGATCCGCAAGGCCAATGTGAATGTGCTTGATATTCCGATGGCGCCGCTGACCGTGCAGTATCTGACTTACGTCGAGGCCATGCGCTCGCACAATCTTGAACTGGCGGCCGACTATCTGGTGATGGCGGCGATGCTGATCGAGATCAAGTCGCGCATGTTGTTGCCCAAGGCCAGGGTGGTTGAGGGCGAGGCCGTCGAGGATCCGCGCGCCGAACTGGTTCGCCGCCTGATCGAGTACGAACAGATGAAGCTGGCGGCGCACCGTCTTGACGAAATGCCGCAGGCCGAACGTGATTTCGACTGGGTTGAGGTATGGGTGGAAAAATCCATGCTGCAGCGCTTGCCCGAGGTCAGTGCCGAAGACCTGAAGAATGCCTGGGCTGTCATCCTGCGTCAGGCCAGGCTGCATACGCATCACCTGATTCAGCGCGAGGAACTGTCGGTGCGCGAACATATGGGTCTGATCCTTCGTCAGGTACGCGACAGCGGCGGCTTTGTCGAGTTCGTTGCCTTGTTCGATCCGACGCAGGGCGTTCAGGTGCTGGTGGTACACTTTCTGGCGATGCTTGAACTGGCACGCGAGCATCTGCTCGAAATGACGCAGGCCGAGGCATTTTCTCCGATTTACGTGAGGTTGGCTGATGGACGAGTTGAACATTGATTCAAATACAAATTCGAGCACCACTCAGAATCCACCGGATAGCCCCGACGCCCTGAAAAACGTTCTTGAGGCGGTGTTGCTTGCGGCGCAGCAACCCTTGACCGTGAACGAACTGAGAAAAGTCTTTGTCGAGGAAATTGGCGCCGATGTCTTGCGTGTGCTGCTTGACCAGTTGCGCGCAGAATGGGCTGAACGACCGCTGGAACTCATCCAGTTGGCCAGTGGCTGGCGCTTCCGAACGCGTGCCGAATTCCTGCCTTACCTGGAACGACTCAACCCGGAAAAACCTCCAAAGTACTCCCGTGCCGTACTCGAAACCCTGGCCATCATTGCCTATCGTCAGCCGGTTACGCGCGGCGACATCGAGGATATCCGCGGTGTTTCAGTAGCCACCCAAATCATCAGGGTGCTTGAAGAGCGCGGCTGGGTCGATGTCGTTGGCCATCGCGATACGCCAGGGCGCCCGGCACTGCTGGCGACGACCAGGAAATTCCTCGACGACCTCGGATTGCGCAGTGTCAGCGAATTGCCACCCCTCGAAATGATCAATCAAACGCTGGAACTGGCTGATGCCCAATAAGACCCATAAAACTCCGTTTCGAGCACCGACTGGCGCGCCGCGCCAGCCACGCACTGCGGCAGATTTTGACACCGCAAGGACGCCCCGAGCGGTGGAGGAAGGCGCGGCCAGGCCCAAAGCCCGCTCGATGCCGCGTGCCACTGCGGCGGACCCGTCGAAGCGCAGCCGGCACAAGGAACTGCCGGGAAAGCCCGAGCGCCTGCACAAATTGCTGGCGCAAAGCGGCGTCGGTTCGCGGCGCGAGATGGAAGCGCTGATTGCCGAAGGACGCGTCAACATCAATGGCGAAACGGCACAGACCGGCCAATCGGCCAGCCCGGGAGACCGCATCAAGGTCAACGGCAAGCTGGTACATCTGAAATTTTCCAACCGCCTGCCACGCGTAATCATTTATCACAAACCCGAAGGCGAGATCGTTTCACGCGACGATCCCGAGCATCGACCGAACGTCTTCACCTCGCTGCCCAGGATGTCCGGCGGGCGCTGGGTTGCCGTCGGTCGTCTCGATTTCAATACCAGCGGCCTGTTGCTATTTACCACATCCGGTGATCTCGCCAACCGGCTGATGCATCCGCGCTACAACTTGGTTCGCGAGTACGCCGTACGTATTCTTGGCGAGTTGGCCGACGATGCGCGCCAGCGCCTGCTTGACGGTATCGAACTCGACGATGGCCTGGCGCAGTTTGCCACCTTCCAGGAAGCGGGTGGCGAGGGGGCCAATCACTGGTATCGCGTTTCACTTTTCGAAGGTCGCAACCGCGAGGTACGACGCCTGTTTGAAGCGGTTGGCGCCGTGGTCAGCCGCCTGATTCGCGTACGTTACGGCCCGTTCATCCTGCCGCCGAACCTCAAGCGCGGTCAGGTCATGGAGATTGGCGAAGCCGACGTGCATAAGCTGCTAGCCGATTTCGGCATGGACGATCCGGCGCCGGGCCGCCCGGTGCATAAGCCGCGCGAACGCTGAGTCGATCAGGAGATGATGAGAATCAGAGATTTACGTCGGCTTCAAATTTCGTTATAATCCGGCGGTTTTTCCGCTCGCCCCTCAGGGGCAATTATTTCGGGGATGGGCTTTCGCCCATTTTTTATTTGTAGCCATGGATTTGCATCAACTTGTCGATAAAACGGTGACCGGTCTCGGGTTCGAACTCGTGGACGTCGAGCAGAGCCCGCGCGGCCGCGTGCTGCGTCTTTTCATCGACAAGCCGGATAAGCCGGGCGGTATCGATGTCGAGGATTGTGCGCTGGTCAGCAACCAGTTAACGCGGGTGCTTGCTGTCGAGAATGTTGATTATGAACGTCTTGAAATTTCTTCTCCCGGTCTTGACCGGGTACTGAAGAAGCCGGAAGATTTCGAGCGTTTTTGCGGCTCGGAGATCAATCTGAGGTTGCGCCTCCCGCTCAGTGGCCGGCGAAATTTTAACGGCGTTGTGCAGGGTGTGCAGGACGGCAAGTTACGCCTGACGATAGATACGGGCGAAGTGGTGCTGGATCTTGGCAATATCGACAAGGCCCGGCTGGTTCCAAGGTTCGACAAGAAATGATCAGGCTGGATCAGGGGGTAGTAAGAATATGAGCCGCGAAATTTTGCTGCTGGTGGATGTGCTGGCGCGCGAGAAAAACGTGAGCAAGGACATCGTCTTCGGTGCACTTGAATTGGCGCTTGCGTCAGCGACCAAGAAGCGCATTCACGACGAGGCCGATGTCCGCGTTGTTGTCGATCGAGAAACCGGCGATTTTGAGTCTTTCCGCCGCTGGGAGATCGTGGCCGACGCCGATTTCATTCACGAGGCTCAGCATATCCCGCTCTCCGAAGCCCAGAAGCAGGATCCTGATGTAGAAATCGGTGATTATCTCGAAGAGACTCTGGAACCGATTGATTTCGGGCGAATTGGCGCTCAGGCGGCCAAGCAGGTGATTCTGCAGAAAATCCGCGATGCCGAGCGCGATCAGATTCTCAATGACTTCCTTGAGCGCAAGGAGCATCTCGTTACCGGAACCATCAAGCGTATGGAACGCGGTAATGCCATTATCGAGGCCGGCAAGATCGAGGCGGTACTGCCGCGTGACCAGATGATCCCGCGCGAGAATCTGCGCGTCGGTGACCGCATCAAGGCTTTTCTGCTGCGTATCGACCGTGCCGCCCGTGGCCCGCAACTGATCCTGTCGCGCACGGCGCCCGAGTTCATCATCAAGCTGTTCGAGATGGAAGTGCCGGAAGTCGATGACGGCCTTCTTGAAATCAAGGCCGCCGCCCGCGATGCCGGCATGCGCGCCAAGATTGCCGTCAAGTCCAATGACCAGCGTGTTGATCCGATCGGTACCTGCGTCGGCATGCGCGGCATGCGTGTCACGGCAGTAACCAACGAACTGGCCGGCGAGCGTGTCGATATCGTGCTGTGGTCGGCTGATCCGGCAAAGTTTGTCGTCGGTGCACTGGCGCCGGCCGAAGTGCTTTCGGTGATCGTCGATGAGGACCGGCACAGCATGGATGTCGTCGTTGATGAGGACAATCTGGCGATTGCCATCGGCCGTGGCGGTCAGAACGTTCGCCTGGCCTCCGAAATGACCGGCTGGACAATCAATCTGATGACCGAAGAAGAGTCGCAGACACGCGTTGAAGCCGAGTCTGCCGCGATTCGCGTGCTGTTCATGGAAAAGCTTGATGTCGATGAAGAGGTGGCCAATATTCTGATCAGCGAAGGATTCTCGACGCTGGAAGAAGTGGCCTACGTTCCCCTGCATGAAATGCTTGAGATCGAAGCCTTTGATGAGGCTACTGTCCAGGAATTGCGTGATCGCGCACGAAACGTTTTACTGACCGAGGCCATCGTTACCGAAGAACAGATCGACGATGTGGCCGAAGACATGCTTGCCCTGGAGGGAATGGACAAGCCGCTGGCCGGCAAGCTGGCCGGAAACGGTATCAAAACGCGCGACGACCTGGCGGATCTGGCTGTCGACGAACTCACTGAAATGACCGGTATCGATGTTGATCGTGCCAAACAACTGATCACCACGGCGCGTGCGCACTGGTTCGAGTAAGTAGAAAAGGATTCCACATGGCGCAAACAAGTGTTGCCCAATTTGCCACCGACCTCAAGATGCCGGCGGCGTCGCTGCTCGAGCAGTTGCAAAAGGCCGGTGTTGCCAAGAGCAAGGCGGATGACGTTCTGTCCGAGCAGGACAAGTCGAGACTGCTCGATTATCTGCGTCGTTCGCACGGCGTCGGCGATGCCAAGACCAAGATTACCCTGACGCGCAAGGAAACCAGCGAGATCAGATCGCAGGACTCGCACGGAAAGTCGCATACGGTTCAGGTTGAAGTGCGCAAGAAGCGGGTGCTGGTCAAGCGTGATATTCCAGAACTTAGGCCGGAAATTCAACCTGAGGTTCGCCTCGAAGTAGCTCCAGCACCGGAAATCCAGGTCGTTGTGCCGGAGCCGCTCGTTGAAACCCTCGTTATTGAAGCACCTGTCGAATCCGTCGTTGAGACGAAGTCCGGTTCTGGGCCAGTAGTGAACGCCACTTCGGCCACCGAGGTCAAAGCAGAAGTACCTGGCGAAGCAAGGGCCGGCACCAAGAAAGTTGTGACACGCGCTTCGATTATTGGCGAGGAACAACAGAAGCTTCGCGCCGAGGAAGAACGGCGCAACGCCGAACTGCGGGCACGTCAGGAAGCCGAGTATTTGTACAAGAAGCAACATATCGACGATCTGGCACGCCTGAAAATTGAAGCCGAAGAGAAAGCTGTCGCTGCACGCGCCGCCGAAGCCGCCAAAAAGGTTGCTGTACAAACTGCAACTGACAAGCCGGCGGATGACAATACCCTGCACAAGCCGGTAGCCAAACCCGGTGCGTCCGACAAGAAATCGGCCGACAAGAAGGGGCAGTGGAAGAACGAGGGCGCCAACAAGCGACAGGGGCTGAAGACGCGTGGTGCGACAGGTGGCACGGGCTGGCGTGACAACAAGCATGGCAAGCGCAGCACGCGTGGTACCGAGACCGATGAGGCGCATTCCTTCCAGGCACCTACCGAAGCCGTGGTGCACGAGGTACATGTGCCGGAGACCATTTCGGTTTCCGATCTGGCACACAAGATGACGGTCAAGGCCACTGAGGTCATCAAGACCCTGATGAAAATGGGTTCGATGGTAACGATCAACCAGGTGCTGGATCAGGAAACGGCGATGATTATCGTCGAGGAAATGGGCCACAAGGCCTTTGCCGCCAAACTTGACGATCCCGATGCCTTCATTGACGATACGGCGCATCATGACGCGCCGCTACTACCGCGTGCCCCGGTGGTCACCGTCATGGGACACGTCGACCACGGCAAAACCTCGCTGCTTGACTATATTCGTCGTACACGGGTGGCCTCCGGTGAAGCGGGCGGCATTACGCAGCATATTGGTGCCTATCACGTCGAAACCGAGCGTGGTATGGTGACCTTCCTCGATACGCCGGGGCACGAAGCGTTCACGGCGATGCGCGCACGCGGTGCCAAAGCGACTGACCTTGTTATCCTGGTCGTCGCCGCCGACGACGGCGTCATGCCGCAAACGAAAGAGGCCATTCACCACGCCAAAGCGGCGGGTGTGCCGATCATTGTCGCGGTCAACAAGATCGACAAGCCGGAAGCCAACCCCGAGCGCGTCAAGCAGGAACTGGTTGCCGAGCAAGTCGTTCCCGAAGAGTACGGCGGTGACGCTCCCTTTATTTCCGTTTCCGCCAAGACCGGTGTGGGAATCGACGAACTCCTCGAAAATGTCCTCCTCCAGGCCGAAGTGCTTGAACTGAGAGCGCCCAGGGAAGCGCCGGCGAAGGGTTTGATCATCGAGGCGCGTCTCGACAAGGGACGCGGGCCAGTGGCGACCATGCTGGTGCAGACAGGAACCCTGCGTCAAGGTGACGTGTTGCTGGCCGGTCAGGTATTCGGTCGTATCCGCGCCATGCTTGATGAAAATGGAAAGTCGATCAAGGAAGCCGGGCCCTCGATCCCGGTCGAGATTCTTGGCCTCTCGGATGTGCCGGCTGCCGGTCAGGAGGCCGTGGTTCTTGCCGACGAGCGCAAGGCGCGAGAAATCGCACTCTTCCGCCAGGGCAAGTTCCGTGACGTCAAACTGGCCACCAAACAGGCCGCCAATCTCGAGAATATCCTTGACCAGATGACTGAAGCCGAAGTCAAAACCCTGGCGCTGATCATCAAGGCCGACGTGCAGGGTTCACAGGAAGCCCTTGTTCAGTCCTTGCAGAAGCTTTCAACCGACGAGGTCAAGGTCAATGTCATTCACGGAGCTGTGGGTGCCATCAGCGAGTCCGACGTGCATCTGGCGCAAGCCTCCAAGGCGGTCATCATCGGCTTCAACACCCGTGCCGATGCCGGTGCGCGCAAGGCGGCCGAGAGTGTGGGCGTCGATATCCGTTACTACAACATCATTTACGATGCGGTTGATGAAGTGCGGGCTGCGCTCTCAGGCATGCTGTCGCCCGAAAAGCGGGAAGATGTCACCGGTCTGGTCGAGATTCGCCAGGTCTTCCGTGCCACCAAGATCGGCACCATCGCCGGCTGCTATGTGCTCGAAGGCCTGGTCAAACGGAGCTCGCGTGCCCGTCTGTTGCGCGACCATGTCGTTATATGGGACGGTGAGTTCGAGTCGCTCAAGCGTTTCAAGGATGATGTAAAGGAAGTCCGTTCCGGGTTCGAATGCGGCCTGTCGCTGAAAAATTTCAACGACTATCAGGAAGGCGATCAACTGGAAGTGTATGACGTGACGGAAATCGCCCGGACGCTGTAAGTGACGATCAACAAGAGTTTTGCGCGCAAGGACCGGGTTTGCGAACAGATTCGCCGCGAACTGGCGGAACTGATACGCACCGAACTGAAGGATCCACGCGTTGGCATGATCAGCATCACCGAGGTTGAGGTGACGGCGGATTATGCCCACGCCAAGGTGTTTTTCAGCACCCTGGCCGGCAGCGAACATCTGCCGGAGGTGATGACTGGCTTGCAGAAGGCCTCGGGTTTCCTACGTCGTGAACTGGGCAAGCGCATCAGCATTCACATGACACCGCAATTGCATTTCGTGTTTGATCAATCGCTCGAACGCGGAGCCGAGCTCTCCCGGCTGATCCAGGAAGCCGTGGCGATTTCGGAAGCCTCTGATCCGACGCCTGAAACCGATCTTGGCGACAGGTAGCAAACGCACCTGGCAGCGCGTCGACGGCGTACTGCTGCTCGACAAGGCGAGTGGCATGACATCCAATGCGGCCTTGCAAAGTGCGCGCCGTTTGTACTCTGCTGCCAAGGCCGGGCATACCGGAACACTGGATCCGCTGGCCACAGGTTTGCTGCCGCTGTGTTTTGGCGAGGCCACCAAGTTCTCGTCGGATCTGCTCGACGCCGACAAAACCTACGAAGCTGAACTACTGTTCGGCGTGACGACCGATACCGGGGATGCCGAAGGCGCTGTTTTGCAACGTCGCCAACCGCACTTCGGACGGTCAGAACTGGAAGCGGCCCTGCTGCGCTTTCGCGGCCGGATCAGTCAGGTTCCCCCAATGTATTCAGCGCTCAAGCGCGATGGTCAACCCCTCTATCGGTTGGCAAGGCAAGGCATTGAAGTCGATCGTGAAGCCCGCGCGGTCACCATCAACGAATTGTTGCTTCTCGGTTTCACCGGCGATCGCTGCCGTTTGCGCGTCACCTGCAGCAAAGGAACCTACATTCGTACGCTGGCCGAGGATATTGGAAATGCGCTTGCCTGCGGTGCTCATTTGACGGCTTTGCGACGGATTTCGGTTGGTTCGCTTCAGATTGCCGATGCGCTCACCCTGGATCGACTCAATGCGCTTTCCGAAGCAGATCGTGCCCAGTGCCTGCTGGCGCCGGATGCCCTGTTGCAGACGTTACCTGCAATCCATCTCGACAGTGAGGCCACGCTGCGGTTTTCTCACGGCAATCCGGTCAGTATCGCGGGTCCCGACACGGCAATGCAGGGAAAGTGCCGGGTGTATGGCGAGCATCGTTTGCTCGGTCTGGGTGAAGCCGACGCTTCAGGAAAAGTGCATCCGCGCCGCCTGGTGTGCGCCTGATCGCGATACGCCAAGCTTGTCGGCCAACGCGTGAACAGGCTATAATCCGCGGCTCGCTTCGCCAAGCGATTATCCTGTTCATTAACCTGGCGTGTGCTCTATCAAACTGGGGCTGCGCCATTTTCACGAAAGAGAGTTTGACATGGCGATCAATGTTGCGCAAAGAGCGCAGATCATGAGCGATTACCAGCGTAGCGCGGGTGATACCGGTTCCTCCGAAGTCCAGGTGGCTTTGCTCACCGCGCGTATCAATGACTTGACCGCTCACTTCAAGGAGCACGTCAAGGACCATCATTCACGGCGCGGGCTGCTGCGCATGGTCAGCCGTCGGCGCAAGCTGCTCGACTACCTGAAGAGTACGAACGCCGATTCTTATCGTGCGCTGATTCAACGTCTCGGCCTGCGTAAGTAAGCCTGTCTGCCGAACCGCAGTGCGGTCGGGAGTGCAGAAGAGTCGAGTGGATGACAGCGGCCAGCCCCTTGTGGGCTGTGCCGCTGTCTTTGCTGCTTTTTGCCATTTTGGCGCGTTGTTGAATTGCGTACCGGTGTCGTGGGTACGTAAGTTGAACTATTGAGAGAGGGAATAATGTTTACTATCGTCAAGAAAACTTTCGCTTATGGTGCTCATCAGGTTACGCTGGAAACCGGTGAAATTGGCCGTCAGGCCGGTGCAGTCATCCTCGTCACCGTCGATGACACCGTCGTTCTGGTCTCGGTGGTCGGCAACAAGTCAGCCAAGCCGGGACAGGATTTTTTTCCGTTGACCGTCGATTACATTGAAAAGACCTATGCGGCCGGCCGCATTCCCGGTGGTTTCTTCAAGCGTGAAGGCCGCGCGTCGGAAAAGGAAACACTGACCTCGCGTCTGATCGACCGTCCGCTTCGCCCGCTCTTTCCTGAGGGTTTCTACAATGAAGTACAGGTGGTGGCGATGGTGGTTTCGCTCAACCCCGAGATCGATCCGGATATCCCTTCGATCATCGGTGCTTCTGCCGCCATGGCTGTTTCCGGTATCCCGTTCGACGGCCCGATCGGTGCGGCCCGTGTCGGTTATATCGACGGCCAGTATGTGCTTAACCCGACGCAGAGCCAGCTCAAGAGCAGCCAGCTCAACCTGGTCGTCGCCGGAACGCAATCGGCGGTGCTGATGGTTGAATCGGAAGCCGACATATTGTCCGAGGAAGTCATGCTCGGTGCCGTGGTATACGGCCATGACCAGATGCAGGTTGTCATCAACGCCATCAACGAACTGGTTGAAGAAGCCGGCAAGCCGGAGTGGGACTGGGCGCCCGCAGCCAGGAATGAAGAACTGGCCGGCAAGCTCAACGCCCTGGTTGAAGCCGACCTGCAGGACGCTTTCCGCATCACCAGCAAGCAGCAGCGTACCCAGCGCATCCATGATATTTCGAGCAAGGCGATTGAAGTGCTGAGCGCGGGCGATAATGCGCCTGATGCCAACACCATCAAGAATCTGTTCTTCGAGATCGAAGCCAAAATCGTGCGTAGCCGCATTCTGGCTGGCGAACCGCGCATAGACGGTCGCGATACGCGTACCGTGCGCCCGATTGCCATCCGTTCGGGCGTATTGCCGCGCACCCACGGCTCTGCGCTATTCACGCGCGGCGAAACGCAGGCGCTGGTTGTAGCCACGCTGGGTACCGGCCGTGACGAGCAGATCATCGATGCCCTCGCCGGTGAATACCGCGAGCGCTTCATGCTGCACTACAACTTCCCGCCCTATGCCACGGGTGAATGCGGTCGCATGGGTACGCCGAAGCGTCGCGAAATCGGCCATGGCCGTCTCGCCAAGCGGGCCATGATCGCCGTTCTGCCGAAAGCGGAAGACTTCTCCTACACCATGCGTGTTGTCTCCGAGATCACCGAATCAAATGGTTCGAGCTCGATGGCTTCGGTCTGTGGTTCTTCCCTGGCGCTGATGGATGCCGGTGTGCCGCTCAAGGCGCATGTGGCCGGCATCGCCATGGGTCTGATCAAGGATGGCAATCGTTTTGCCGTTCTCACCGACATCCTGGGCGACGAAGATCACCTCGGCGACATGGACTTCAAGGTCGCCGGCACCGATTCGGGCGTCACCGCGCTGCAGATGGACATCAAGATTCAGGGCATTACCAAGGAAATCATGCAGGTGGCGCTGGCTCAGGCCAAGGAAGCGCGTCTGCATATCCTGGCCCAGATGCAGAGCTTGTCTTCCGGCCCGCGTGAAGAAGTATCGACCTACGCACCTCGCCTTTACACGATGAAGATCAACCCGGAGAAGATTCGTGACGTGATCGGCAAGGGGGGCGCCGTGATTCGCGCCATCACCGAGGAAACCGGCACCACCATCGACATCAAGGAAGACGGTTCGATCACCATTGCTTCAGTTAGCGGTGACGCCGCCAAACAGGCCAAGGCTCGCATCGAAGCGATCACCGCCGAAGTCGAAGTGGGCAAGGTTTACGAAGGGACTGTACTCAAGCTCCTCGACTTTGGTGCCATCGTCAGCATCCTGCCGGGACGCGACGGACTGCTGCATATCTCGCAAATCGCAAACGAGCGCGTCAATGCGGTTGCCGACTACCTCAAGGAAGGCCAGAAAGTCCGCGTCAAGGTGCTCGAAGCAGACGAAAAAGGACGCGTGCGCCTGTCGATGAAGGCGGTGAGCGTGGAAGAGGGCGGTGCGGCCGCCGTGCCGGCTGCCTCGCATCAATAAGTAATTTTTCGCCGGGTGACAAAAAGGACGCTGCGGCGTCCTTTTTTATTTGAACGTCAACATTCGATGACGTAAGAATCGCCAGTGAATGGCCGCCTATTTGGCGATCTGCCTTTCGCGGACTTCCTCAAGCGTCTTGCAGTCGATGCACAGTGTCGCCGTCGGGCGGGCTTCGAGGCGCTTGATGCCGATCTCGACGCCGCAACCGTTGCAGTAACCGTAGTCACCGTTTTCGATGCGGTCTATCGTTTCTTCAATTTTCTTGATCAGCTTGCGTTCGCGATCGCGGTTACGAAGCTCGATGGCAATGTCGGTTTCCTGGCTTGCACGGTCGTTGGGGTCGGCGAAAACGGTCGCTTCATCCTGCATGGTGTGAACCGTACGCTCGATGTCGCTCATCAGTTCCAACTTGAGCGTTTCGAGGATGGTGCGGAAATGAGTCAGTTGTTTGCTGCTCATGTATTCCTCGCCCTTTTTGGCAGTGTAGGGGGCGAAATGTTTGTGGAGCAATTCTTCACTCATGTTCAGAAACCATCCATTCGTTTTTGCAAAAAGGCGATTTAATATCAGAAATAGCGGAACCCTGCAAGTTATCGATGAAATGCCGGGAGTTCGTTCGCCTGTCCTGAGGGGATTGTAACGTAACCAGCGCCTTGCGCTACTTGCCTTCGCCAGGTTCCGGTACAGACACCACCAGAATGCAAACAGATTTGCGACAGCCAGTAAAACAGCGCGACAAAAGCGCGCTGCGCAATTGACCTTGCCAGGGTCAGTCTGTAGAATGCGCCCTTCTTCGGGGCGTAGCGCAGCCTGGTAGCGCATCTGCTTTGGGAGCAGAGGGTCGTGAGTTCGAATCCCACCGCCCCGACCAGAAATTTTTTTAAATCAAGAAGCGGTACCGGCGGGAAGCAATTCCCGACAGTCTCGCGATTCGCGCCCGTAGCTCAACCGGATAGAGCACCGGCCTTCTAAGCCGGGGGTTGTGAGTTCGAGTCTCGCCGGGCGTGCCAGATCGATGGCGGTGTTAGCTCAGTTGGTAGAGCACTGGATTGTGATTCCAGGTGTCACGGGTTCGACCCCCGTACATCGCCCCAGACCGAACCCCTGCCAGCCAAAAGCTTGCGGGGGTTCTTATTTCCCGATCCCCGATTGAACCAAGGACTGGTCTGATTGCCTATGCTTGCATGCTCCGAAATGTCTGATCACTGCCGGTTCCGCCCCCAATGAATACATCCGTGTCGCCGCTGCAGAGCGGCGTAGCGAAACCCCTGTTTTCCTACCGCAAGTTCTGGGCCGGGCGCTTTGGCGTTGCGCCCTTCCTGCCCATGTCGCGCGCCGAGATGGACGTGCTCGGCTGGGATTCCTGCGACATCATTCTGGTCACCGGCGATGCCTACATCGATCATCCGAGTTTCGGCATGGCGCTGGTCGGGCGCCTGCTTGAGGCGCAGGGCTTTCGAGTCGGCATCATCAGCCAGCCCGACTGGCTGTCGGCCAAGGCCTTCAGGACGCTGGGCCAGCCCAACCTGTTCTTTGGCGTGACCTCGGGCAACATGGATTCGATGGTCAATCGCTACACCTCGGACCGGAAAATCCGTTCGGACGATGCCTATACTCCCAATGCCGAGCCCAACAGGCGGCCGGACCGCGCCGTCGTGGTTTATGCCCAGCGTTGCCGCGAAGCGTTTCCGCAGGCCAATGTCGTAATCGGCTCGATCGAAGCCAGCCTGCGCCGGATCGCCCACTACGATTACTGGTCGGACAAAGTGCGGCGCTCGGTGTTGCCCGATTCTAAAGCCGACATGCTGATCTTTGGCAGCGCCGAGCGCGCCATCGTGGCGCTTGCACACCGCCTGGCGGCCGGCGAAAAGATTGCTGAAATCCGCGATCTGCGCGGTACCGCCTTCATGGTGCCGCGCGGCTGGTTGCCCGCCAGCGACTGGTCGGAGATCGATGCCAGCGACGTCGACACGCCGGGGCCGCTGATCCGCCACGCCGACCCGTACGCCATGCAACCCGAGCCGGGCAAGGAAACGCTCTGTGCCTCGTCGGCAGCGCCAGGAGAAGCGCCCAGGGCACCGGCGCAGGCCATCCCGCAGGCCATCCGCTTCCACCCGCAGCTCAAGTCGCACACCCGCATGCCCCGGCTGGAGCGGTCGCGGACGGCGATTCGTCTGCCGTCCTACGAGCAGGTGGTGGCCGATCCGGTACTCTATGCCCATGCCTCGCGAACCTTCCACATCGAATCGAACCCGGGCAACGCGCGCGCGCTGATCCAGGCGCACGGCGAGCGTGACGTGTGGCTCAATCCGCCGCCGATCCCGCTGACAACGGCAGAGATGGATGGCGTCTTTGCCGCGCCGTTCCAGCGCAAACCGCACCCCGCGTACGGTGAGGCGAAGATTCCGGCCTTCGACATGATCCGTTTCTCGATCAACATCATGCGCGGCTGCTTTGGCGGCTGTACCTTCTGCTCGATCACCGAACACGAAGGGCGCATCATCCAGAGCCGCTCGGAAGAATCGATCCTCAGAGAGATCGAGGAAATCCGCGACCGAACGCCAGGCTTCACCGGAACCATTTCCGATCTCGGCGGGCCGACGGCCAATATGTACCGGCTGGCCTGCAAGGATCCGAAAATCGAAGCCGCGTGCCGCCTCCTCTCGTGTGTGTTCCCCGGCATCTGCGACAACCTGAATACCGACCACGCGCCGCTCATCCAGCTCTACCGCAAGGCGCGGGCGATCAAGGGCGTTAAACGGGTGCTGATCGGTTCCGGCCTGCGCTACGACCTGGCCCTGCGTTCGCCCGAGTACGTGAAGGAACTGGTGACGCATCACGTCGGCGGCTACCTGAAAATCGCCCCTGAGCATACCGAAGAAGGGCCGCTGGCGCACATGATGAAGCCGGGAATCGGCGCCTACGACGAGTTCAAGCGGCTGTTCGACAAGTTTTCGAAGGAGGCGGGCAAGGAGCAGTACCTGATCCCGTCCTTCATCGCCGCGCATCCCGGAACGCGCGATGTGGACATGCTCAACCTGGCGTTGTGGCTCAAGCAGAACAACTTCCGTCTCGACCAGGTGCAGACCTTCCTGCCGACGCCGATGGCCATCGCCACCGCGATGTACCACACGCAGCGCAACCCGCTGCGAAAAGTCACGCGTAACTCGGAACAGGTCGAGACCGTCCGCGCCAGCCGCATGCGCCGCGTGCACAAGGCATTTCTGCGCTACCACGACCCGGAAAACTGGCCCCTGCTGCGCGATGCCCTGCGCCAGATGGGCCGCGCCGACCTGATCGGCAGCGGCAAGAAACACCTGATTCCGGGGTTTCAGCCGGCCGGCACAGGTTTGCGGCATCGGGAATCGGGGATGATTCAGAAATCGGGTCAACAAAACCCAAAAGTGCAAACCACCAGGTCACCAAGGACACCAAGAGGCACCAGGTAAAAGAAAATAATCAAGTAGGTCAGGTCAGGCCATAGGCCGAAACCCTACGACGCTGACCGAAACTTCGGCTTATGCTCACGGCCCCTGCAAGGTCGGGCTACGGCCTGGCGGCTTGACCCGACCTACAGGCTTATCCAGAAACCGTCGTCCCGCCGAAAGCCGGGACCCAGTTGGTGCGGCAAAAACTGGATTCCAGCCTTTGCCGGAATGAAGATTTGGGATTGTTAAGCCGCTTCCAATTCCAAAGCCATTCGTTCAATCGCCCTGATTTAGTTTTTGCGCTGCAACATACGAAGCCCGGTATGTGCTAAGATCGCCGCCTTTTATCAAAGAGTTACCCCCTCATGTCCCGTTCAGTTCGTAACATCGCCATCATTGCCCACGTCGACCACGGCAAGACCACGCTCGTCGACAAGCTGCTGCATCAGGCCGGGAGTTTTTCAGCCCACCAGCACATCGCCGAACGCGTCATGGACTCGAACGATCTGGAAAAGGAGCGGGGCATCACCATTCTCGCCAAGAATCTGGCCGTCGACTATCAGGGGGTGCATATCAACATCGTCGATACGCCGGGGCACGCCGACTTCGGCGGCGAGGTCGAGCGCGTGCTGTCGATGGTCGATGGCGTGCTGTTGCTGGTCGATGCCGTCGAAGGGCCGATGCCGCAGACGCGCTTCGTGACCAAGAAGGCGCTGGCGCTCGGACTCAAACCGATTGTCGTGGTCAACAAGATCGACCGTGACGGCGCACGTCCAGACTGGGTGGTCGATCACACCTTCGATCTTTTCGACAAGCTCGGCGCCAATGACGAGCAACTCGATTTTCCGGTGATCTACGCTTCGGCGCTCAATGGTTATGCCACGCTCGATCTGGCCAAACCCTCACCCGACATGCGACCGATGTTCGAGGCCATCCTTAAACACGTTCCACCGCCGCACGCCGACGAAATCGACGGCCCGCTGCAATTGCAGATTTCGGCACTCGACTATTCGTCCTACGTCGGCCGCATCGGCATTGGCCGCATTCAGCGCGGCCGCCTGAAGCCGGCGCAGCAGATCACCGTGATGTACGGCCAGGCCGATGCAGAGGGCAAGTTCGAGCATGGCAACCCGAAAACGGCCAAGGTCAATCAGGTCTTCGGTTTTCGCGGAATCGAACGGGTTTCGCTGGATGAGGCGGTGGCCGGCGACATCGTTCTGGTGACCGGCGTTGACGACCTCTCGATCGGCTGCACGATCACCGATAACGACAGGCCCGAAGCGTTGCCGATGCTGAAGATCGACGAGCCGACGCTGAACATGACCTTCATGGTCAACAACTCGCCGTATGCCGGAACCGAAGGCAAGTTCGTCACCAGTCGCCAGATCCGCGAGCGCCTGAACAAGGAGCTGCTGACCAACATGGCGCTGCGCGTCGAAGAAACCAGCGAAACCGATTCCTTCCTCGTCTCCGGGCGCGGCGAACTGCACCTGACGATCCTGCTGGAAACGATGCGCCGTGAAGGTTTCGAACTGGCCGTCGGTCGTCCGAAGGTGATCTACAAGACGATCGACGGCGTCGAATGCGAGCCTTACGAGATGCTTACGCTGGATGTCGAAGAGGCGCATCAGGGCGGCATCATGGAAGCGCTCGGCTACCGCAAGGGCGACCTGCAGGACATGGTTTCCGACGGTCGCGGGCGCGTCCGTCTCGAGTACCGCATTCCGGCGCGCGGTCTGATCGGCTTCCAGGGCGAGTGCATGAACCTGACGCGCGGCACCGGCCTGATGAGCCATGTCTTTGACGATTACGCCCCGGTCAAGGGCGACATGCCCGGCCGCCGCAACGGCGTGCTGATTTCGGCCGAACACGGCGAAGCCGTGGCCTATGCGTTATGGAAGCTGCAGGACCGCGGCCGCATGTTCACCGTTCCCGGCGACCGCCTCTACGAAGGCATGATCATCGGCATTCACTCGCGCGATAACGACCTCGTGGTCAACCCGATCAAGGGCAAGCAACTGACCAACGTCCGTTCCTCGGGTACCGACGAGGCCGTGCGCCTGGTGCCGCCGGTCGATGTCACGCTGGAGAGCGCCGTCGAGTTCATCGACGACGACGAACTCGTTGAAATCACCCCGAAAAGCATCCGCATGCGCAAGCGCCACCTCATCGAGCACGAACGCCGGCGCGCGAGTCGTGCCGAGGGGTAGCGTCACCAGTAATTCGGGACAAAGTAGAGGGAAAGTCGTTAGCATGAAAATTAGTCCGAAAGAGATATTGACTATTCGGGGAGGGGGGTAATCTGATTTCTCTTTCACTTGAGGGCCAACATGAAACGACTGAACAAGGCGGCGCTGGCGCTTGCGACGGCGGGGGTGCTGAGCAGTGGGGTGGCACAGGCGGCGCTCAATGACCGGGGTGGTGGCCTAATTTACGACGTCGTACTGAACATTACCTGGCTGCGTGATGCCAACTATGCCGCGACACAGTACGCAGCGACCGGTGGTACCCAAGGTGATGCCGACGGTCTGATGAACTGGAATGCTGCCAACGCCTGGGCTGCCGGCCTCAGCTACGCCGGCTACGATGACTGGCGCTTGCCGACGGCGCTGAACCAGGACGGCAGCGGACCGTGTGATAGTTTCGACTGTACCAACAGTGAAATGGGCCACATGTTTTACAACAACATGGGGGCAATTGCTTTCAACAGCATTTTGACAGGTTCAAATACTGCCAACCTCGCGCAGTTTACCAATCTGCAGCCCTACATTTACTGGTCCGGTACGGCTACGCGCCGGATCCGGCCAACGGCGCATGGTACTTCAGTATCCGCCATGGCTTCCAGATCAGCTTCTACCAAAGCCTTGAGTTTTATGCCTGGGCGGTTCGCTCCGGCGATGTCGCCGCCGTACCAGAACCCGAGGCGTATGCCTTGCTAATGGCGGGATTGGGACTACTTGGGGTGGTCGCGAAGCGGCGTCGTCGGCCCTTCGCGGCTTCATGAGCTTCGACCCTTTCCGGGGTGCAGGGGGCGGCAGCCGCTTGCGTTTTTATTTTTCCCGCGATGGCGCGTTTGGAGCATCTGCCGATCAGGACTGATGACCGAATCGCCAGCCGGCTTGAGTCCGCGCCAAGGCGTCGAGCGATCGATCCTGAAACACCGTATTAACACTGAGAGCACGAAGAAATCGCGCAGCACCTGCCGCGAAGCATTTCACGGCGGGACAGAGCGTCAGAGCGTTCGCCGTAATTGACGATTCACCCTTCAGGTGAGTTAAATTCACAATGGTGCAAGGCTTTTCGAGACTTGGTATTCGGTGATCATTGTCTGCGTTCAAGCAATCTTGTTGGCTAACCTGGCTAATTAGAGTTAAGCTGTAGGCGACACGTGAAATTCCTCAGGAGGTCAACCATGCAATGCAATATGCTCGAAGCCAGGAATCAACTCTCGAAACTGGTGCAGGCGGCGCTGGCCGGCGAGGATGTGGTGATCGCCAACAAGGGCGTTCCCGTCGTCCGGCTGGTCAAGGTCGGCGCGCAGGGTTTTTCGCGCAAGCCCGGTGCCTGGTCGGGTTTGCCCAAAGCCGAAGCGGACTGGGATACGCCCGCGACCAACGCCGCCATCGCCGATGCGCTCTCCGGCTGCGAATTTCCGTGAAGCGATACCTGCTCGATACCCAACTGATCTATTGGTGGATGACGGCGGACGTACGTCTGGGCAAAGCCACGCAAGCCCTGGTCGCCAGGTCGGAAATTATCGTGAGCACGGCCAGCGTGTGGGAGATGGTGCTCAAAAATGCCAGCGGCAAACTGCCTTTGCCGCCCGGAGCGCTCGGCGATCAATTCGAAGCACAGGGCTTTGTCCTGTTGCCCATCCTGCCCCGCCACATCGAAGCCGTGCGCCACTTGACTTGCGCACACGCCGATCCCTTCGATCGACTGCTCATCGCACAGGCGCAGGATGAGAGAGTGACGCTGCTGACGCGCGATGCCGGACTACTGAAGCTGGGCCTGGATGGGGTAGTGAAGGCCTGATCAATCATTGGGCTCGGAGCCTTGCCCGCTCCGGGCTCAACATCAAACATGGGCTACGTACCGGCCTCGTGTTCACACCGCCAGCCCGGCAAGGGCCGACCCGGCGATGATCAGGATCACCCGGGTCGGCCAGCGGAACAGCGCAAACAGCGCACCGACGCCGATCAGCAGCGCTGGCCATTCAAACGAGCCGTGCCAGCCTTGCGGCCAGTACACATGCCAGGCAAAAAACAGCGCCAGACTGGCGATGACGCCGACGACGGCGGCGGTGATTCCGTTCAGCGGAGCGGCCAGGTGAAGATTGCCGTGCGTCCTCTCGATCAGCGGCGCGCCGAGAAAAATGAAGACGAAGGACGGCAGGAAGGTGAAGAAGGTGACCACCAGCGCGCCAGCCACTCCGGCGGCAAGCAGGTGTTCGCCGCCGAACGGCGGGTGCTGCCAGGCGCCGACGAAGCCGACGAAGGCAGTGACCATGATCAGCGGCCCCGGCGTGCTTTCGCCGAGTGCCAGGCCGTCGATCATTTGCCTAGCGTCCAGCCACGCAAACTGCTCAACGGCGCCCTGAAAGACATACGGCAGGACAGCGTAGGCGCCGCCGAAGGTGAGCAGCGCGGCCTTGGTGAAGAACCAGCCCATGCGCGTCAGCACGCCGTCCCAGCCGAAGACGAGGCTCAATGCCGCCAGTGCAGCGCCCCAGAGAACCAGACCAATGATCAATGTGCGCAGGAAACTGCCGCTGCTGTAGCGGGCATGGGGTGGCGTTGGCGTGCCGTCGTCGATCAGCGCCGCGCCGTAACTTAGCCGAGTAGTTGCAGCATGCGCCGAAATGGCGGCAAAGTGTTGCGGCGCCAGGCGAGTACCCAGCCAGCCGCAGGCCGCGGCGGCGAGAATGATCGCCGGAAAGGGCAGGGCGAAGAAGAAGAGGGCGCAAAATGCCGCCGCAGCGATTGCGGCCAGCCCGGGGCTGTGCAGCGTCCGTCGACCGATGCGCCAGGCGGCGAAAGCGACGATGGCGGTGACCGCCGGCTTGATGCCGTATAGCAGCCCGGCAATCGCCGGGGTGTTGCCGAAGGCCATGTACAGCCACGACAGTGCGATCAGCAGCAGCAGCGAGGGCAGGACGAACAGGCTGCCGGCGGCAAGCCCGCCCCATTTGCCGTGCAGAAGCCAGCCGAGATAGGTGGCCAGTTGCTGCGCTTCCGGGCCGGGCAGGAGCATGCAGTAGTTGAGCGCGTGCAGAAAGCGGCGTTCGGATATCCAGCGCTTTCTCTCGACCAGATCCTGGTGCATGATCGAGATCTGCCCGGCCGGGCCGCCGAAGCTGATGCAGCCGAGCCATAGCCAGTAAGCGAGCGCCTGAGCGAAGGACGGTGCGGCCGGCGGCGTGGCGTTGTTCGTGCTCATGGTCTTGTCATGCACTTTGCTTTAGAATCATGCGGGAGCGGATTTATCGGCACTTTAACCTTTAACCTGACTTGCTACTAAGCTAAGTTAACTCGTCATTCCGGCGAAAGCCGGAATCCAGAAAGCACGGCTGGATATCTCTGGATTCTGGCTTTCGCCGGAATGAGCGCGAAGCCTGGCCTCGGGCCACGGACGGAAAAGAGCCGGAGCATGCACCGGCCGTCAGAGCTTCATGGCTAATCAGGATTTTTCATGAGTACAGGCCATCCACGATGCTGAGTATTTTTGGCAAGCACAAGCCTGAACAAGGCCTCCAGGAGCTGGAGAAATTATCGCTGTTCGTCGACCTGAATCGGCGCGAGATGAAAATCGTCGACGGTTTCATGCACGAGCGCAGTTACCTGAAGAACGAGGTGATCTTCGACGAGGGCGAGGAAGGGCAGGCCATTTATTTCATCCGCTCGGGCCAGGTACTGATCTGCCGTCAGGGTCAGACGGATAACCCGATTGCCACGCTTGAGCGCGGCAATTTTTTCGGTGAACTGGCCCTGCTTGACGATGCACCGCGCTCGGCGCAGGCGCGTGCCGGCGAAAATTGCACGCTGGCGGTTTTTTTCCGTGGCGACTTCCTTAACCTGATGCATTCGCATGCACTGATCGCCTCGAAAATCGCCCTGCAACTGGCTCGTCACCTTGGTGTGCGCTTGCGCGGCGCGGTACACGGCGGACAACACTCGTGACGAAAAGGGAGCGTTATCGATCGGGGCCGCTGGTCTGGCTGGCTATCGTCGTGACGACCTGCCTGCTGCTTTTTCTGTTCCAGAAGATTCTCTGGCTGGTGGTGCCCTTCCTGCTGGCCCTGATTGGCTATTACCTGCTTTTCCCCCTGCAGCGGCGACTGGTGCTGGGCGGCATGTCGCGCGATGCCTCGGCGGCCGTGGTCAGCGGCGGCGCCTTTGTCGTAGCCAGTCTCGTCATCATGCTGGCCTTTCCGTGGATCAGTTCGCACCTTGTTTCGTGGCAGGATTCTGCCGCACTTTACATCGAGGGGGGGTTGCGTTTCATCGCCGAAACGCTGGCCTGGGCCGAGCGCAACTACACCTTTGCTGCCAAGGCGCATCTGAGCGATCAGTTGACGCAGCAGATCAGCGAGTTGGGCGAGAAGTTCGCCGGCACCTATCTGACGGCAGCGGCACTGACGGCCGCGGCCTGGCTGCCCTCGCTGCTGCTGGCGCCGTTTCTGGCGTATTTCTTCCTGCGCGACGGCTGGCGCTTCAAGATGTTTCTCAGCCGTGCCGTGCCGAATGCTTTTTTCGAACGTACGCTGTATCTGCTCGATCAGGTCGACCACACGGCCCGGCTCTATTTTCAGGGCTTGATCAAGCTGACCCTGCTTGATGCGCTGTGTCTGGGTTTCGGACTCTTGATGATCGGTGTGTCGGCGCCCTTCGGGCTCGGCCTGCTCACCGCGATCCTGGCCTGGGTGCCGTATATCGGCTCGATTCTGGGTTGTCTGCTGGTTGTTCTGGTGGCGGCCACCGATTTCCCCGGCGATCCGGCGATGGCTTACGCGGCCATCGGCCTGTTCATCTGGGTGCGCCTGCTCGATGATTTCTTTTTCATGCCGATGACGATCGGGCGCAGTCTGAAGTTGCATCCGCTGCTCACGGTGGTGATGATTTTCGTCGGCGGGGCGGTGGCCGGCGTGGCCGGCCTGATGCTGGTGTTGCCGCTGCTGGGCATCGTGATGGTGCTCGGTGAAACGGTCGGCGAAGTCGTGACCGACCCGCGTTTGCGGGCGCGGCATGTTTTTGCCAAGGCCCTGATGCACCGCCAGGCGACACGCGACCTTCGCTTATGAGAGCGGATGAACAATACGAAAACCCGCAGTGCAGAGGCGTCCCTCAGGAGGATTTCCCTCGGGGCCTGAGCTGGCATCGGCAAAAGATAGTGTCGCTTGTTGTCAGACGAGCAGAGGACGCGCAAAGCCGCCGGGCTAACTAAGCTTTTTCTACTCACTGTTTTATTGGTGAAAGTTTGTGTTCATGGTGGCTGGCTGGTCAAGATTGTTCCATGCCTTTTAAAACGACCCGCAACCGGCTTCGCTGTCCTGATCCGCAATCCAGAGTAAAATCCGTCTATGTCTTATCAAGTGCTGGCGCGCAAGTGGCGCCCCAAATCCTTTGACAGCCTGGTCGGGCAGGAACACGTTGTTCGGGCCTTGACCCATGCCCTGAGCGAAAAGCGCCTGCATCATGCGTATCTGTTCACTGGCACGCGCGGTGTCGGGAAAACCACGCTGGCCAGAATCCTGGCCAAATCGTTCAACTGCGAGACGGGTATCACGGCGACCCCGTGCGGCGTCTGTTCGGCGTGCAGCGAAATCGATTCGGGCCGCTTTGTCGATCTGCTCGAAGTCGATGCGGCGACCAATACCAAGGTCGATGAGATGCGCCAGCTTCTCGAAAACGCGGTCTATGCGCCGACGCGTGGCCGTTTCAAGGTTTACGTGATTGACGAAGTGCACATGCTCTCGAATTCTGCATTCAACGCCATGCTCAAAACGCTGGAAGAGCCGCCGGAACACGTGAAGTTCATCCTGGCCACGACCGACCCGCAGAAAATCCCGGTTACCGTGCTGTCGCGTTGCCTGCAGTTCAACCTCAAACAGATGACGCCGCAACTGATCGCCGCACATCTGAAGCATATTCTCGGCGTCGAAGCGATCAGCGCCGAACCTGCTGCACTGCACCTGCTCGCGCGTTCGGCCAGCGGCAGCATGCGTGATGCCCTCTCGCTGCTCGACCAGGCGATTGCCCACGGCGCCGGCAAGGTCGAGGAAGCGCAGGTGCGCGAAATGCTCGGTACGGTCGATCTGGATTACCTGTTTTCAATTCTTGATGCGCTGCTCGCCGGCAATGCGGCCGGCATGCTGCAAGTGGCCGATACCATGGTCATGCGCAGCCTGTCGTTCGATCTGGCCCTGCAGGAACTGGCCAGCCTGCTCACCCGGCTGCAAGTGGCTCAACTGGCGCCTCTGGCGCTTGCTGACGATCTGCCCGAACGGGCGCGTATTCTGGAGATGGCGGCGCGGCTCGATCCCGAGTTCGTTCAACTGGCCTATCAGATCGCCGTACATGGCCGCAAGGAACTGCCCCTGGCCCCCGACGATCAGGCCGGTTTTGTCATGACGCTGTTGCGTCTTCATGCTTTCCGTCCGGCGCTGGCCGGCGCTGCGGCCAGGCCAGGCCCGGTTTTGTGCGCGGCGGTGGAGCGCCCGGCGCGCTTGACCGCGATGGAGCCGGGGCAAAAGAATACTACACCGGCGAGTACGCCGGCGAGCAGTGCGCCGGCGTTTGATTCCGCGCCGCACTCACCCGGGCCAGCGGAAATGCCCCTGGCGGCGGTGGCCGGCGAACTTGTTACAAGTTCATCGCTTGAAACGACTACGGAGGACGGCAACTGGCACGCTATTCTGGCCGCACTCAAACTGGGCGGAATGGCACGGGAACTCGGGCAGCACTGCGAGTTGCGCCGCATCGACGGGGCGCAGATTGTCCTTGGCCTGTCGCCGATACATCGTCATTTGCAGATGAAACCCGCACAGGACAAGTTGCAGCAGGCGCTCACGGCGTATTTCGCTCGTCCCCTGCAGTTGTTGATCGAACTCGAGGAGGTGGCCGGCGATACACCCGCCGCGCTTGCCCAGCGTCAGCGCAACGAGCGGCAGGATCGTGCAGTGGCGGCCGTCGAGCAGGACGACTTCGTGCGCGAAGTCATCGATCTGTTTGACGCGACACTGATTGAATCTTCCATAAAACCCGTTTAATTTTTTCGAGGTAAGCAAGATGATGAAAGGCGGAATCGCCGGTCTGATGAAACAGGCCCAGCAAATGCAGGAAAACATGAAGAAGGCGCAAGAAGACCTCGCCAAGCTTGAAGTCGAGGGCGAGGCCGGTGCCGGGATGGTCAAGGTGAAGATGACCTGTAGCCACGAAGTGCGTCGCGTCTCGATTGATGCGTCGGTGATGGATGACCGGGAGATGCTCGAGGATCTGGTAGCGGCCGCCTTGAACGACGCCATGCGCCGGGTTGAGCAGGTCTCCCAGGAACGCATGTCCGGCTTCACCGCCGGACTGAATCTGCCGCCCGGGATGAAGTTGCCTTTTTGATGTCCACGCCGTCGAGCCTCGAATCCCTGATCGAGGCGCTGCGCTGTCTACCGGGGATCGGCCCGAAGTCGGCTCAGCGTATGGCTTACTACCTCATGCAGCATGACCGCCCCGGTGCCCGGCACCTGGCCGACGCCTTGCAGCTTGCGCTCGCTGCGCTGCGCCACTGTCAGCGCTGCAACACATTTACCGAAGCCGAGATCTGCGAGCGTTGCCAGTCAGGCAAGCGCGACACCAGTTTGCTGTGCGTTGTCGAAACGCCGGTCGACATGAACATGATGGAGCAGACGCATGCCTATTCCGGGCTGTATTACGTCCTGATGGGGCGGGTTTCGCCGCTCGATGGCATCGGTCCGCGCGAATTGCAGCTCGATCAGTTGCTGGCGCGTGCCTGTGATGGCGTGGTGCAGGAGGTCATTCTGGCGACCAATTTCACCAATGAAGGTGAAGTCACGGCGCATTACCTGACCGAAATGCTGAAAAGCCGACGCATTCGCGTTTCGCGCATTGCGCGCGGCGTTCCGGTCGGCGGTGAACTGGAATATGTCGATGCCGGAACGCTGGCCCAGGCGGTTCGCGAGCGAAGATCGCTGGCCGAATAGGTATTTGGCATTTTGCCCCTTCAATCCGGAAAAAAATTAGCGTATAATTTGCAACTTTGGTTTTCATCATTGGTTATTTCGTTCTGAGGGTCAGCACGATGAGTACAGAAAGCAAAATGGATTGCGGCAGACGGCGGTTGATTATCGCTACTGCGGCTGTCGGCGGAGCAGGGGCGGTCGTCGCAATGGTGCCCTTTCTCTCCAGCATGCTGCCGTCCGAACGAGCCAAAGCGGCAGGCGCGCCGGTCGAGGTCGATATCGGCAGCGTCGGTCCCGGTCAGATGATCACTGTCGAGTGGCGCGGCAAGCCGGTATGGGTGTTCAACCGGAATCAGGAGATGCTCGACACCTTGCCCAAACTTGATGGCGTATTGGCCGATCCCAAGTCTGAAGTCGATCATCAGCCCGCTAATTGCAAAAACGAGACGCGCTCGATCAAGCCGAATGTTCTGGTCGCTGTTGGTATCTGCACGCACCTCGGCTGCTCGCCAAGTTCCAAGTTTCAGCATGGCCCTGCTGACGGCATGGCGGCTGACTGGCTCGGCGGCTTTTTGTGCCCCTGTCACGGTTCAACGTTTGACTTTGCCGGTCGTGTTTTCAAGAGCATGCCGGCTCCGAGCAACCTTATAGTGCCGCCGCATACGTATCTCACCGATACGCGTATCCTGATCGGCGAAGACAAGAAGGGGGCGTAAGCCATGGCTTCAAACACCAACTACGAAAAGTACAAGTCCGACGGTTCCCTGCAGGGTAACCTGCTCGAATGGGTTGACGCGCGCTTCCCGGCGACCTCGATGTGGCGTGGCCATCTTTCGGAGTATTACGCACCGAAGAACTTCAACTTCTGGTACTTCTTCGGCGGTCTGGCGATGCTGGTACTGGTAATCCAGATCGTTACCGGGATTTTCCTGGTGATGTTCTACAAACCCGATGCGTCGCTCAACGCCGACGGAATTCCGGTGGCGTTTGCCAGTGTCGAATACATCATGCGCGACGTGCAGTGGGGGTGGTTGATTCGCTACATGCATTCAACCGGGGCTTCAGCCTTCTTTGTCGTCGTCTATCTGCACATGTTCCGTGGTTTGTTATACGGTTCCTACCGCAAGCCGCGTGAACTGATCTGGGTTTTCGGCGCGATGATCTTCCTGTGCCTTATGGCTACATCGTTCATGGGCTACCTGTTGCCCTGGGGACAGATGTCGTTCTGGGGCGCCCAGGTCATCGTGAATCTGTTCTCGGCCATCCCGCTGATCGGCGAGCCGCTCTCGATCTGGATTCGAGGCGATTTCGTGATCGGTGATGCGACGCTGAACCGTTTCTTCTCCTTCCATGTCATCGCTCTGCCGCTCGTCATACTTGGCCTGGTTGCAGCGCATATCCTGGCGCTGCATGAAGTCGGTTCGAACAATCCGGACGGGATCGAGATCAAGCAGAATCTCGATGCCAAAGGTATTCCGCTCGACGGCATTCCGTTCCACCCCTACTACTCGGTGAAGGACATTGTCGGCGTCGTCGTTTTCCTGATTGTCTTCTCGGTCATCGTCTTCTTCGCTCCCGAAGGCGGCGGCTACTTCCTTGAGTACAATAATTTCTTCCCGGCCGATCCGCTGAAGACCCCGCTGCACATCGCGCCGGTGTGGTATTTCACGCCGTCTTACTCGATCCTGCGCTCCATGGTGTGGCCGCTGTTCGGGCTGGATGCGAAGTTCTGGGGAGTCGTGGCGATGGGTGCTTCGGTAGTGATTATTGCCTTCCTGCCCTGGCTTGACCGGGCTCCGGTCAAGTCAATCCGTTACCGTGGCCCGATCTACAAGACTTTCCTGACGGCGTTTGTCATTTCTTTCCTGATACTCGGTTACCTGGGTACGCTGCCACCGTTCCCCCTGGGTCAGATCGTCTCGCAGATTTGCAGCCTCATCTATTTTGGCTTCTTCCTGCTGATGCCCTGGTACTCGAAGATTGACAAGTGCAAACCTGTACCGGAAAGGGTGACCTTCAAATGAAAGCGAACCACATGAAGACATTCCTGCTGGCGCTCCTGTTTGTACCGCTTACGGTATTTGGTGCGGGCGCGCAACATCTCGACCGGGCACCCAATGTACAGGGCGACCAGGCTGCTTTGCAGAGTGGTGCCAGAACATTCGTGAACTATTGTCTGAACTGCCACGGCCTGAGTTTTGTGCGTTATAACCGTTTGCTTGAACTCGGTTTGACCGATCAGCAGGTTCGGGAAAACCTGATGTTTACCGCCGACAAGATCGGTCAGCCGATGCGTATAGCCGCGCGTCCAGCCGAGCAGAAGCAGTGGTTCGGTGCAGCACCCCCGGATCTGTCGCTGGTGGCCCGGGCGCGGGCGTCTGGTGACGGTAGCGGTGCCGACTGGCTGTACACCTATCTGCGTTCCTTCTATCGTGATGAACAACGTCCGACGGGTTGGAACAACACCTTGTTTGCCAATGTCGGCATGCCGCACATCCTTTGGGAACTGCAGGGTCAACAGGTGCTGAATCACGAAACCCATAAACTGGAACTTGCGGTCCCGGGAAAGTTGTCGCCGGCCGAGTACGACAAACAGATTACCGATCTGGTGGGTTTTCTGGTCTGGGCCGGTGAGCCGGGTGCCGGTTTCCGCCGGCAGGTCGGCTATGGTGTTCTCGTCTTTCTGTTGCTTCTCTTTGGCGTGGCTTATGCGCTGAAGAAAGAATACTGGAAAGACGTCAAGAAGAATTAGTAACTGCCTGCCAACAGGCAAGCACGGCATCGCCGGCGTCAGCGTGCAATAGCGCCCGGCGCCGCCACGATGCCGGTTCGTTTTTTTGGGGTGTCGATCATGATGAATCTCTATTCGGGCACAACCTGCCCGTTCAGCCAACGTTGCCGCATTGTCCTGTACGAAAAAGGCATGGATTTCCAGGTCATCGATGTCGATCTTTTTGCCAAGCCGGAAGACATTGCCATGATCAACCCCTATGGCCGGGTACCGGTGCTCGTTGAACGCGATCTCATTCTGTACGAGCCGAACATCATCAACGAGTATATCGATGAGCGATTTCCCCATCCACAACTGATGCCGGCAGACCCGATCATGCGCGCGCGGGCGCGGCAGCTCCTGATCACCATGGAGCGCGAAGTTTTTTCTTACATCGATGCCCTGGAGAAGAATCTCAAGACAGCCGACAAGGCGCGTCAGATCATTCGCGACCGCCTGACCGAGATGGCTCCGGTATTCGTCAAGCAGAAGCATATGCTGGGCGAGGACTTTTCGATGCTTGATGTGGCGATTGCGCCGCTGCTCTGGCGCCTTGACCACTACGCTATCGAATTGCCGAAGTCAGCTGCCCCCTTGATGAAGTTCGCCGAACGGATTTTCAGCCGTCAGGGATTCATCGATGCATTGACGCCGTCCGAAAAAGCCATGCGTCGCTAAGCCGCAGTACGGCCTCGACATCTGGTTCAAGAGCCTGACCTATCATTTCCCTGTTCAATCGATTTGTTTCGGGAATGCACGTGGAACTGCCATCGACCAAGCCCTATCTGATTCGCGCCATTCATGAATGGTGCTGTGACAATGGTTTTACGCCCTACATCACCGTCATTGCCGATGAGCGTACGCGCGTGCCACGCGAGTTTGTGAGGGAAGGGCAGATCGTCCTGAACATTGGTTACGAGGCGACGGGGCATCTGAACATCGCCAACGAGGGAATCACTTTCCAGGCGCGCTTTGGCGGTGTGGCACGCGATATTTCGGTACCCATCGGCAATGTGGCGGCCATCTTTGCCAAGGAAAACGGTGCCGGCATGGCGTTCGAGCCGGAAAAAGCTGGTCTTGCCAGCAAGGCTCAGGAAACCGTACCCGGATCCGGTCTGGATCCCGAGCCGCCCCCGGTAGCACCCACCGGGCGCCCCAAATTGCAGCGTATCAAGTAAACCTGCACAGTCTTGAGGCACTGCTCTTCAGCACTGCACCAACATGAAGCATTGCTCCGCTTGCTTCTTGATAGATATTCTGTAACTCATTGTTTTTTTTACATGGCACATCTGTTGCGTATCTGGGCGCAGGAGTGCAAGTGATGACCAAGCAGATAAAATCGACCCCTTGTTGCCACGGCCTGGATTACGTCCAGTTAATCGAGGCTGAGAGTAGCAATCGTTCTGAGGTTCGCGCTGACCCGGATTACTCAGGCTGTGCGGTTGAGGGATGAATTACGCTTATTTCATCCGGGAGATTGCCCGCGGCAGCGAAAGCGCGCGCGACATGTCTCTTGAAGAAGCACAACAGCTCTATGGTGCCATGCTTGACGGCGGTGTGCCTGACCTCGAACTCGGCGCCATCGCCATTGCCTTGCGCGTCAAAGGCGAAACCATCAACGAGATGATCGGTTTTCTCGGCGCGGCCAACGAACGTCTTTACCCCCTGCGTCGCCCGCAGGGACGATTTCGCCCCATTGTCATCCCGACCTACAATGGCGCTCGCAAAGCGGCCAATCTCACCCCTTTGCTGGCCCTGTTGTTGCGGCGTTTTGGCGTCCCGGTTGTGCTGCATGGCCAGATCGAAGGTTTTGGCCGGGTGACCACAGCGCAGATTTTTCGTGAATTCGGCCTGATGCCCAGCACCAGCCAACTGCAGGCACAGCAGTTGCTGGATGAAAGCGGTCTTGTTTATGTGCCGCTCTCGATCATTTCGCCCGGTCTCAACAATCAGCTTGCCTTGCGCAGTCGCCTCGGGTTGCGCAACAGTGCGCACAGTCTGGTCAAGATGCTCGATCCGTTCAAGGGTGAGGGCCTGCTGCTCAGCGCAGCTACGCACCCCGATTACCTCGATACAATGCGTGAAGTTTTCAGCGCGCTGGGTACCCACGCCGTGTTGTTGCGCGGAACTGAGGGCGAGCCTTTTGCCAACCCCAAGCGACGACCGCGTATCGAATATCTGCATGATGGTGCCAACGACATCCTCTTCGAGGCCGAACACGACAGTCTGAAAAGACTGCCGAACTTGCCCGAAACCTGTGACGCCAAAACCACTGCGGGCTGGATGCGGCGTGTTCTCTCGGGTGAGCTTGCCGTGCCGCCGCCGATTGCCAACCAGCTGGCCTGTTGTCTTTATGCCAGCGGCTATGCCGACGACTTCAATCAGGCCAAGGCCATTGTTGCTGTTGATGGTTCGGGCCTGGCCGTTGGCTAGGCCAGTCTTGCTGGATTGTGCTTCGGGAAGCGAAATTGGGGTGCTGGTATAATCGGCCGTTCAGGCGGCTCTGCTGTCGTGCTTCATTCATTGGCTTGTTAAATGGAAATTCTGTCCCTGCTGGCCGATCCCCAGATGTGGATTGCCTTCTTCACACTGACTGCTCTCGAGTTGGTGCTGGGTATTGATAACATCATCTTCATCTCCATTCTGGTCGACCGGCTGCCGCCGCAAAGCCGGGAGAAGGCCAGGCTGATCGGTCTGTTTTTTGCCATGTTCATGCGTATCGGTCTTTTACTTGTCCTGACGTGGATCGTCGGCGCAACCGATCCCTTGTTCAGTGTGTTTGGCAAGTCCTTTTCGCCGCGCGATCTCATCCTGATCGGCGGCGGTGTTTTCCTGCTCTGGAAAAGTACCCAGGAAATTCACCAGTTGCTTGAGGGCGAAGAAGGAAAGGAAGTGAATGCGATCAAGGCGACTTTCACCGCCATCATTTTACAGATCATCGTCATCGACCTCGTTTTCTCGCTGGACTCCATCATTACCGCGGTTGGCATGGTCAATAATGTTCCGGTGATGATAGCAGCTGTAATTGCCTCGGTCGGGTTGATGATGGTCTTTGCCAAAAGTATCGGGAATTTTGTTTCGGATCACCCGACCATCAAGATGCTGGCACTGTCGTTTCTGCTCCTGGTGGGCATGGCGCTGGTCGCCGATGGCCTTGGACATCATGTACCGAAGGGCTATATCTACTTCGCTATGGCGTTCTCGCTCGGGGTTGAGATGCTGAATCTCCGGTTTCGCAAGAAACGTTCACAGCCGGTGCATTTACATGAGCCATTCAGCCGCAAGGTGCCCGATTGATCATGTGATCAGTCCTGTTTTTAAAGAATGTATTAATGGACGTCATACTCCTTATTTTTCTCATTTTGCTCAATGGCATTCTTGCGATGTCGGAGATTGCCGTTGTCTCCTCACGCAAGTCAAGGTTGCAAAAACTGGCGGATGACGGGAGCCCCGGGGCCCAGTCGGCACTCGCACTCAGCAATGAACCCTCAGGTTTTCTGTCCACCATCCAGGTAGGCATTACGACGGTAGGCATTCTGAGTGGCGCCATTGGCGAGAGCGCACTGGCCGATCCGCTAACCGGCTGGTTCGCACAATTTACCTTGATTGAGCAGTATGCCAGAGCGCTGGCACTTACCCTGGTCGTTGTTGGCTTGACCTACTTCTCGGTGGTGGTCGGTGAACTGGTGCCGAAGCGTCTCGGCTTGCTGGCGCCGGAAGCGATCGCTGCGCTGATAGCCGCGCCGATGAATATGCTGGCACGCCTGACTCGGCCTCTGGTCTGGTTGTTGTCGTCTTCTTCCAGTTTGTTGTTGCGTTTGATCGGTGCGCGCCGTCAGGAAGATTCGCCGGTCACCAACGACGAGATCAATGTTCTGATGGTGCAGGGCGCCGAGGCCGGGGTGTTTCATGAAAGTGAGCAGGCCATCGTCTCCAATGTGCTGCGTCTCGACGAACAGCGCATCGGTGCGATCATGACGCACCGCAACGATATCTACGTGCTCGATCTTGACGAACCGGAAGCAGAAATCCGCAAACGGCTTTCCGATAACCCCTATACGCGCATCGTCGTTTGTCGAGACGGTCTGGAGCATATTGTCGGT
Organism: Propionivibrio sp.; assembly: GCF_016790145.1. Classification (GTDB taxonomy): domain Bacteria; phylum Pseudomonadota; class Gammaproteobacteria; order Burkholderiales; family Rhodocyclaceae; genus Propionivibrio. The sequence goes on along the minus strand of NZ_JAEUOI010000047.1, from coordinate 30,238 downwards.
ATCCTGCGTTCCGCCGACCTCCTCAAGCTGGCGCTGGCTGGAGAAAAACTTGATGTCGAGCGCTTTCTGCGCCCGGCACTCTATGTGCCGGAAGGCGTAACCACGACGCATCTGCTGGAAAGCTTTCGCAAGGCACGTCAGCAATGTGCGCTGATTGTCGATGAATATGGTGAGTTGCAGGGGCTGGTTACGCTGACCGATGTACTGACCTCTATCGTCGGCGAACTCCCTTCATCCGATACGCCGGAAGAACAGGATATCATTCAGAGAGCCGATGGTTCGTGGTTGGTCGATGGCAGTGTAGCGATCGAGCGCCTGAAATCGGTCATGGATATTGATGAGGAACTGCCCGGTGAAGATGAAAACGCTTTCAACACATTGGGTGGCCTGGTGATGTACGTACTCGGCCGGATCCCGGCGGAAACTGATCAGTTCGAGGTGGCTGGTTGTCGCTTTGAAGTGGTCGACATGGACAAAAACCGCGTCGATAAGGTGTTGTTGGCAAAACTTCCGCCACCCCTGGTGGAGGGCGCAGGCGAGACTGAATCGTAAAGCGGACGGTCTTGAGGCAAGCTTACAATTCAGGCATTTCCCGCGTTATCCAGCCGCCTTGATTGCTTTGGGCAATCAGGCGCCAGCCTTTAATGCTCCCGTCCTGCGCTGATGGTATTTCCAGGACAATTCTTCCCATTCGATGACCAGGCTGCCGCCGGTGCCCTCATGCTGCTTCTCCCAATTGGTGAGCAGGTCAAGGCAGGCATGGTCGATATAGTCCAGATCCTCGAAATGGATGTGCACGTCCGCTCCGGGACGCACCTGCTCCAGTTCGGCGGCCAGCAAAGGCAGGCGAATCAGCGTCGCCGAGCCTTTCAGAAAAAGGTTTAGGCGATTGTTGATAAAGTCTTCATCCCAGCGGATTTCCAGATGGGAGAACACATAGAGCAGCTTGAGCACAGACAGCAACAGGCCGAACAGCACACCCTTGAGCAGATCGGTCGAAACGATGACGATGATCGTTGAGAAGTAGATTACCGCTTCGGTCTTGCCGTAAAGAAGAAGTTTCGGGACGATCTTGGGATACGCCAGCTTGTACCCGGTGAACACCAGCAAACCGGCCAGGCTGGCCACCGGAATATAGGCCAGCGTGAACGGCAGCACCGCCGAGAATACGAGCAGCCACACGCCATGCAGGATCGCCGAGTTACGCGTCTGGCCGCCGGCATCGACGTTGGCGCTTGAACGCACGATAACCCCTGTCAGCGGCAGCACGCCGAGCAAGCCGCAAAGGGAGTTGCCCATACCCTGCGCAACGAGCTCCTTGTCATATTTTGTGCGAGGCCCCTGGTGCATCTGGTCCACGGCGCTGGCGCACAGCAAGGTTTCAGCACTGGCGATGAAAGCCACAGAAGCTGCGGCGATCAGCACGCCGCTGTCAAAAATGTTGGCAAGATTCTCCAGGGTCGGATACTGGATCACTGACCAGATGTCGTTGATGTCCTCCGGATTCTTGAGCAAATCCGGGATGTACTTGATTTTGAGGTGCAGCAATGCGGCCGTACCGACCGCGATCAGTATGGCTACCAGCGGCGCCGGCAAAATCTTCAATTTCTTCGGAGCGAAACTCGTCCACAGGGCAATCACGGCAATCGTCAGCACGCCGATGGCCAAGGCCTGCAATGGCGTACCCCCTTCAGCAAGCGTGTGGGACAGGGCGCCGGGAATGCCGAACAGGTTGTCGATACCGGCGCCGATCGGCTTGCCATCGAGCATCACATGAAACTGCGAGGAAAAAATCAGCACGCCGATGCCGGCCAGCATGCCATGAATAACGGCGGGTGACACCGCGCGGAACCACTGCCCCAACTTCAAGAGGCCGGCCACCACTTGCATCAGACCGGCCAGCAGCACGATCACGCCCAGCATCGGCAGGCCATGGTGCTGCACGATCTGCCACACCAGCACGGTCAGGCCGGCTGCCGGGCCACTGACCTGCAAGGGCGATCCGGCCAGAAAACCGACCACGATACCGCCGACAATGCCGGTAATCAGTCCGGCGGTGGGCGGTACCCCGGAGGCGATCGAAATCCCCATGCAGAGCGGCAAGGCCACCAGAAACACGACAACCGATGCCATCGCGTCCTTGCCGAAATTGCGGCGGTAATAGTCGAATGTTGATGTTTTTTGTGCCATTGCGAGTTTTCCCTGATTTGGTTTTACGGACTTTGGTGACCGTTTATTTTTTCATCAATACCCTTGGCCGGTATAGTTTAGCGGAATCGGCGAAACGAAGAAACTACAAGCCTCATCTTTAGCCCGGCGGGCTTCATAAATCGCAGTAGCGCGATCATTGTCCAGGGCAGGAGAAGCCACCTGACAGCCCGTCGGTGTCAAGCGAGAACACCTGTTCATGGTTCAGCCAGCCGCCGGCGCTGTAGGGCAATGGTTGAGGTGATCCTTCGCTGCGGATCAATGCACCTTGCCGTCAACGCGTTCCTGCAGCAGGTAGGGAATGTAGCGCCAGGCGAGTATCGAAAACCCGGCAAACCAGCAGGCTGCGGCAAGATGTATCCAGTGCAGATAGGCCGCAGGGTAGAGTTGCGGGGCAAGGATGCGCACAATTAATCCCAGGATCATGATCAGCAACACCGCTTTGTCTAAGCTGTCGAAAATGACTTTTCTTCCGGTGTGCCCCTTCGCAATGCGGATCAGCATGGCCGGAATGACCAGACCCATGACACCGAAAGTAAACACGTGGACGGATACCGTGCCGACCCAGCCCAGGTCGGTGAACGAGGCCATGCAGTTGATCAGTAGCTGGGCGACGAGGGCCAGATAACCGAGATACATGATGCCGAGGTCAAGCCGGCGCATGGCCAGTTGCGGCTTCCAGAAAATGAAACGGCCGATCAGCAGCAGGGCAAGGAGCAGGCTGATTCCAGCCGCCAGCCCGTTTGGCATCAGCCCGGCAAAAACCAGGGTCAGGGCGAGCAGTTTGATGCTCCCGTCGAGCGTCGGGTTGCGCAGGAGGGCAACCTGGAAAACGCCCTTCATGAATTGCGTCAGCGTACGTTCGAACATCACCAGAAAAGCCACGCGGAACAGCCCGATGGCCATCATCCAGCCGGTCTGGAAGTGCCCGGTGCTGAGCATCAGGCTCTTGGCAATGAGAAAGAGTGGCAGGATGATGAGGAAAAAATAGTTGTCGCGGTAGCTGTCATCCTGGCGGTATCTGAGCAGCGTCCACGCGATCATGACGACAATCGAAACGAGGAAGAGATTGTTCGAAATGCGGAACAGAATCGGCGGCAGGGCAACTTCAAACCACATCCCGGCGCGTTCGATCAGCCACGCGCCGACGAGAAAAATCAGCGCATGGCCATGGTAGCCACGCTGATTGACCCAGTTCTTGGTCGAAGTCAGCAGAAAGCCGCCGAGCACCGCCCAGCCAAAGCCGAAGAACATCTCATGGGCGTGCCACTGCGTTGGCGAGAACGAGCTATGCGGTGCCGTCAGCGTTCCGGTAAAGATCAATACCCACAGCATGGGCAGACTCAGACCGGACAGGCAGGCCAGTGAAAAAAATGGGCGGAAGCCGACGAGCCAGAGTGGGTGAGTCGATATTTTCATGGTGTGCTTTGAGACTGTTGGTCTGAAGACCGGTTAGAAGGTAGCGGCACAGTTAAAGCTCAATGGCGCTCCGCTTTCCGGGTGCGCGAAGGCCAGGTATTCGGCGTGCAGCAGCAGACGATCGGCCTTTGCCCTGGTCATTGGATCCGCGTAGAGCGAGTCGCCGAGGATCGAGTGGCCGATCGCCTGCATATGCACCCGAAGCTGATGCGTGCGTCCGGTTTCCGGCGTGAGTTCGAGGCGGGAGCTGTGTCTTGTGGCGTCATAACTCAACACGCGGTAGCGGGTGAGCGAGGCCTTGCCTGTCACGAAGTCGACCTTGTGGCGCGGGCGGTTTGGCCAATCAACGATGAGCGGCAAACACACCTCGCCCGAGTTCTGCGCAAGTTCTCCCTCGACCACGGCGATGTAGCGCTTTTCTACCCGCCGATCCTGAAACTGGATGCTCAGGCGTCGATGCATGGCCTTGCCGCGTGCGATAACGAGCAAGCCCGAGGTGTCAAAATCCAGACGATGCACGATCAGTGCATCCAGGTATGCGGCCTGAACACGCCTGATCAGACAATCCTGCTTGTCGCTGCCGCGTCCGGGTACGGAAAGCAGAGCGCCCGGCTTGTTCACCACCAGCAGTGAGTGATCGGCGTAGATCAGGTCGAACCCCTGATCGGGCAATGCGGGTTGCGGAGTTGCTGTCATGGGTGAAGTGAGATTGGTTAGATCATGCGCGACCGTTGGTACTGCGCGTATTGTCGCGCGATTCCACGGGCAGCACAGGTTTAATCAAATCATTTACACTTCGCGGCTAGTTCGGCGAGAGTTGCCGAAGACGTTTTATTCAGGAGAGTGCTATTACTACCATCATTCCGCAACTGGCGACGATCAGTATCGAATTGAGCCAGCACATTGCCGAAGTAAAGCTGCATCGCCCTGATCGCTCCAATGCCCTGAGTGAGGCCATGTGGCAGGAGTTGCGCACGGCTTTTCTGTGGGCTGATTCGACGCCCGGGGTGCGTGTCGTTGTGCTCAGCGGTGCCGGCAAGAACTTCTGTTCGGGAATCGATCTGTCGATGCTGGCGGGCGTCGAAGCGCTGGTTGCGCATCGCGACCCGGCGCGTAGTCATGAAGCGCTGCGCCACGTGATTCTCGACCTGCAGGATTGTCTTACCTGTGTCGAGCGTTGCCGCAAGCCCGTATTGGTAGCGATTCAGGGGGCCTGCATCGGTGCCGGCGTCGATCTGGTGAGCTGCTGCGACATGCGTTACGCTGCCGCCGATGCACAGTTTTCGGTGCGGGAAATCGAGTTGGGAATGGTCGCCGATGTCGGCACGCTACAGCGTCTGCCGTGTCTGATCGGGCAAGGTCTGGCGCGGGAACTGGCTTACACCGCGCGCCAGGTCGATGCCGGTGAGGCGCAGCGCTGCGGACTCGTCAATCGTGTGTTCGATAACCATGATGCGCTGCACGTGGGCGTTCGTGAGATCGCTCACTGCATCGCAGGGAAATCGCCGCTGGCCATCCGTGGCACCAAGGAAATGCTCAATTTCGGTCGCGATCATTCAGTTGCCGATGGACTCACCTACGTGGCGACGTGGAATGCGGCGATGCTGATGTCGGTCGATCTGGCCGAGTCGATGCGTGCCCTGCGCGAGAAGCGCAAGCCTGAATTCGACGACTGATTCGTGGTGGATACCTTCTTGCACCACGTGACGCTTGCCGCGCCGCTCTTTGCTCTGGTTTTTGTTGGCTATGCCCTGATGCGATTGTCAGGATGGCGGCCGGCAATGTCAGAGAGTCTCTCGCAATTCGTCTTCTCGGTGGCCTTGCCGGCGATGCTGTTTCGTCTGATGAGCGACTTCTCAAAGCTGCCGCCCGTCGATGCGCGCCTGCTGATCGCCTTCTTCGGCGGCTGTCTGATCGTTTTTGTCATTGGCCGGCTGATCGCCTGGAAACTGTTTGCGCTCGATGGCGTGTCGCAGTCGGTATTCGCGCTCGGCGGCGTGTTTTCCAACAATGTCCTGCTCGGCTTGCCACTGGCCAAGGTGGCACTTGGCGATGCGGCGGTTCCTTCGGTAGCGCTGGTGCTGGTGTTCAACGCGCTGATCCTGTGGACGCTGGTCACCGTTTCAGTCGAGTGGGCACTGCACGGCAGCTTTTCAGTGCGCGGCTTTGGCAAGACGTTGCGCGGCGTACTGACCAACCCAATTGTTGCCGGCATTCTTTCCGGCGCGCTGCTCGGTTTGACCGGCTGGCCCTTGCCGGCGGCCATCGACGTGCCGCTGGCCATGGTCGGGCAGGCCGCAGCACCCTTGGCACTGATCGCTCTCGGCATGGGCCTGGCTGAGCACGGTGTGCGCGAGGGCTGGAAGATCAGCGTCTCAATCTGTGCGGTCAAGTTGCTCATTCAGCCGTTTGTGGTGTGGTCACTGGCCCGTTTGATCGGACTACCTCTGATGGAAACGCGGGTGGTGGTATTGCTGTCGTCGATTGCCGTGGGTGTGAACGTCTATATCATGTCGCGGCAATTCAAGGTGCTTGAGGGACCGGTGGCCAGCAGTCTGGTGTTGTCAACCGGGCTGGCGGCGCTGTCAACGCCTTTGGCTTTGACGCTGACCGGCCTGTAACCAGTAGGTTACATCGCATCAATCATTCCGGCGCAGGCTGCCAATGGCGCGCAGAAACTCGTTGCGCTGCTGCTCGGACGTTTCAAACTCACCGGTAAAGGACTGGGTGATGACGCGTTCGTCACCGCGCCGGTCTTCGCCGAGCAGGAGGCACAGTTGTTCGGCCTCAAGCACACAGGCGGCGCCGCGTGCCTGGCCATGATGCATCAGCGCTTCGGCAATATCCCGAGTCATCCACTCCTGGTAGGTAAAGCGGTGGCCGATGGCGTCAACCAGTCGCGCTATTCGGCCAAAGCCGTGCAAACGTCCGCCGGGAAGATAGGCGACATGGGCGAGGCCGCGAAACGGCACTAGATGGTGCGGGCAGACCCCATGAACGGCAATGCCGCGGACGATCACCATGTCACGGCGATGGTCGGCAAATCCCTCGCCCAGCGCGCGGGCCGGGTCGAGGTCATAGCCGCCGAGCAGTCGTTTTTGCCAGAGTTCGCGTACGCGCTGGGCGGTTCTGCCCATGTGTGCGACGTCCGGCGCAAGGCCGCAGGCCCTGAGCAGGTCGCTGACCGCCTGTTCGAATGCCGGCGCGTCAAAATTGTTCCGGCGCGGAATGCCGATGTCGGCTGAAGAGGGTGGGGTGTGTTCATTCTCGCTGTGCTCGGACATCGCGTGCTCCCGGTTCGAATGGCTGATGCGGGCGATAATACACGCCTTGAACAAACGCGTTAGTATTCAGTCCTATGATCCGGCACCCCTATTTGATTTGCCTGACAAGCCACATCGAGTCGGTATGAGCGATAATGTCGCTCGTGAGCGGTTTTACAGGCCTGTTGTTGCAGTAAATTCGGGCTGTCAGGGTTGTGGAAGGATATAGATGAAGTGTGTTGATGATTTCCGTCTGAAGTTTGGCAAGCAGGAGCTGGTGCCGATCATGATCGGTGGTATGGGGGTCGATATCTCGACGGCCGAACTGGCGCTCGCGGCGGCTCGTCTGGGTGGTATCGGGCATATTTCAGATGCCATGATCAACACCGTGGCTGACCGGCGATACAACGCCAAGTTTGTCAAGGATAAAATCAAGCAGTACAAGTTTAACGTGGCCAACACCGACAAGTCGGTGGTCCAGTTTGATCTCGGGCAACTGGCCGAAGCAACAGCAATGCACATTGGCAAGACGATGGAGGCCAAGCGCGGCGATGGTCTGATCTTCGTCAACTGCATGGAAAAGCTGACCATGAACGCGCCCAGGGAAACCTTGCGCGTCCGCATGCGGGCAGCACTTGATGCCGGTATCGACGGAATTACGCTGGCTGCCGGGCTGCATCTGGGATCCTTCGCGCTGATCGAGGATCACCCGCGCTTTCGCGATGCCAGGCTGGGCATCATCGTTTCCTCTTTGCGTGCATTGCAACTCTTCCTGCGCAAGTCGTTACGCACTGGTCGCTTGCCTGACTATGTGGTAATCGAAGGGCCGCTGGCCGGCGGCCATCTGGGATTTGGCATGGATTGGGCCGAGTATGACCTGGCGACCATCGTTGCAGAAATTCGACAGTTTTTGCTGGCCGAAAAACTCGATATTCCGCTGATTCCTGCAGGTGGGGTTTTTACCGGCAGTGACGCCGTCGCCTACCTTGAAAACGGTGCGTCGGCCGTCCAGGTGGCGACGCGCTTTACTGTTGCCAGGGAATGTGGATTGCCCGAGGATGTGCAGCAGTTGTACTTCAAGGCCAGCGAAGATCAGATCGAGGTCAACCTTATTTCACCGACCGGCTACCCGATGCGCATGTTGACCACCAGCCCGGCGATTGGCGATGGCATTCGCCCGAATTGTGAAGCCTATGGCTATCTGCTCGATGCCAACGGCTGTTGTTCCTACATCACGGCCTACAATCGTGAAGTCGCGGCGAATCCGGGCGTCAAGCGTGTCTCGGTGAAGGACAAGACCTGTCTGTGCACGCAGATGCGCAACTTCGATCTGTGGACCTGTGGGCATAACACCTATCGTCTCAAGGAAACGACGCATAAACTCGATGATGGCAGCTACCAGTTGCTCAGTGCCGAGCACATTTTTCGCGATTATCAGTTCAGTACCGACCACAAGATCGCGTTGCCGGACTAGTTCCGGTTTCTGCCGAAAACTATTTTATTAGACTCTGGCGCCTGGCCTTGCTATTGTTCTGGGGCAGTTTTCATAATGTCCTTATCTGGGAGCATCTCAATTGGGTACAAAGCTATACGTAGGCAACCTGAGCTACGACATCAACAAAAGCGATCTGGAGCAGATGTTCGCCGCGCATGGAACGGTAACTTCGGCGCAAGTGATCACCGATCGTGAAACGCAGCGCTCGAAGGGTTTCGGCTTTGTCGAGATGGGTTCGGAGCAGGAGGCTCAGGCCGCGATTTCCGCACTTAATGGCAAGAGTATTGACGGCCGTGCCTTGACCGTCAACGAAGCTCGCCCGCAGGAGCCGCGTAGTGGCGGCGGTGGCTTTGGTGGCGCACGCCGCGGCCCCGGTGGTGGTGGCGGTGGGCGTGGCCCCTATGGGTCTGGCCGTGGTGGTTCAGGCGGAGGTGGTGGTTCGGGTGGTGGCGGAAATCGTTACTGACTGATTTTGCAAGCACAGGGTCGGGTACCACGGGTGAATGTCACCGGTAGCGTGCTATCTGTTGCTTTTTATTGTAGCGCTTCATTCAGCCTCCGGGCCGATCAGGGATATTGTTTTGGCAAAACCTAATTACTCGTTTGAAAAACGCCAGAGAGATCTGGAAAAGAAAAGAAAACAGGAAGAGAAACGCCTGCGCAAACTTGCGGAGAAAAAACCCGCAGATGACGGCAGTGCAGGGCTTTCGTCTGAAGAGAGTGCTCCGAGCGATGCTGACCCGGCTGGCGCTGGCCACTGACCGATAGGTGCCGGATCACCCCACAGCTTTTTGCGGCACCAATGCCGGGGGCTGCATGTTGGTCTGACCGGCCTGTTTTCGTTTTCACGCGATCAATCGCATCCGCCGCAAGAGTTGCCGACCGTTTTCGCCCATGCTCAGTTATCGTCACGCCTTCCACGCCGGCAACCATGCCGATGTTCTAAAGCACCTGGTGCTTGTCCAACTGACGCGCTACCTCGCGCAGAAGGACAAGCCATTCTGGGTTATCGATACGCACGCCGGTGCCGGGGCTTATGCGCTGGACTCCGGTTATGCGCTCAAACTCGCCGAATACAAGGAAGGTATCGCTCTTTTGTGGGGGCGCAACGACCTGCCGGCAGCACTCGCCGACTATGTGGATCTGGTGCGCAGGATCAATCCGGATCGTCGCTTGCGCGCTTACCCCGGTTCACCCTATTTTGCCTTGTGGACTATGCGTGGGCAGGATCGCCTGCGACTCTTTGAATTGCACAGCAAGGACGCGCGTCTGTTGCAGGAGAACTTTCAGGATGCCGGCAAACAGGTCATCGCCGAAGCGACAGACGGCTTTGCCGGACTCAAGGCGCTGTTACCGCCGCCGCCACGTCGCGCTGTGGTTCTGATCGATCCGGCCTATGAAGACAAGCACGACTACGAGCGGGTGTTTCATGCACTGAAAGAGTCATTGACGCGCTTTCCCGACGGTACCTATGCGCTGTGGTATCCACAACTGACCCGCCTTGACGCCCATGAATTGCCGCCGCGACTAAAACGTCTGCCCGCCGGGAGCTGGTTGCATGTGGCACTGCGCGTCAGGGAGCCGGCCAGGGACAGCTTGGGCATGCACGGTAGCGGCCTGTTCATCCTAAACCCGCCGTGGACGCTGCACGGCACGCTTGCCGGGGTGATGCCTTATCTGGTCGATGTGCTCGGACAGGATGCCGGCGCGGGCTATACGCTTGAACAGCATGAAGGCTAGTATTTGGTCATGTCGAAAGACATGGAAAAAGCTTTGCCATCAAGCCACACACAAAGATTCACCAGGAATATTCACCAGGAAACAGCCTGGTTTTCCCTGGTGCGCCTTGGCGAGTTTTGTTGAGGTGGTAATGCCTTTGAAGCTGACGTCCCATCAGTCTTCGCTGGCCCTGTCGAGTCGAGTGTATTTTCGGCTCGAACCGTAACTTTTCTCGATCGGGTACTTCGCGGCATTCTTTTCGAGTTTGCTGCGTGCTGCTTCTTCAAGATTGATACCGGCCTTGTCGGCGATGAGCAGCAGATAAAGCAGGACATCGGCACACTCGTCACGCAGGGCCTGGTGCGCGCTTTCATCGTTCATCAAGCTTGTCATTTCCTCGTCGGTTTTCCATTGCGTGAGCTCAAGCAACTCCGCTGCTTCCAGATTGAGCGAGACGATGAGGTGGCGCAGGGTGTGGAATTGCGCCCAGTTGCGCTCGTCGCGAAATTTCAGCAAAGCCTGTGCCAATTCCGGAAGGCTCATGAAGTCAGCCGAAAAAGCGCTGCTGGATCGCAGTCTTCATCCGCATGCCAGTGGCCTGTGCGCGTGCCAGACGTTCGCGTAAGAGAATGTCAATGGGGTGCTTCATGGGGGACTGTCCTGATTCTTGTCAATGTATTCATTTTACTGCGCGGGGCGGGGAGCCAGGACGAAAAAAAGCCGCAGGCTTGCTGCGGCTTTCAGGTAAGGCAGGGGCCTACCTAGAGCATGGCCTTGACGGCTTCGGCTTCGTCGGTAAGTTCCTTGAGCGTCTTGTTGATCTTCTCGCGTGAATAATCGTCGATTTCAATGCCCTGGACAATCTTGAAGGATCCGCCTTTGCACTCGCAGGGGAAACCGAACACGATGCCGTTCGGAATACCGTAGGAGCCATCGCTCGGAACGCCCATGGTGACCCAGTTGGCAGAACCGAGCACCCAGTCATGGATATGGTCAATGGCAGCGTTGGCTGCAGAAGCCGCAGAAGAGAGTCCGCGTGCCTCGATGATGGCGGCGCCGCGCTTGCCGACGGTGGGCAGGAAGACATCGTTATTCCAGACCGGATCGTTGATCAGCGTCTTGACGTTGTCGCCGTTGGACGTGCAGTTACGGTAGTCGGCGTACATGGTTGGCGAATGGTTGCCCCAGACGACGAGATTCTTGAAGCTTGAAACCGGGCGGCCGCTCTTGACGGCGAGCTGCAGGACGGCGCGGTTGTAGTCTAGACGAAGCATGGCGTGGTAGTTGGCCGGGTTGGTACGGCCCACCTTTTTGGCAGCGGCGGCGGCAATCAGTGCGTTGGTGTTGCAGGGGTTGCCGACGACCAGCACCTTGACGTTCTCATTGGCGTTTTCGGCTATGGCTTTGCCCTGCACGGTGAAGATGGCACCGTTTGCCGTCAGCAGATCGGCACGCTCCATGCCGGGGCCGCGCGGACGGGCGCCGACCAGCAGGCAGATATCGGCATCCTTGAAAGCGACATTCGGGTCGTCAGAAGTGCTCATGCCGGCAAGCAGCGGAAAGGCGCAGTCGTCGAGTTCCATCATGACGCCCTGGCAGGCTTTCTGGGCTTGCGGCAGGTCGAGCAACTGGAGGATGACCGGCTGATCCTTGCCGAGCATTTCGCCGGAGGCGATGCGGAAAAGCAGGCTGTAACCGATCTGGCCGGCGGCGCCGGTGACTGTGACGCGGATTGGGGCATTGGACATGGTGCGGCTCCTGTGGATATGAAAGAAATGGAAAAACCTGAAAACTAGCGATAATTCCCCGAACTGGCTTATTGGGTGAAAGAAAACAGTTTGAGATCATAAGAGCGAACGTCCGATGATGTCAATTGTCAATTTATATGTCTTGTGTCTTATATAAGACATTTATATACTTATGGACATTATCAATGATTTGTGCTGAAATTACACTTTATGAGCCAGCCATCGTCCGTCCATTCTCCGACCTTCAGTCCCCTCTATCGGCAAATCAGGGAGTTGATTACAAGGAGCCTTGAAACTGGCGAGTGGAGGCCGGGCGATGCCATTCCCAGCGAATCCGAACTGGCGGCGCGTTTTGGTGTGAGTCAGGGCACGGTGCGCAAGGCGATCGATGAAATGGCGGCCGAGAATCTGCTGGTGCGTCGACAGGGCAAGGGCACTTTCGTTGCCACGCACGACGATCCGCGTTCTTTTTTTCGCTTTCTTCGCCTGGCGTCCGATGATTCCGATCTGCAGACCTTAAAGAGCATTCCCCTGGAGTGCTGGCGAGCCAAGGCGGGGGCTGACGTTGCCCGTACTCTCGCGCTGGAGACCGGGGCGCCGATCATTATTCTTCGCCGACTGTTGCAATGCGGCGAACGACCGGCTGTTTTCGATGAAATCTACCTTCCCGGCGAGTTGTTTTCCGATCTGACGCTGGATATCCTCAAATCCGGCGAGATGTCCCTGTACAGTCTGTTTGAAAGCCGTTATGCTGTTCGCATGATACGTGCAGACGAGCGCCTGCGCGCCGTTCCAGCCGACAGGGTGAGTGCAGATTTGTTGCAGGTGGCCGAGGGTAGCCCCTTGTTGCTGGTCGAGCGCGTCACCTTTACCTATGACAACAAGCCCGTGGAGTGGCGTCGTGGCTATTATTCGACCCAGAATTTTTACTATTTCAACGAACTGGGGTAATGCAGGGAATAACGTTTTTTTCTGAATTTGTTTGCTTTGTAGTGAATTGTAATTTTCGGGTTAATGCAAGTCCAAGCGGCCATTTTTTGGCCGCCTAACAACAGGGAGAATGTCCATGGCAGAAATGACTTTAAAGAAGAAGCGACCAAAAAACCTCGATCTGATGACGATCCGATTGCCCCTTCCGGGTATCCTGTCGATCCTTCACCGTGTGAGTGGGGCAGTTCTTTTCCTGCTGCTGCCCGTTCTCCTCTGGTTGTTCGAGAGCAGCCTGGCTTCTCCTGAAACCTTTGCCGTAGTCAAGAGCATTGCTGCACATCCATTGGTCAAACTGATCCTCTTAGGACTGATCTGGCTTTACCTGCATCATTTCTGTGCCGGCATCCGTTATCTGCTGCTCGATCTGCACAAGGGAATTGACCTCGAATCGGCGCGTCTTTCCAGCAAGATTGTTTTTGCAGTCAGTATCGTCCTGACCCTGCTTATAGGAGTGAAGGTGCTATGGTAAATCGAATTCTTGTCGGGGCTCACTACGGGCTCAAGGACTGGGTCATCCAGCGTGCGACGGCCATCATCATGGCGCTGTACACGGTCATTTTCTTCGCCGTGGTACTTGTCGTCGGGCCCGATTCCTTTGCGGCGTGGCGCGGCATTTTTGCCAACGGGTTCATGAAGTTTGCCACCTTCCTGTGCTTCGTCAGCCTTTTCTATCACGTCTGGATCGGTATCCGGGATATCTGGATGGACTACATCAAGCCGGATGGCTTGCGTCTGCTTCTGATGATTGCAACCGCTACGGCGCTGGTCGGCTATGCCGGCTGGGCCGTGCAGATTCTGTGGAGAATTTAAGTGAGCAAGATAACCATACCCGTTCGCAAGTTTGACGCGGTGATCGTCGGAGCCGGCGGTGCCGGTCTACGCGCCGCCATTCAACTTTCCGAAGCCGGCCTGAAGACCGCTGTCCTGTCCAAGGTTTTTCCTACGCGTTCGCACACGGTTGCGGCGCAGGGTGGTGTTTCGGCTTCGCTGGGCAACTCCGAGGAAGATCATTGGCACTGGCATATGTACGACACCGTCAAGGGATCCGACTGGCTCGGCGACCAGGATGCCATCGAATACATGTGCCGCAAGGCACCCGAGGCGGTGGTCGAACTTGAGCACTTCGGCATGCCATTTGACCGCACCGACGAGGGCAAGATTTATCAGCGGCCCTTCGGTGGCCACATGTCCAACTTCGGCGAAAAACCGGTTCGTCGCGCTTGCGCGGCCGCCGACCGGACCGGTCACGCCATGCTGCATGCACTCTATCAGCGCAACGTGCGGGCCAATACCCAGTTTTTCGTTGAATGGATGGCGCTTGATCTGATTCGTGACGCGGAAGGGCAGGTACTCGGCGTCATCGCGCTGGAAATGGAAACCGGTGATGTCGTCGCCTTTCACGCCAAGGCCACCATCTTTGCCACCGGCGGCGCCGGACGCATCTACTATTCGTCGACCAATGCCTTCATCAACACCGGTGACGGCCTCGGCATGGCAGCACGCGCTGGTATTGCACTCGAAGATATGGAGTTCTGGCAGTTTCATCCGACCGGTGTTGCCGGTGCCGGCGTGCTGATTACCGAGGGCGTGCGTGGCGAAGGCGGCATCCTGCGCAATTCGGACAACGAGCGCTTCATGGAACGCTACGCCCCTAACGCCAAGGATCTGGCTTCGCGCGATGTCGTTTCGCGGGCCATGGTGACCGAAATCAACGAAGGTCGCGGCTGCGGGCCGCACAAGGACTTCGTGCTGCTCGACATCACGCACCTCGATCCGGCGACGATCATGAAGCGTTTGCCGGGTATCCGCGAAATTTCGATCCAGTTCGCCGGTATCGACCCGATCAAGGCGCCGATTCCGGTGGTACCGACCTGTCATTATCAGATGGGCGGAATTCCGACCAATTACCACGGCCAGGCCGTCAATCCGGATGGCAGCACCGTCAAGGGCTTCTATGCGGCCGGCGAATGCGCTTGTGCTTCGGTGCACGGGGCCAATCGCCTGGGCACCAACTCGCTGCTCGATCTGCTGGTGTTTGGCAAGTCCTCGGGTGATTCGGTGGTTGAAGCCATCAAAGCGGATCCGAAAGACCTGAAGGAGCTTCCGGCCGATTTCGCCGAGCGCACGCTGGCCCGTCTGAATCGCCTGAATACGCAGAAGGGCGGTGCCAGCGTCAATGAAACACGACTCGAAATGCAGCGCACGATGCAGAAGCACTGCGGTGTGTTCCGCTTCAAGGACATGCTGGTGGAAGGAGTGAGCAAGATCTGTGACATCGAGAAAGCGGTGCACCTGACCGAGATCGGCGACAAGTCGCAGACCTGGAACACGGCCCGCGTCGAAGCGCTTGAACTCGACAACCTGATCGAAGTGGCCAAGTCGACCATGGTTTCTGCTGAGGCGCGCAAGGAGTCGCGCGGTGCGCATGTGCGGGACGATGCGCCGGATACCGCCGCCAATCCGAACGGACGCGACGACGAGATATGGCTCAAACACTCCCTGTGGCATCGCGAAGGCAACCGATTGAGCTACAAGCCGGTGAATCTCAAGCCACTATCCGTCGAAACCATCGCGCTCAAGACCCGCGCCTACTGATCGCGGTACTTTTACGTCCAGGAGTCAATGAATTATGAGTACCATGCAATTCAAGATTTATCGCTACGATCCTGACAAGGATAACGCGCCCTACATGCAGGACATCTCGATCGAGGTTGATCCTGCCATCGACCGCAAACTGCTCGATGTGCTGACCAAGCTCAAGGCCAAGGATGATTCGCTTTCGTACCGCCGTTCTTGTCGTGAGGGGATTTGCGGTTCCGACGCGATGAACATCAACGGCAAGAATGGCCTGGCCTGTCTGACCGAGATCAGCGAGCTCAAACAGCCGGTTGTCTTGCGCCCGTTGCCGGGTCTTCCGGTCATTCGTGACCTGATCGTCGATATGACGCAGTTCTTCAAGCAATATCACTCGATCAAGCCCTACCTGATCAACGACTCGCCGCCGCCGGACCGCGAACGTCTGCAGACACCAGAGGATCGTGAAGAACTCAATGGTCTTTACGAGTGCATTCTCTGCGCCTGCTGCTCGACATCGTGCCCATCGTTCTGGTGGAACCCGGATAAATTTGTCGGTCCGGCCGGCCTGCTGAACGCCTATCGCTTCATTGCCGATACGCGCGATGAAGCAACGAATGCGCGGCTTGACGATCTTGAAGATCCGTATCGCCTGTTCCGCTGCCACAGCATCATGAACTGTGTCGAGGTCTGTCCCAAGGGGCTGAATCCGACTCAGGCCATCGGCAAGATCAAGGAAATGATGGTCAGGCGGGCGATTTGATGGAGGCTGGCGCGGAATTGAACCGTCTGCGCTGGCGTTGTACGCGCCGCGCCATGCTGGAGATGGACATACTGCTGGGAAGCTTTCTCGACAAGCATTACGCAGGCTTGACTCCGGAACAGGCGGCGGTGTTTGTCGCGCTGGCCGATATGGAAGATCTTGAGCTCTGGCCTTTGATTACGGGCAAGCGCGAGTGTGAAAATTCGGTGCAAGCCGAAGTCGTGACCATGTTGCGTAACGTCAAAGTGAAGTAAAGTGTTGGTTCTGTCCCGACAGCGGGGCTTTTCGTTGATCAAGTGACTTCAAAAACCTGAACCGGAGATTGTGATGACCACCGAACGCAAGGCAACCCTGACTATCGAGGGACAGGATCCCATCGATTTTCCGATCATGACGCCGGTTATCGGCAACGACTGTATTGACATTCGAAGCCTGGGTGCCAAGGCCGGGATGTTCACCTACGACTCCGGGTTTTTGTCCACCGCCGCGTGCTGCTCGAAAATCACCTTTATTGACGGTGACAAGGGCGAACTGCTGTATCGCGGCTATCCGATCCAGCAACTGGCAGAGAAGTGCAACTTTCTCGATGTGGCTTACCTGCTCAAGCACAGCGAACTGCCAAACGCCAAGCAGAAAAAAGATTTCGAAGCGACCATCAAGCAGCACACCATGCTGCATGAGCAAATGGTCAAGTTTTACCAGGGCTTCCGTCGCGACTCCCATCCGATGGCCGTTCTGGTCGGTGTTGTCGGCGCCTTGTCGGCGTTCTATCACGAAGCGGAGGATTTCTCCGACGCCGAGCACCGCAACATCAGCTTCAACCGGATAGTGGCCAAGCTGCCGACGATTATTGCCTGCGCCTACAAGTACCATACCGGCCAGCCCTTCATGTATCCGCGCAATGATCTGGACTATACCGCCAACTTCATGCACATGATGTTCGCTACGCCGTGTGAGGAATACAAGCCCAATCCGGTTCTGGTGCATGCGCTCGACACCATCTTCACCCTGCATGCCGATCACGAGCAGAACGCCTCGACCTCGACCGTACGTCTGGCCGGGTCCTCGGGTGCCAATCCGTATGCCTGCGTTTCGGCGGGAATCGGTTGTCTGTGGGGTCCGGCGCACGGCGGCGCGAACGAGGCCTGCCTCAAGATGCTTGAAGAGATCGGTGATGTATCGCGCGTTCCCGAGTTCATCAAGCGTGCCAAGGACAAGGACGATCCCTTCAAGCTCATGGGCTTTGGCCACCGCGTCTACAAGAACTTCGATCCGCGCGCTACCTTGATGCGCAAGGTCTGCGCCGACGTTCTGAAGGAGCAGGGCCTGCAGAACGACCGCCTGTTCAAGCTGGCCATGGAACTGGAAAAAATCGCACTGGAAGACGAATACTTCATCGAGAAGAAGCTCTATCCGAACGTCGATTTCTACTCGGGTATCGTACAGAAGGCCATTGGCATTCCGACCTCGATGTTCACCTGCATCTTCGCGCTGGCGCGCACGGTTGGCTGGATGGTGCAGTGGGAGGAGATGATTGCCGATCCGGAATACAAGATCGGTCGCCCGCGTCAACTTTATATCGGAACGCCTGCACGCGACGTTCCGCCGCTTGACAGGCGCTAGGAAAAAAGAAGGCAGCGCTGATTTCCGCTGTCTTCTTTTTTGGCCGGCAGGTGTCAAAGCTGGCCTACTTCTCGGTAGAATGCCCCAGAATCCTTGACCACAGGTAACTGCCATGATGAATCAGTTGTTCGGAACCTCTTTGTTGTTCGGCGGCAATGCCCCCTTCGTGGAAGAACTCTACGAAAACTATCTCGATAATCCCGCCTCTGTTTCTGGCGAGTGGCGTGACTACTTCGACAAGCTGGCGCAACTGCCCGGCACGGTAGCCCGCGATGTTCCGCATCTGCCGGTAGTCAACGCCTTTGCCGAACAGGCAAAGAAAGGCGGCTATCGCGCTGCTGCATCGATGCCGGTGGATGACAAGAAACAGGTCAGCGTTCTACAAATGGTCAGTGCCTACCGCACGCTCGGAGCGCGCTGGGCCAATCTTGATCCGCTCAAGCGGCAGACAAGACCGGTACTCCAGGAACTGGAACCTTCTTTCTACGGCCTGACCGATGCCGATATCAACACCCCGTTCAACGCCGGTTCGTTCAAGGGCGTAGCCGAGCGGGCCACCTTTGGCCAGATTCTCGATGCGCTCAAGGAGACCTATTGCAGCCTGATTGCTGTCGAGTACATGTACATCGACAACATTGCGGAAAAGCGCTGGCTGCAGGCACGCTTCGAGCCGATTCGCGGCAAGGGCACCTACACCCCGGCCCAGAAACTCCGATTTCTTGAGCGCCTGACCGCTGCTGAAACGCTTGAACGCTATTTGCATACCCGCTACGTTGGCCAGAAACGGTTTTCGCTCGAGGGCGGCGAGTCACTGATTGTTGCACTGGACGAGTTGATTCGTACAGCAGGGAGCGTTGGTGTCGATGACATCGTCGTCGGCATGGCGCACCGTGGACGGCTCAACGTATTGGTCAATACGCTGGGCAAGGAACCAGCGATGCTGTTCGACGAGTTCGAAGGCAAAAAGGCGCAGGATCTGACCTCCGGTGACGTCAAGTACCACCTCGGCTACTCGTCCGACGTTTCGACTCCCGGCGGCCCCTGCCACCTGACGCTGGCTTTCAATCCCTCGCACCTTGAAATCGTTAACCCGGTGGTCGCCGGTGCCGTTTATGCCCGCCAGTGCCGTCGTGGTAGTAAAGGACGCGATCAGGTTGTGGCGGTGCTGATTCACGGCGACGCCGCCGTCGCCGGTCAGGGCGTCAACCAGGAAATGCTCAATTTCTCGCAGACCCGCGGCTATGGTACGGGTGGCACGGTACACATCGTTGTCAATAACCAGATCGGATTCACCACCTCCGATCCGCGTGACTTGCGCTCGACGATCTACTGTACGGACATCTTCAAGATGGCCAATGCGCCGATCTTCCACGTCAATGGCGATGATCCAGAAGCCGTGGCTCTGGTGACCCGTCTGGCCGTCGAGTTCAGGCATGAATTCAAGAAGGATGTGGTCATTGATATCGTGTGTTTCCGCAAGCTTGGCCACAACGAGCAGGACGAGCCCATGGTCACGCAGCCGCTGATGTACAAGCGCATATCCGCGCATCCGGGTACACGCCAGCTCTACGCCAACAAACTGGTCGCCGAAGGGGTGCTGCCGGGCGATGGGCCAGAGGATATGATCCAGAGTTACCGTGACCATCTGGATCGCGGGGAGTTGTTGTACAACCCGGTGATTTCCGGCCACACCCATCCGATGACAATCGACTGGGCGCCGTACCTGCCGACGAAATACATCGAGATCTGTGATACCACCGTACCCGCAAAGGAAATCAAGCGGCTGTCAGACCGGCTGGCGACGGTTCCCGAGAGCTTCACGCTGCACAGCCGCGTCAAGAAAATCATCGACGACCGTCGCCTGATGGGGCAGGGCAGTGTTCCCTTCGACTGGGGCATGGCCGAAAACCTTGCCTATGCTTCCTTGCTGGTTTCCGGCTATGGCGTTCGCATTTCCGGTGAGGACGTCGGTCGCAGCACCTTCTTTCACCGTCACGCTGCGCTGCACGATCAGAAACGCGAGTCGTGGGACGAAGGCGCCTATTATCCGCTGGCCAACCTGCAGGAAAAACAGGCGCACTTCCAGTGCTTTGATTCCGTACTCTCCGAAGAAGCGGTGCTGGCCTTTGAATATGGCTATTCAACATCGAACCCTTTCGAACTCGTGATCTGGGAAGCCCAGTTCGGCGACTTCCTCAATGGCGCTCAAGTCGTCGTCGATCAGTTCATCGCATCGGGCGAAGCGAAATGGGGCCGTGCCTGCGGTCTCGTGCTGTTTCTGCCGCATGGGTATGAAGGTCAGGGGCCGGAACACTCCTCGGCACGCATCGAACGCTTCATGCAGTTGTGCGCCGAGATGAACATGGAAGTCTGCCAGCCCTCGACGCCGGCGCAGGTTTTCCACATGTTGCGCCGGCAGGCCATACGCAAGCAACGCAAGCCGTTGATCGTGTTCACGCCCAAATCGCTTTTGCGCCACAAGGACGCCGTCTCGACCATGGACGAACTGACCAAGGGCGAGTTCAAGCGCGTGATCGGTGAAGTCGATCCGATCGATGCCAAGAAAGTCAAACGCGTAATTTTCTGTTCCGGCAAGGTTTATTACGATCTTATTGCAGCACGCCGCGAGAAGAACATCTCGACGATCGCGATTGCCCGACTTGAGCAGCTCTATCCCTTCCCGCAGGAATCGTTTGTCGCCGAACTCTCGAAGTATCCGAAGGCCACCGAGATCGTCTGGTGTCAGGAAGAACCGCGTAACCAGGGTGCCTGGTACTGGATTGCCTCGCGCCAGCATCTTGATCGCTCGTTCAACAGCAAACAGCATCTGTTGCTGGTGTCGCGTCCGGCGTCTCCTTCCCCGGCGGCGGGCTATTACAGCAAACACAATGCACAGCAAAAAGCACTGATCGAGTCCGCACTGGGCGAAATCGAACAATATAAATATGCTTGAATCGGAGTGAACATGATCATCGACGTCAAAGTTCCGCAGCTATCAGAGTCCGTCGCCGAAGCGACCCTTGTGACCTGGCACAAGCAGGTCGGTGAAGCCGTAGCGAGAGACGAGAACCTGATCGATATCGAGACCGACAAGGTCGTTCTTGAGCTACCGGCCTCCGCGAGCGGCGTGCTGGCAGAAATCATCAAGCAGAATGGCGACACGGTCGTGGCCGGTGAACTGATTGCCCGAATCGATACCGAGGGCACGGCTACGGTAGCGTCGTCCGCGTCGCCGGCCAAGGCCGCGCCTGCCGCACCGCCTGCTGCACCGCCCGCGCCCGCCGCCAGCCCGGCATCGAGGCCGGCTGCCGGAGCGCCGGGCGCCGGCGTGGCGATGCCGGCCGCGCGCAAGATTCTCGACGAAAAAGGGGTCGCCGCTGCAGATGTGGCCGGTAGCGGTCGCGGCGGTCGCGTGACCAAGGAAGACGCACTGGCGGCAAAGGCCAAAGCAGCTACAACGCCAGCGCCTGGAACGCCGCCTCCTGCACCTTCTTCTGTAAAGTCGGCCGTTACCCTGGCGCCCGCGCCGAGCGTAACGCTCGCGCTGGGTGATCGTCCGGAGCAGCGTGTGCCGATGTCGCGTCTGCGCGCGCGAGTCGCCGAGCGGCTGGTTCAGTCGCAATCGACCAACGCCATCCTGACCACCTTCAACGAGGTCAACATGGCTCCGGTCATGGCCTTGCGCAAGCAGTATGGCGACAAGTTCGAAAAGGCGCACGGTGTCCGTCTCGGCTTCATGGGCTTCTTCGTCAAGGCCGCCGTTGCTGCCCTGCAGAAGTTCCCGATCATCAACGCCTCGGTTGACGGCACCGATATTGTCTATCACGGCTACATCGACATCGGTATTGCCGTCGGCAGCCCGCGCGGTCTGGTGGTACCGATCCTGCGCGATGCCGACCAGATGAGCATTGCCGACATCGAGAAGACCATTGGCGATTTTGGCCAGAAAGCTAAGGACGGCAAGCTGTCGATGGAAGACCTGACCGGCGGCACCTTCTCGATATCGAACGGCGGCATTTTCGGTTCGATGCTGTCGACGCCGATCATCAACCCGCCGCAATCGGCGATTCTCGGCATTCATGCCACCAAGGATCGGGCGGTCGTCGAAAACGGTCAGGTGGTTGTTCGTCCGATCAACTATCTCGCCATGTCCTATGACCACCGCATCATCGACGGGCGCGAAGCGGTACTCGGTCTGGTCGCCATGAAGGAAGCGCTGGAAGACCCGGCCCGCCTGCTGCTGGGCGTCTAGGACGCAGTGAGGAGGCAGGAGCAGGGAGTGAAGTGAATATTCTCCGCTCCCGATTCTTCCTCCTTGATTCGAACAATCCGTGAGCGGGTAACCGATCGATGATTTTGCTCCTTACCCCTCACTCTTCACTCCTCACGGTGTAACCATGTCAAAAAATTTTGATGTTCTCGTGATCGGCGGCGGCCCCGGCGGCTATGTGGCGGCCATCCGTGCTGCCCAGCTCGGCTTCAATGTAGCCTGCTGTGAATCCAATGCCTACGCTGACCCGAAGGGCGAGCCACGCCTCGGCGGCACCTGCCTGAACGTCGGCTGCATTCCCTCGAAGGCGCTGCTGCACACCTCGCACCTGTTTGCCGAAGCCGGGCACAGCTTTGCAACGCAGGGCATCTCGGTGGGAACGCCAAAAATCGACGTGCCGACGATGATCGGGCGCAAGAACACCATCGTCAATCAGCTCACCAGCGGCATCAAGGGTCTGTTCAAGAAGAACAAGGTCACCCTGCTCAATGGCCACGGTTCCTTTGTCGCGCAAAGCGAAGGCGGCTGGCAGGTCAAGGTCGGTGAAGAACTTGTAGACGCCACCCAGGTCATCATCGCTACCGGCTCCAGCGCACGTCACCTGCCAGGCATTACGGTCGACAACAAGATCATCTGCGACAACGTCGGTGCGCTCGACATGGAGGCCGTTCCGAAGAAGCTCGCGCTCATCGGGGCCGGCGTGATCGGCCTGGAGATGGGCAGCGTCTGGAGCCGTCTCGGCTCCGAAGTCACCATTCTCGAAGCCCTGCCCGATTTCCTATCGGTGACCGACATCGATGTCGCCAAGGAAGCCGCCAAGGTGTTTGCCAGGCAGGGTCTGAACATCCAGCTCGGTGTGCAGATCGGCGAAGTCAAGGCCTCGAAGAAGGGCGTTTCCATTGCCTATACCGACAAGGACGGCAAGGCTCAGAAGATCGACGCCGATCGCCTGATCGTCTCCGTCGGGCGCATCCCCAACACCGAGGGTCTGAACGCCGAAGCCGTCGGCCTCAGGCTTGACGAGCGAGGCCGCATCGATGTCGACGGGCACTGCCGTACCAACCTGGCGGGCGTATGGGCAGTCGGCGATGTCGTCTCCGGCCCGATGCTCGCGCACAAGGCCATGGAAGAGGGCGTCATGGTCGCCGAGATGATGGCCGGGCAGTCGGGTCATTGCAATTTCGACACCATTCCGTGGGTCATCTACACCAGCCCGGAGATCGCCTGGGTCGGCCAGACCGAACAGCAGCTCAAGGCCGCTGGCGTCGCCTACAAGACCGGCAAGATTCCCTTTGCCGCCAATGGCCGTGCGCTCGGCATGGGCGATACCAGCGGCTTCGTCAAGATGCTGGCCGACGCCAAAACCGACCGCATCCTCGGCGTACACATCATCAGCGCCAATGCCTCCGAACTGATTTCCGAAGCCGTGGTGGCGATGGAATTTGGCGCCGCCAGCGAAGACCTCGCGCGTATCTGCCACGCCCACCCGACACTGTCGGAAGTGGTGCACGAAGCCGCCCTGGCCTGCGATAAACGTCCGCTGCACTTCTAGACGGTGAGGTTAGGGTCACTAAGGGCGGGGTGCCGGGCAACTCGCCTTTTATTACTCTTGGGAAATATTTCAGGTCAGTTCAGAAACAGTAAAGAGGTAGATATTCCTGAATTCAATTCGATGCTGAACCCATTGGCACTGAATAGGTTTTTTTGCCGATAGCCCATCGACCGCCGGAGGAATATGGAACGCTTCGCGGATCTGCAATGAACGACATTTTCATTAGCTATTCCCACGAGGATATTGAGCGCGTTCGCGCCCTGGTGGCCATTCTGGAAGCCAACCACCTGTCGGTATGGTGGGATCGGACGATTCCGGCCGGCAAGAGCTACCGGCAATTGATCGAAAGCGCCATCACCGACGCCCGTTGCGTGGTCGTACTCTGGACCCGCCATTCCATCGCTTCAAAATGGGTCCATGAGGAAGCGGATGAAGGCCTGCGACGCGAAATCCTGGTTCCCGTCCTGCTCGACGATGTCGCACCGCCTCTGGGTTTCCGGAGCATTCAGGCAGCCAACCTGACCCACTGGCACGATGGAGCCGAAGACCCGGCAATCCGGCGGTTGCTTGACGACATTGCCAATGTGCTTCCCGTCAAAACGTCTGCCCTTGATGCCTCTACTGTGAGCCCGCCCCCCGGAGCGCGGACTGAACCTCAGGTTACCGATTCACGAGCCGCGGGCACAACTGCCACCGCTCGCCGAACCGGCTGGACCCCCAAGCGTCTGGCCCTTGCTGTCGGCGGCGCCCTGACGGCCATCTGGATCATCAGCAAACTGGCCGGCCCCGATTCGGCATCTACTCAGCACGAGACAGCGCAAACCGACTCGAAGGTCGTCGCCGAGGCCCCATCGGCGCTAAAGCCGGAGCACGCATCGCCTCCCCATGAGGACGTCAAGCTTGTGGTAGTCGAGCCGCCGCCCGCCGATTATTTTGTCTTGCCGACCATTGGTCGTCAGCCCGATACGCCGTTGCGCCTCTTGAAGATTTCTGAAGCGCCGAACCAGATCACCGACGACGCCGACTGGTGGGTCGGCAACGGACTCGAAAGGCCGACCTACGAGGTCCCCAATCCCTTCCGGCAACTTGCCGGCAATCTGCCGGCATCGGTACCGACCACTCTGAACGGCCTGATGGTCGTCAAGGTCATTCGTGGTGAACCGCTGTTCGCCATCTATGGTGCCAATTTTTCCGAAGGGCGCTACCTGCTGGCTATTGACCCTAAGACCGGCAAGCAGCTATTCGCCTTCGATTTCTCGCTCTACGAGTGGCCGCAGGACTTCGAGCGCAAGGACAAACAGTTCATCCAGATGTCGACCAACTGGGCCCAACTGGAGGGCAACATCATCTACGTCGCTCACAGCCATTCGACCTACGCCCGATCGTCCAAGGGGTACAACGCCTACATAACGGCCATCCGCGTGCCGGAGAACCGGATACTGTGGCGCAGCCAGCCCCTTGTCTGCAATGCCCGTAACTTTTTAATTCGGGAAGACGCCATCATCTGCGGCTATGGATTCACAGGCGAGCCGGATTTTCTTTACGTACTCAACAAGGCAGACGGCCGGGTGGTGCAGCGGGTGCCTGTGAAGAGCGGTCCAGACGACCTGGTACTCCGTGCCGACAGGTTGTACGTGCGAACCTACAACACCGACTATGTCTTCGGGTTCGTCACAGCCGGCGAGACCAAGCGCTAGGGCGTGTTCACAGAAAGCGTGGCAATCGGAGGCCTTTGGATCAAATCCATCAAGGCAACTCATGCAAAAGGACACCATCTCTGAGGACACGCACAATATTCCCGCAGGCCATCAATTCCTGAAGATGTGCCATTGCCTTCTGCAGGGGCAGAAAGTTGGCTTCCGATATCTCAATGGCGCACATACCCCTTTTCGTGAATCGCATAAGCGCCAGGATTTCACTGCGCTCTTCGGCGTCCGGATACGGATTTGTGATCATATGGACGGAGCGATTGGTTTGGGCCCTCTGTGTACTGGCAGTCATGATTGTGTCCGGTGCTATAAGGTTGGCGGGATGGGAAGAGAAAATAAGTGCAAAGGAATTACGACGCAAGCCACGTTATGCAACAGAATGTATCTGTTTGTACTCTTGGAAGTTCCTCCTGATTTAAAGGTGTTTCCTGTAACCAAGCGCATCCCGACGCCTCCTGGGAGCGCGGTGCTAACGAAAACACAGGAAAAACAGTGCATCGATTCCGACACGATGCACCGGCGATAGCAGCTTGTTGGCCGACAAAAAATCTTCAACGGTTTTGATATAGTTCGGTAGACAGTTCTTGATACGCTGGATCACCAACAGAGAGACACGAGATGGAGCAAGGCGTCATTGACTTACCAAAGCGCAAACGTTTTGCTCTAAAGCGGTATTTTTCTCTGGCCAGCCTTCTGTGTACGATCCTCATTGCGCTGCTGCTGGGCTGGAGCTACCAGTACCTTGCCCTCAGCGACCTCAAGAACCTTGCCGAGGGGCGCAATAATGCACTGACCAAGGCATTTGCCAACGCACTCTGGCCGAAATTCTCGGGGCTCATAGACGAGCATGGCAGCGCCACCGCTGATACGTTGCGTGCAATGGCCAACCATTCGCGCCTTTACGATCTGGTCGCCCAGCACATGAAGGGAACGGACGTCGTGAAGGTCAAGATTTATGCCTTGAACGGCGTCACGGTATTTTCCAGCGATCCGGCGCAGACTGGTGAAGACAAGAGCGGCAATCCGGGTTTCCTGGCCGCGAAGAAGGGCAATGCGGCGAGTACCCTGATTCACCGTGACACGATGGACAGTTTCGAGGGTAGCGTCAGCGATCTCGACGTCATTGCCTCTTACCTGCCAGTTCGCGACGAGCAAAAGACAATCGTCGGGGTCATCGAGATTTACAGCGACGTCACCGCCTTCGTTTCCCACCTTGAAAAAACGCGGCTCATCGTCTTCGCTATCGTCTTCATTCTGCTGGCTTTACTCTATGGTCTGCTCTATTTTCTGGTGGCTCGTGCCCAGAGGATCATTGACCGCCAGGCCTCACTGCTCGAGGTATCGTTGAACAACATCGAGCAGGCGAACCGCAACCTCGATGAGCGAGTCCAGCAACGCACGCAATTGCTAAACGAATCGAACCGAAACCTGCTAACGGAAATCGAAGTTAGGCGCTCAGCCGAAAAACAGCTCAAATTGGCCGCAGAAGTTTTCAACAATGCAACCGAGGGCATTACGATTGCCGATGCCGATGAACGGATTCTCGCCATCAATGATGCATTCACGCGAATCACCGGTTACACGAGCGATGAAATTGTCGGCCAGACGTCGCGCATACTTGCTTCCGGGCGCCAGAACAAGGCCTTCTACGAGGCGATGTGGGACGCGCTGAAAGCCGACGCGCACTGGCAGGGAGAAATATGGAACCGGCGAAAAAACGGCGAAATTTTCCCGGAATGGTTGAGTATCACCGCCATCCGCGATGAGTCGGGCATCACCTCCCACTATGTCGCGGTATTCTCCGACCTGACCCAGCGCAAGGCGGCGGATGAAAAGATCGACCACCTTGCGTTCTATGACCAGTTGACTGGCCTGCCAAACCGGCGGCTGCTCATCGATCGGCTGGGACAGGCGCTGGCGAGACGATCGCGCCATCAACGCGAAGGTGCCTTGCTGTTCATTGACCTCGACAACTTCAAGTCGGTCAACGACACACTCGGCCACGACACAGGCGATTTGCTGCTGCAGCAAGTCGCTCAACGTCTGATCGGTTGCGTACGCGAAGGCGACACCGTGGCTCGCCTTGGTGGCGACGAATTCGTGGTGATGCTCAATGATCTGAGCGCCAGCGCCGAGAACGCCGCGGCCCAGACAGAAACTGTCGGTGAAAAGATTCTTGCCACCCTAAACCAAACCTACCAACTCGCCGAATACTCGCGAAACTGCACGGCCAGCATTGGCATTGCCCTGTTTGCCGACAGTCATGAACTCGTCGAGGAACTGCTGCACCGCGCCGATCTGGCGATGTACCGGGCCAAGGCGGCAGGTCGCAACACCCTGCGCTTCTTCGATCCGCAGATGCAGGCCGTGGTTACCGCGCGTGCCGCCATCGAGCTTGATCTGCACCGGGCGATCGCCGAACGGCAATTCCTGTTGTTCTACCAGGCCCAGGTTGACTCAACCGGCCGGGTTTTCGGTGCCGAAGTATTGATACGCTGGCAGCACCCCGAGCGTGGCCTCGTCTTTCCCGGTGAATTCATTTCCCTCGCCGAAGACACCGGATTGATTCTTCCGATTGGCCAGTGGGTGCTGGAAACGGCCTGCAGGCAATTGGCCGCCTGGTCGTACCGCCCGCCGCTGGACGATCTCACGATTTCGGTCAATGTCAGCGCCCGCCAGTTGCACAGCAAGAATTTTGTCGATCGGGTCGTGACTCTCCTCGCGCAAACCGGAGCTGATCCACGTCGACTCAAACTCGAACTGACCGAGAGTCTGCTGGTGGATGACGTCGAGGATGTCATTGTCAAAATGAACGCACTCAAGGAGAAAGGGGTTGGTTTTTCCCTCGACGACTTTGGCACAGGCTACTCATCGCTGTCTTATCTGAAACGCCTGCCGCTCGATCAATTAAAGATCGACCAGAGCTTCATCAGGGGAATCCCCGACGACCCCGATGATGCCGCCATTGCGCAAATGATCGTCGTTCTCGCTGAGACCATGGGTCTGCTGGTAATTGCCGAAGGGGTTGAAAACGATGCGCAACGCGGCTTTCTCGCGCACCAGGGCTGCCATGCCTACCAAGGTTATCTTTTTGGCCGACCGGTGCCGGTCGAGGACTTCGAGACGTTCGCGCAGCGGTGACGCAAACTTAGCTGCCACTTTTAGTTGGCGGTTTTGAGTTGAATGGTATCTGACTGGTCGTGGAACTTCATTCGAAGCGCTTGTGTGGAAAGGATGATGGCAATGCGTTGGGCAGTTTTGAGTGCTGAGGAGGGTGCCGTGCCGTTAGTAGTGAGCAGAGAAGGTATGAGGAGCCACAAGAACCTTGGTGTTCGATCAGCCGCTTTGAGCGGCCCATCAATTAAGGCCCCCGGCTTTGCCGGGGGAATGTTACCTCGGAATATCGGAGCTCCTGGGACATTCACCGTGAAGGTGGCTTTTCATCTGATCGGCGTTGTTGAGATGACCCGATGCGTTTGCTACTCGTCCCAAGCTTAAGTGGAATTCGGTATTCGGCGTGAGTTTATTGATTGTCACAACACAAAATCATTTCGCTGTTTTGAATTTGCCAAATCCTGAGGCTGCCTGATGGTTCGCAATGACTTCCAGAACACAGACTGAATCCACGGCGCATGCTGACCTGGATACGGCATGGACGGTGGCCAGTATTCAAAGGGATTTCGTCGATTGGCGTAAGGGCCGGCCCCGCTATGCAGTCTGGGCCATTGATCTCGACATCCCGAAGCTGTGCGCGGCTAGCTTACGTGTGCGTCAACATCTGGAGCGCTATCTCCTGCCTCACTATGGCCGCAAGCCGCATATTACCGTGTGCATCTGCGGATTCCCCGGTTCCGCTGACGGTCTCGATGATGACTACACACCGGCCCTATTCAAATCGCACATCGCATCCCTGGAATCTGCTCGACTACGCCCATTTTCGCTCGCCATCGGCAGGCCGGAAACGTTCACCACCGCCGCTTACTTCACTGTGCACGACCAGGAGGCCGGCATCGCGCGGATTCGGCAAGCGTTAGGGAGTGACGGGCCGGGCGAGAAGGATTCCACCTATGTCCCGCACGTGACCTTTGGCCTCTATCGTGAGCAGTTTCCCGTGGCTGAAGTGCTGCAGCGCATGCAATCTTGCCCCGACCTGATGAGTGCCCATGTTGAGGTTGGAAAACTTGTCTTGATGACCTACGAAGCCTCGGTAATCACCGGCCCCCTGACCGCTGTTTGTGAGTTCAATTTCGAGCGCCAGGCCTTGCGGGTACTTGATGAGAATGCGATGGACGTAATGCTGCGGTAAGCAAAATACTTCCGTCGACGGCCAGCCCATCATGGTCTGGTCGAATGGTTAAGCACAGAGCAATTTATGTGGACTTGCGCAACCCTGCGATATGAACGGCGGGATCGTGTTCTGCCGTGATTTTTTGGATCAGGCACGGGTCGGGGTCGTCTATTTTTTGATGTTGAAAAAATCCGAAGCATTGGTAAAAATCTCCGCTCGAAACGAGCAGAAGGACCAAGCCAAACGCTTGTTGGGCTGTTAAGCTATTACTGACGAAAATGATCGACAGTAATCGACCCATTTTAAATGCCATATCGCCCAAGAAAGCAATCGACGCAAAAGAGCCAAGTATTTCGGAGAATGGGATGATTTTAGCAAGTGGTGGTGCCGGATTTATCGTTTCAAATTTTGAGTTTGACTGGCTGGAAAAATCAGACGAAGAGGTTGTCAGCTTTGACGAGCTCGTCTGCATCCCCTCTGGAACTCGGCAGAGGATCAAATGCGTTTAGCCAATGAAGAACAGTCAGCCATCAGCGATGCCATTTATCAGGCGGATGCCGACGCGTTGATTTACCTGTTTGGCTCGCGCGTGGACGATACCGCCAAAGGGGGCGATA